>JBDGXD010000078.1:0-14017 GCA_039584755.1 Gemmatimonadota bacterium
CCTGCTGAGGCGGTCATCACGTAGCCACTCACTTGCGGCACGGTCATGTAGCGGTACACGATCAGCATCAACCCGAATGGCACCGCCAAGCCCAGCAGGAAATACCCGATGACGAACGAGCGCTTCCGCAAGATTCGCAGTGCCGACTCCCGGGGGTCGGGCGTTCTGAAAGCGGCCTGGAGGAAGAAGAGGATAGCCAATACTTCCAGGACCACCAATACTGCAGCTTCGAGCGACATGGTCTGGACTGCTGCGGCACTCATACCCGGATAGATGAGGGCTATGAGCATTATGGTGAAGTGCCCAGTAACGAGTGCGGAGATCACGAAGACCACCGGGACTGCACCGGTACGCCAGAACGGGATTCCCTTCGATGCCCCGAGTAGGATTCCCGTATAAGCCATCGTACCGACAGCGCAGACAATTCCTGCAACGGCGACGAGGTTCAGCAGAGTTCGCCCACCGGCGCTCTGGCCAATGTCGGTGAAGGTGTGCAAGTACAGGTGCAGCAAGGCCAGGATCATGAAAGCGCTGATGATCCAGAATCCTCGCGCAATCCAAGACGAGCCGGGCTTCATGCCAGCCAATACGGCACGCGTGGGTGTTCCCAGGTCGGCCAACAGGAAGATGCTGCCTATCAAGAGAGCCGGGAATCCGATCCACAGGCCAACCGTGGTAGCTGCGGAGACGCTCTCTCCCAAAAACCAGTTGACTGCTGCAATCGTGTAGGCACCACCACCGATGCCGCCAAGGAACAGGTAAGCTGCAACCCACCAACCCCAATCGCTCTGCAACTGACCGTCTACTTTCGGATTCATGGTGCGTCTCCCGCTATCTCGGCGCTAAGTAGTAGACCTTGGGCTTGTTACCGAACTCCGGATTCAACACCTCGCCGCGATATTTCTTGATCAGAATCGAGATGTCGCTATCGGGATCGTCGAGATCGCCAAAGGTACGTGCATTGGCGGGACAGGCATCCACACAGGCCGGCTCTCTGCCCTCGGCGATCCGGTCGCGGCAGAAGTCGCACTTGGTTGCGACTCCGACCCCCGATTTCTCTTCCCAGGCCTGTTTGGTGAACTCCTCGTACGGTGAGAGTGGCAGTCCGTCGGGGAAGTAACTCTCCCAGTCTTCCACGCTGTAACGCGCTCCGTAGGGGCAAGCCATCATGCAGTACTTGCATCCCATGCACTTGTCTTTCTCGACGATGACGATGCCGTTGTCCAGCTTCACGGTTGCTCCAGTGGGGCACACCTCCATGCACGACGGTTCGTCGCATTGCATGCAGAGAACCGGCAAGGCCTGACGCACCACGTTGGGAAAGGCGCCCGTCTCGCCCTTGAGAATACGGGACCAGAATACACCAGGTGGGGTGTGGTTCTTCACCTTGCAAGCCATGACGCACGCGTAGCAACCGTAGCATCGCTTGAGGTCTATGACCATTCCGTAGCGTGGCATACTCGACTCCGATGGAGGCAATTTCGTGCGGTTCACCTGAGCGACTGTGGTCATACGTCCGCCTTGTAGATCTTCACCCGACAACAAATGTCCTGGTTGAAGGTGAGTGGATCGGTGTGGGGCAGATCCATCTCGACCAGATCGTTGAAGAACGTGCCCTTACCCTTGGCGACCGGCATGTAGTTGCCCCAGTGACCTGCCACCGCAGCAACGGCGAGGTGATGCGGCTCGATGCCGTCCGTGAGCGCGATCCAGCCCTTGACCCGATGACCCTGGGGATTCTCCAGCCAGATGTTGTCTCCATCGGCAAGCCCCTTCTCGGCTGCCGTGTCCTTGTGAATCTGCACCGCATACACGTAGGGATCTTCTTGCGAACACTCGTCGAGGTAGGGGTTCTGCTGTGTCATCGAGTTGCAGTGCATTACCGCGCGCCAATAGAAGGCATGCATGTCGTACTCTGGTGCCGTTTCTGTGTGGGTCGGACAGGGATACCAATCGGCCAGAGCTTTGAAACGCGACCAATCGAACTCGAAGAAATCGTCACCACCAAACTCGTCCCACAACTTGGTGATCTGCTCACCCGAGTCGATGAAGTACTCGAAGTAAATCGGCACTCTGGATGGATTGAACCACTTCCAGTAAACATCTTCCTTCTTCTTGGGCCACGTGAAGACACCTTTTTCGCGAACGTGATCGAGACCGTGTTCCTCACCGAAGCGGTCTTTCAACAGGCGGTCACACACGTCCTCCCAGGTGTGATCGACACTGCCGTCCTCGACCAGTTTGTATTTCTCGTCCATGTCACCGCCGTAGCGGATTCCGATGGAATCGTTGAGACCCTTGTAGTACTTGCCATGGATGCCCAGGCGCTTACAGATGTCCAGCATCACCACATTGAAATCGCGTCGCTCGTGCAGCGGCTCGACGACCGGTTGGCGTATCGACCAACCCCAGTCGTCCTCTCCCTGGGGATGCGAGAACGTCGATGGGAAGCTCACCGCCGGTGTGTAGCGTTCGAGGAAACACGCGTCGGGTAGTACGATGTCTGCTACTGCCTCTTCGAACTCGGTTATATACAGTTGAAACGAAAAAATGAAGTTGAACTTCTTGAGAAAGTTCTCGGTCACCGCTTCAGCATTGCCCATGGTCATCACGGAGTTAGATCCGAAGTTGATCATGACATCGGGTTTGTAAGGGATCTTGAAGCGTTCCAAGATTTCGTCCCACCTGGGGTTGGTGATGACGAAGGCGTTGTAGATCGATGTCGGAAACATGTCGTGCAGATCCAACCGCGTCGGCGGCTTGGGTACGCGCATCGGATACGGCACGTGGTCGTACACCCATGTCCTGGCAACCAACAGCCCGTCCGGGCAGGGGTAGGGAACCTGATATGGTTTGCCCGTTCCCTCGTAGCCGCTTCCTACGGCGGCGCCGAGCCCGAAGGCGCTCCCCCATGTGTCAGCCGCTCCGACCATGTGGTTGACCATGTCGACCGACAGACAGGTCCATCCCGAATTCACGTGTCCCTGGGTTCCGCGGAAGAAGTGCGTGGCAACCGGTCGGCTGGGGATCTTCTTGGGTCCCTTGCTCGTTTGAATCGTCACTGTCGAGCCGATCTCCGCCGCCTCACCGAACTCCCTGGCAATGCGACTGACAGTTGCCGCTGGAATACCTGTGACTTCCTCCACGTACTTCGGCGTATACTGCTTGACGTGTTCCTTCAACAGAGCGAACGCAGGCTGACACGCTGTGCCGAATACGTTGTAGCTACCCGTGAGCGCAACGTCGTGAGCTTGGTCTTCGTACTCGACCCGAGTTACCGAGTCGTCGTTGTGCACTTTGGGGCATTGGTCGACCAGATCCCAAACCAGCGGCTTGTTCGTCTCCTTGTCGCGCATGTAGCGGCCGTCGGATGGGCGTATGAGGTATGGACCATTGGTTTTGTACATCAAATACTCGGCATCGTAGATGCCGTGTTCGTTCAGCAGTGAATTCACGAGACCGAGGGCCATTGCGCCGTCGGTGCCAACCTTGATGGGTATCCACTCGTGTGATTTCGATGCCTGAGCGCTCTGGAACGGGTCGAACACGATGTTCTTGAAGCCACGGAATCGAGCGTCGGCTGCCTGGGTAGCGTTTTGCACTGCAACGTGACCGGCTCCGTGGCCTTTGGAACAACCGAAGTTCAGTGCATAGTTGCAATGGGCGAAGTCGGGGATGATCGACCAAGCGACGTGCATGATCCCGTTCATGAAATGCGCGCCGTTCCCGCAGTGTAGGCCACCACCTGAGACCCAGTAGTTGGGTGTGCCGAATCCCTTCATAAACCCGATCACTCCGAATCGGATTTCCGACGCCTGTGTCGTCGTTGCTTGGAAGTAGGCGCCGCGCGGATCCCGCTCGCTACACTCTTTCAGCTTCATGACGATTATGTCGAGGGCCTCTTCCCAACTGATTCGCACGAACTTCGGGTCGACACCGAGCCCCTTCTCTGGATTGGTCCGCTTGAGCGGATAGTTGACCCGGTATGGATCGTAGAGCAGATGGGGCGAGGCAATGCCCTTGACGCAGATGCTACCACGTCCGCTAGGTGCCTCGGGGTTCCCCTCGATTTCTGTTATGACCCCGTTCTGACGGCGGGCCTTTATGCCGCACATGCAATAACACTGTCCACAACTGGTCGGGATCCAGACATCCTCCTCGATCCGGTTCTGGGCGGTTGCGGTCATGGGTCGACTCCTACTCCTAATGGGATGTCACCGGCCCGCTGCGACTTTGAACTGGGCCGGACTGCGTTGACTAGATGAACGGAGTTACACCCGGTCACCCAACTCACCAATTCGCAATGAGTTGGACGACTATCCGAAGCTTCAAGGTCATGTTCCGTTACGGAAAGCGATGTGAGAAGCTCGGAAGGACATCGGGCCTACTGCCCCACATGCATATACGGGCCAACGCATTAAGACTCCGTGAAGCCCGGCTGAACCGTTCGGACGCGAATCGCCGCGTTGATCGAGGAGCCACCGGAGGACGCCGATCCGTACGCCAAGCTGGGTCACAAGAGAGTGCTGGGCGCCATGGAAGAGTTGAGGTAACTGGCCGAGTTTGTGTCAGATACTGGCGTCCGCCGTGTATCTCCGCAGCCGGCTCCTTGGCGCGACGCTGTATCTGTCGTTGATTATCCTACGGGGTCAGCCGTCGTATTCAGGCCTGAACCGGAAGCCGGTCCGAAACCCGCTAGAGCCCGGCGTCGTTAGACACCATATACGATCAGCAGCCACACCGGCATGTTCCTTCGGCCAGGATCTTCCATGGGCTCCATCATAGGCGACATTCGGTACACCCTTCGCTCAATCAGGAAGAATCCCGGCCTGATCGCTGTCGCGGTCATTTCCCTGGGTCTGGGCATTGGGGCAAATGTCACGATCTTCAGTGCGGTAGACGTGTTCATGTTCCGCCCGCTACCGTATCCCGAAGCTGACCGTCTGTTGCATGTCTATAGCACCGTTCCGGAGCGCGGCTGGACGTACAACTCAGTTTCGATTCCCGACTATCTGGATTTCCGCGAGCAGAGCCGGACGATGGACGTGGCCACGACCTACGGCCGGGACTTCAATCTGTCGGGCGGTGATCGCCCCGAGCGGATCAACGGTGAACGAGCGTCGTGGAACTACTTCCAGGTGCTCGGGGTGCAGCCGATCCTGGGGCGTACCTTCAGGGCCGAAGAGGAGCGAGATGGGGAGCATCGGGTTGCACTACTCAGCAACGGGCTCTGGCGCCGTCGTTTCGGGGCCGATCCGTCGGTGATCGGTCAGTCGCTGCTGCTGGACGGGGAAAGCTACGCCATCGTGGGAGTGCTTCCGCCGAGGTTCCAGTTCTACGAAAGCAGGACTGAGATCTGGACGCCCATTCCGATCACAGGTGAGGAAGCCCGCGGCAGCCACTTCCTGCAGCCGGTGGCTCGTTTGCGACCGGGTGCTACCCGGGAACAAGCCAACGCCGAAGTAGCTGCCATCGCCGACCGGCTGGCGCTCGAGTATCCGGAGAGCAACGACGGTTGGGGAGCGGGTGCCCGAGATCTGCGGCGCCAGATCTTCTCCGAAGAATTCCGCATGGGGAGCCTCATTGCGTCGGTCGCGGTCGCATTCGTGCTGCTGATTGCCTGCGCCAACGTGGCCAACCTCATGCTCACTCGGGTTGCCGGCAGGGCTCGCGAGATCGCGGTCCGGGGTGCGTTGGGTGCTGGACGTGGGCGCATCGTGCGGCAACTGCTCACCGAGGCCATGATAGTGTCTTCGATGGGCGGTGTGCTGGGGGTGGTGCTTTCGATCGCCGGGATCAGGGGCTTTGTGGCAGTGATGCCCAGCTGGTTCCCGCGGGTCGATGAGATCGGCTTGGATGGCAGGGTCCTGCTGTTCGCGCTGATAGTCACAGCGATCACGGGGATCCTGTTCGGAATCGGGCCATCCCTGCAGAACTCGCGCTGCGATATCACCGATGTTCTGAAAGAAGGAGGTCGCGGCAACGTAGGTGCCGGGGGCGACCGATTGCGCAAGGTGCTGGTGGTAGCCGAGGTCTCCTTGTCCCTGACGCTGCTCGTCGCGTCTGCCCTCCTGATGCAGGCGTTTATCAGGCTACAGACGGCGGATTTCGGATGGGACAAGGAGAACCTGCTCACCTTCCGTATGGCGCTTCCTGCACAACAGTTTCCAGACTCCGCGGCGATCGAGAGCTTCTACCGCGAACTGCTGCCAACCATGCGATCGATTCTCGGGGTGGAATCGGTGGGTGGCACCACGATCATGCCAATGCAGGGGAACAGCAACAGCTTCTTCGAGATTCCCGGTCGCGAGTCGGCCAATCTGCAGCAGCGCCCGCTGACCGAGGTCAGACGAGTGTTCCCCGGTTACTTCCAGACCATGGGTACCGCGTTGATGAGTGGTCGCGATCTGGGACTCGAGGACCGAATCGACACGCGGCCGGTGGTGGTGGTGAATGAGGAACTCGTCGAGCGCTTCTTCCCGGGCGAGGATGCGATCGGCAAGCAGATCAACCTGTGGGAGCTAGAGCGCGAAATCGTGGGAGTCGTGCAGAACACGCTCGACGTAGGCCAGTATCCGCGGCCGATGACCTTTATGTCCGCATTTCAATTCCCAGCGAGCGGCATGAGCATGATACTGCGCACTGCTGGTGAGCCGATGTCCGTCGCCGAAGAAGCGAGAGCGGCGGTCATGGGGCTCGATCCCGACCTGCCGATCTATCGCGTCGTGACGCTCGAAGATCACATGAACGAGCAGCGCGGTGGCGACACTATCATGGTCAAGGTCATGGGAGTACTGGCGCTCGTTGCACTGATGCTCGCCGTGGTTGGCGTCTACGGTGTGATGGCGTATTCGGTGTCGCAGCGTACGCAGGAGCTGGGTATCCGTTTGGCGCTTGGAGCCCAGCCCCGCAACGTGCTCGCGATGGTTGTACGCCAGGGTGCTATGCTGGCACTGATTGGCATCGTGGCGGGCGTGGGTATGGCGCTACTGGTGGTGCGTAGCTTGGCGATCTTCCTGCTCGGCGTGAATCCCTACGATCTCGTGACCTTCGCAGCGGTGTCGCTGTTGCTCCTCCTGTCCGCGTTGGGTGCAACCTACCTGCCGGCGCGCCGGGCGACCAAGGTGGATCCCCTGGAGGCTTTGAGGTACGAGTAGGAGCCCCGCCACACCCCGCTCCGCCAGATGAGAAGGGGAAGTAGGGGAAGGAGATGAAGCTGAAGGGACGCTCTCTTTCCCTTTCTGTCTGCTCTCTTCTTCCCCTCCTTCCCCTCCTAATCCCTGATGGCACCCCCCAACATCCCGGGAGTAGAACGGGAGAGAGATCGTCTAGATCCAGACTATATCAGTGAGTTCGATTTGAAACATAGATCCGAGCCCGGTTGGTTCTCGTTCTGCCTGTCGACAAATTGACAATGTTGCTTTACCCTTGGCCAACTGAACCGACCACAATGAGGGGGGAGTTGCTTGAAGAACAGACTCCGAGTGTTGCGAGCAGAACGCGAGTGGACTCAAGCGGAGCTGGGCAGCCGGCTGGGCGTTTCGCGACAGACTGTCAATGCTATCGAAACTGGCAGGTATAACCCAAGCCTACCGCTGGCGTTCAAGCTGGGACGTCTGTTCGAGCTGCCGCTCGAGGAGATCTTCGTAGTTGATGAGACGGACGATGGCTGAGGTCCGCCGGAGCCGGCGTCGAATGTGGGCCGTGTCACTGAGGCGTGGGGTGAGACATCGAATCTTGTGGCGAATGCCTAATCGACTAGCGCTGCTGCTCGTGGTCATCGGCACTGCTTGTGTCGGCCGCCAGCAGGAGCCAGCACAGCTCGAGCCCGACGTCGCAGTCGAGACGTTTGATGCGGCGTGGCGCATTGTATACGAGACACATTTCGACACGACCTTCAACGGGGTCGACTGGCTGGCGTTGAAGCAGGAACTGCGGCCGCAAGCGGAGGCTGCCCGGAACGTCCAACAACTGCGGGCCGTTATGACGGAGATGCTGGGGCGGTTGGAACAGTCCCACTTCAGTCTCATCCCTGCTGAGGCCGCGGATGATGGCGGGGGCTCTGAGGCAGGCGACCAAGGCGATGCAGCGGGTGACGCCGGCATGGATGTTCGCCTGATTGAAGATCAGGTAGTTGTCAGCAGGGTCGACTCAGGCGGACCAGCCGAATCTGCAGGAATGAAGCCGGGGTGGGTGATAGTGGCAGTGGGTGAAGACCTGGTTGAGGATCTGATTCAGTCTGCACGCGATGCTCCAGCGCAGAGATCCTTGGGTGTACGGGTCTGGCAACGAGTCATGGCTCGGTTGGGGGGGCAACGCGGTGATCAGAAGAGTCTCGCCGTTCTCGACGGCAACGATATTATGCGTACTATTGACCTCACGCTGGGACCGCAGACTGGATTGCCGGTGAAGTTCGGCAACCTGCCGACCTTTTTCGCACGTTTCGCGAGCCGCGAGGTCAAGTCGGAAGATGTCACTGTCGGTGTCATCTGGTTCAACAACTGGATGGTGCCGTTGGTTGCCCGAGTTGACGACGCGATGGACCACTTCCGTGAGCTGGATGGTATCGTGATCGATCTCCGCGGCAACACCGGCGGTGTGGGTGCAATGGTGATGGGTGTGGCCGGCCACTTCTATGATACGCGCACCACGTTGGGAACGATGAAGACACGTCGCAATGAGCTGCGCTTCTTTGCAAACCCGCGCCGGACCGGCACTTCGGGCCAGCCGGTCGAACCATACGACGGTCCCGTTGCGATCGTGCAGGATGAGATGAGCGCCAGTGCCTCCGAGATGTTTGTTGGCGGCATGCAAACGACCGGGCGTGTGCGCGTTTTCGGTGAGCGGTCGATGGGTGCTGTCCTGCCTGCCGCGGCCGAACGGCTGCCCAACGGCGACATACTCTATCACGCGTTTGGTGAGTTCACGACAACGACTGGCGTCCGTCTCGAAGGACGCGGAGTCGTGCCGGATGAGGCTGTACGGCTCACTCGGGCGGATCTGCTTTCGGGAGCGGATTCTCCCTTGGTGGCCGCGTTGCGCTGGATCGCGGAGCAGCGTAGTAGTGGGTCACTACGGCCGGAAACAGGCAAACCACGGAGGATGGAATGAAGGTATCACGCTTGTATAGACGGTCCGCTGCGCTGCTGCTTGGTGTGTGCGCCCTTGTGGCGCTTGCCATGCCAGGGGTAGTGCTCGCGCAGGACGCGCTACCGACCGGCGAAGAGATCCGGGAGCGGTACATAGAGGCTCTGGGTGGCAGGGCGGCTCTGACGGCACCCACCTCGAGTCATGTGATGGGCACCTTCGAGATCCCGGCAAACGGAATCTCCGGGGAGATGGAGATGTACGGGGCGGCACCCAACAGGCTGTTCACGACGATGGATATGCCCGGTTTGGGTCAGTCCAGGACCGGCTTTGACGGTGAGGTAGCCTGGATGATCAACTCCGCCATGGGTGCTATGCTGATCGAGGGCAAGAACCTGCAGCAGCTCAAACAGCAGGCCGACTTCTACTCGGTACTGCATCCCGAGGAGCACATACAGTCGTTCGAACCCGTGGCCCGCAAGGACTTCGAGGGCAAGCAGTGTTATGAGGTGAGAGTCGTAACCAACTGGGATGAAGAATACACCGAGTACTACGAGGTGGAGACGGGGTTGCAGTTGGGCAGCGTGCGAACCCAGGAGTCGCCCATGGGCGGGATCGAGGCGACTACCGTCGTGGAGATGTACCAGCAGTTCGGATCGATTCTGGTTCCCACCAAGATCGTGCAGCGGGCAATGGGGATGGAGCAGATCATGACCATCACCCAGATCGAGTACGATGTCGTGGCTGATTCGATGTTTGCGATTCCGCCCGAGATCCAGGAGCTACTGAAGAGTACGCCGCCGGACACGACCTCCCGCAGTTGGTGAGTCGCATCTCAGGTGTTGCCCCCCGGGCGATTGCCCGGGGCGGGCAACGCCGCTCGTAGCAGCAGGACCTCTCGATCTCTGGCAGCCGAAACTTGTCCCGCATGGTCTCCGTACATATTGTTAGCATTGTTATCATTTGTCCGGAAGGGCTCATGGGACGCGAGTCGTTGGGAGAGTTCGAACAGCTGGTATTGCTGGCAATAGTCCGTCTCGGATCAGAGGTGTACGGAGTTCCCGTTGTGGCTGAGATCGAGGCGCGGACCGGCAGATCGGTGTCCCGAGCGGCCGTCTACATAGCGTTACGTCGGCTCGAGTCCAAGGGATTGGTGGCCTCCAGGATGGCGGACCCGACACCGGAGCGCGGCGGACGTGCCAAGCGGTTGTTCCGCATAGAACCCGCCGGAGTAGAACTGCTGCGTGATAACCGCCAAGCCCTGCTCAGCATGTGGCAAGACATCGAGCCGGTATTAGAGGAGCGATGAAACCTCCGAGGGTAGCTGCCTGGCTCCTATCTCGTACTCTGCCGCAGAGAGAAGCCGAATGGGTGCTGGGAGACCTCGAGGAGGTGTTTCGTGCTAGAGCCGTGGACTCCGGCCGCCTGCCAGCGAGGCTGTGGTACTGGTGGCAGACTGTGAGCTTTTCCGCGCGCTTTCTGCGAGAGCGCGTGGACGGGCGGCGAGGTCGCAGGGTTGCCGTGTCCATGTATGGCCACCGCAGCGTGCACGAGTCCGTGGGCAATCTGTTGAGGGACCTGCGTTATGCCGCGCGAATTCTGCTCAAGGCGCCGGGTTTCATCGTAGCTGCGGCGACCACGCTTGCTTTGGGTATTGGAGCGAACACGGCGATCTTCAGTGTGGTCAACTCCGTGTTGTTGAGCCCCCTACCTCTGACCGAACCGGATCGTCTGGTCAGCCTGTGTGAGACCAATCCCGCCATAGCGGGGTTCTGCATTGTCTCTCCTACCAACGTGGAAGATTGGAAGGAACAGAGTCGCACCTTTGAGGCCATCGGGATAGCGCGGGATTGGCCGTTCATTCTCAAGACCGACGACGGCGTCGTGGGGATGAACGGTGGTATAGCGACTCCCGGCTTCTTCGAAGTGCTCCAAGCCGCACCGGAACTCGGCCGACTCTTCGTCCGCTCCGACTTGGAACCGGGCAACAACCGGGTAATCGTGCTCGCTCACGCGACGTGGCAGGGCCGATTCGGCAGCGATTCGACCATTGTGGGCCGCACACTCACGCTGGACGACGAGATCTACAGCGTGATCGGCGTTCTTGCGGCGGACGCGCTCGTACCTCAGATGGAGCACTTCCAGCTCTGGACGCCACTTCACTTCCATCCGCGCGACGAACAGAACCGGAATTGGCGGGGATTCAGAGCGCTTGGCAGGCTGGCTCCGGGGGCCACCCTGGCTGAAGCTGGCTCCGAGATGACAACCATCTCCGGTCGGTTGGCCGCTCAGTTTCCCGAGACAAACGAGGGGTGGGGAGTGCGCCTGGTTCCGCTGCACGAGCAGGTGGTTGGCCACGCCCGGCCAATGCTGCTGCTGTTCTTGGGTGCGGTGGGCTTCGTGCTGCTAATCGGCTGTGCCAACGTAGCCAACCTGTTGCTCGCTCGATCCACCGGCCGGCGCCGAGAACTTGCAGTTCGCACGGCGTTGGGAGCAAACCGGGCCAGGCTCATTCGGTTGCTGTTGGGTGAGAGCCTGCTTCTGTCGCTGTTGGGAGGTGCAGCAGGGGTGCTGCTTGCGCTTTGGGCCGTGAAAGCGTTTGTAGCCCTAGCGCCAGGCGGCATTCCGCGACTGGACGAGGTCCGTGTTGACAGCGCGGTTATGATGTTTGCCTTGTTGGTCTCCCTGGGCACGAGTGTGCTATTCGGTGTCCTGCCGGCACTTCAGGCGACGGCGCTCGATCTGAACCGGGAGTTGAAGGAAGGTGACCGCAGTGCGAGCGTGCGGTCGCTCGGCGCTCGGGGGGTGTTGGTGGTGTCGGAGGTTGCGCTTGCGCTGATGTTGCTTATCGGGGCAGGACTTCTCACCCAGAGCTTCTCCTCGCTGTTGCGCTGGCAACCGGGGTTTGACAGAGACAACCTGCTCACGGTCTGGTTGTTGGCGTCGTCGGGCAAGTATCAAAGTGCCGCTGAGGTACAGACGGTATTCAGACAGGCGACGGACGCGGTCGAGTCGCTCCCCGCCGTCAAAGCCGCTGGCACGACCTCGGCCGGCCCCCTGTTTGGTGGTCGCGAGACAGACGAGTTCCAGATCCAGGGCAGGGCAGCGCCGGCTCTAGGGGCTGGCCCGGTCGCCCGCTGGTATGACGTCGGTCCCAGCTACTTCAATACACTGGGGATTCCGATCGTGAGAGGGCGGGGCTTCACGCGGAACGACGTAGGGGGCACGCTGCCCGTCGCCATAGTCAATGAGTCTGCCGCCCAGCGTTACTGGCCCGGCGTCGATCCGCTTGGGCAGCAGCTGAGCCTTCGTGGACGGACGATGACGATCGTGGGCGTCGTAGCCGACGTACGGCCTTTCAGGCCGGGAGCTGCGATCGACCCGGAGATCTATTGGCCCCAAGCACAAGGACCGCGCTACGCCACCTTCCTCGTGATCCGCACACAAACCGAACCGGCCGACGTGGTGCGCAGCGTGCAAACGAGATTGCAGCAACTCGATCCCGACATGCAAGTCTCGAGCTTCAGCACCTTGAATCAACACCTGGATCGACAATTGGTCAGCCCGCGGTTCAACATGGTGTTGCTCGCAATCTTCGCGGGTGTGGCCCTGGTGCTGGCTGCAGTTGGGATCTACGGAGTGATCGAGTACACGGTTGCCCAGCGAACCCGCGAGATGGGAATTCGTCTGGCACTAGGTGCGCAACGGTGGCACATAATTCGTAGTGTGATCGTTGGGGGTATGCGGCCCGTAGCGCTTGGGGTCGGGCTCGGCCTTGTGAGTGCGTTCGCACTCTCACGCGTTCTCGAGACTTTGATCTTTGGAGTGAGCGCTACTGACCTTCCCACCTTCCTGGTGGTCGCGCTAGTGCTGAGCGCGGTGGCAGCGCTCGCCTGCTACGTACCGGCCCGTAGGGCGACGAAGGTGGACGCGATAGTCGCGCTACGAGAGGAATGACACAGTAGTTGGTGGATCAGTCCTACCTGGCGGCAGGCGCCGCCGGTCTACTCCATGCCTACTGCAACCAGCTGTTCGATGCGATCAGCTCGTCACACACATCCTGAGCAGTTTTTCCGGCAGCTTCGGCGGCGAAATTGACCACTACGCGGTGGCGCAAGACCGACAGAGCCACATCTTTGACGTCGTCCAGGTCGGCCATCGGTCGTCCATCTAGTGCCGCGCGCGCCTTGGCTCCCAGTACCATGAACTGTGAAGCTCGGGGTCCCGCACCCCAATCGACGTACTCTTTGACGAGTGCCGGCGCTTCATTCTCGACCGGACGAGTCATCCGCGCCAATGCGACAGCCGCCCTCACCACTGGTTTTGGAGCTGGGATGCGGCGCACCAGGCGCTGGATCTCAATGAGTTCGCTGCCGGATAGAACGGCCCGTACAGCACGGTCAGTGTCGCCAGTGGTCGTTTCAACTATGCGCTCTTCATCTTCCTTGTTGGGGTATTGGACCCGTAGCTCCAGCATGAACCGATCCAGTTGAGCCTCGGGCAGCGGGTAGGTGCCTTCCTGTTCGATGGGGTTCTGAGTTGCCAGCACGAAGAAAGGTTCGGGTAGATGATATGTCTCACCTGCCGCAGTGACCTCGTGTTCCTGCATGGCCTGCAGCAGCGCCGCCTGAGTCTTGGGCGG
This sequence comes from Gemmatimonadota bacterium, assembly GCA_039584755.1. Classification (GTDB taxonomy): domain Bacteria; phylum Gemmatimonadota; class Gemmatimonadetes; order Gemmatimonadales; family GWC2-71-9. Next base: position 13,730 of record JBDGXD010000078.1, read on the forward strand.
TGTGCGGTTGATCTCGTCGGCCAAAACCACATTAGCGAACACTGGTCCATGCACGAAACGGAACTCCCGCTTGCCGCTTCCCGGGTCTTCCTCGATGATCTCCGTTCCCGTGATGTCGCTGGGCATCAGATCAGGTGTGAACTGGATGCGTGAGAATTCAAGGTCGAGCGCGTCTGCAATCGTCGAAACCATAAGTGTCTTGGCGAGTCCTGGGACTCCGACTAGGAGCCCGTGGCCACCGGACACTATGGCCGTGAGCACCCCCTCCAGTACCTGCTGCTGCCCCAC
>JBDGXD010000079.1:0-14003 GCA_039584755.1 Gemmatimonadota bacterium
TCGTTCCATGGAACAATACCCTCTTGTCCTCCTACGATGCGAGAAGTGAGGTCAGTTTCAGTTGACTCGGTTTGAGACGCAGTGGTGTTTCTCAGTGGTGTGGCCGGCAGATGGCAGGAGAGCTCAATGCCTCTTCCGCACCATCACGCTGCGGCGGCAAGCTTTACAGCGCACTTCGCGTACGAGATCCCCACCCAGCATGGGGATCGCCGGTCCGATGCACAGAGATCTCGAACACCGCGGACATACCGGCCGGTCACCCTTCAGGATCTTGGCCTTTAGGGTCCGTGCTTCTTGGTTCGAGTACGTGGCCGGCGTCTCCCGGGCAGCCCGGCGACTCGCCCGGCGATCGGGCAGGCAGCGCCGATCTACGATAGCGCGGCGCTCCCGGGCGCGGCGATCTCCCTTTCGCGTCGACCGAGCTTCAGCGGGACCTGCGGTGAGCATCGCCATGTACAGCATTTCTGCCTATCCGTAGTCAGCGAGGTAGATCGGTCCATTTCTCTCAAGGTGAGCGATGGAATCCGATGTGGTGTCACTATACACGCCAGCGGTCAAGTAGCGGTCAATTGCACGCCACCGTCAGTCAATTCACTTCCCGCCGCCCCCACCCCCCCCGATGAGGAGGGGAAGGAGGGGAAGGAGAGGTGGTCTGCAATGGCGGTCCTGACAGCCGACGGCTAATGTTAGTGCATCCTGCGGCCAGCAGGCCACCTCAGTACCCGGACCAATACGTGCAATGATCTATCGATACCTTTGCCTCACTACAGCATTAGCCATGACCGCCTGCTCACAAGACGTGTCGGACTTCACCATCATCCCGCTACCCACGAGCATCCAACCGCAATCGGGGCAGTTCGTCTTCGATGATAACACAGCAATCGTACTAGCAGATCCAGGGAATGACGAGCTGATGGACTTGGCACGGTACGCCACGGAATTGCTCGGGATTCACCTGGACCTGGTCTTGCGGGTGGCAAACGAACCAGCCGTTGCTGGCACCGTCAACACGATCGGCTTGTTCCTGACCGGCGATTCAGGTGACACGGGACCGGAGGGTTATCGCCTCGTCGTGACTGACGAATCCGTGGTTCTGGAGGCTGAATCAACGGCAGGTCTATTCTATGGCCTACACACGCTGCGCCAGCTGCCAAGGGTGAGTACGCTCCAACAACCCTCGAGCGGTGGCGTCGAGGGCTGGACGATACCCGCGGTGATAATCGAGGACCAACCGCGATTCACTTATCGCGGAATGCACCTGGATGTCGGTCGTCATTTCTTTCCTGTGGAGTTCATAAAGCGTTACATCGATCTACTCGCGATGTACAAGATGAACACGTTTCATTGGCACCTGACCGAAGACCAAGGATGGCGTATCGAGATCGAGCAGTATCCTCGCCTGACAACGGTCGGGGCTTTCAGAGACGAAACGATATTGGAAAAGAATTTCGACCCCTACCTAGGTGACGGCATACCCCATGGTGGCTACTACACTCAGGATGAAATCCGCGAAATCGTATCTCACGCGGCGACCCGCTACGTAACGGTCATCCCGGAAATCGAGCTACCGGGACACTCACTTGCAGCCCTTGCCGCCTACCCGGAGTTGGGATGCACAGACGGTCCGTTCACGGTGTCGACAACCTGGGGCGTCCACGAAGACATCTATTGCCCCAATGAAGAGACGTTCGCCTTCCTCGAAAACGTGCTCACCGAGGTGATGGGCCTCTTCCCAAGTGAGTACATCCACATCGGTGGCGACGAGGCTCCCAAGACGCGGTGGGAGGAGAGCCCTCGTGCCCAAGAGGTGATACAGAACGAGGGACTTGCAGATGAACATGAGCTGCAGAGCTACTTCGTCCGGCGCATTGAAGCTTTCCTGAGTTCGCACGGTCGACGCTTGATCGGCTGGGACGAGATCTTGGAGGGCGGCCTGGCTCCGCAAGCTACAGTCATGTCGTGGCGTGGGCTTTCCGGCGGAATCGAGGCAGCGAAACAGGGACACGACGTCGTGATGACTCCGACCAGCCACGCGTACTTCGACTACTACCAAGGCGATCCCGACTACGAACCGCTTGCGATCGGTGGCAACCTCACACTCGAGACGGTCTACTCGTTCGAGCCCATCCCGGATGAGCTGACGCCGGCAGAGGCAGAGTTCATCCTGGGTGCTCAGGGTAACGTGTGGACCGAGTACATAAAGACCTCCGACTACATCGAGTACATGGTTTTTCCACGGTTGCTGGCCATGGCGGAGGTGGTCTGGTCACCCAGCAAGTTGCGGGACTGGGATAGTTTCGTCCGCCGCATCGACACCGAGCTCACGTGGCTGGACCACCTCGGTGTGGAGTATCGAGTTCCCCATGTTCGGGGCCTGGAATCCGACGTCCTCACGCTGGACGATCAGGTCACAGTGCAACTGAATACACTGCTACCCTCGGCTCGCATTCGATACACCAACGACAGCACGGAGCCGGTTGCGAACTCGCAGATCTACGAGGGTACCCTGGAGCTGCCGGTGGATGAGCAGGGGCTGACCGTCACAGCCAAAGCTTTCTTACCCAACGGGATGGCAAGCACGCCGCGCGCAGCGCATTTCAAGAAGACGTCGCTTCGACCAGCCGAGAGTTTGGCCACGAGTGAACTGGAGTCGGGTCTACGGTTCCGTTATTACGAGGGTGAGGTCGGTGCGATCGGCGAACTGTCTGATCTGACTCCCTCCCGAGAGGGTGTGTCTGGTCGACTCGGGACAGACCAAGTGGAGAGAGACGAACAGTTCGGCTTGTGGTTTGAGGGCTTCATTGAGATCCCCGAAAGTGGCGTCTACACCTTTCATATGGCTTCAGACGACGGCAGTGGACTGATCATCGGTGATGCTACTGTCATCGACAATGACGGTCTGCATAATCTTGTGTGGCGGTCAGGCATGATCGCCTTGGAGCGGGGCTACCATCCCATAGCCGTCCTGTACTTTCAGGCCGGTGGCGGCAAGGGCCTGCAGCTGCTGGTGCAACGCCCGGGAGTAGACAGACGAATAGATCCAGAGGCATGGCTGTCTCATCGTCGCTGATATGAGGAAACCCAACACGAACGTGTGTGAATCAGCCACTCGCTGTCCGTTCCAGGTAAGCCCGACCCGTTGTGAGATCCACAAACGATGCCTCGTCGCCTCCTGTTTCGGGGAGACTGATTCCGATCATCGTTACGGAAGAACAGGCTGGAGCCGGCCTCCCGATCAGCCGACCAGACTACCCACATACCCCGAACCTCGGCACCCCCGGGACACCAATATCATACGATCTCTCTAACCCATTATGGAACATCGACTTGATACTGCCATACAAACGGTTTCACCTCACCTTCACGCCTCCTTAATCCACGATCTGTTACAGGTTACGCTGGGTGAGTGTATGCTTACCGTCCGACGCGTCCCGCCCAAGAGATCTCCATCCGCCCGAGGAGGCACCTATGGCCAAGAAACGTAGAGAACACGACGAGGAGGCCACCGCTAGGACCGGGTTGACTCGCCGCGGTTTTCTCTCGCACGTCGGAGCCGGGGCCGTCTCGGTGGCCGTCGTGAAGCCGGCCACCGCAGCGCCGGCACCGCCACCTCAGGCGATGGCCGCTGCCGAGCTATCGAAAGTCTCGCTCGACATCAACGGCAGGGAGCGACAAGTCTTGGTGGAGCCTCGCTGGACTCTGTCTCACGTATTGCGGGAAGAGCTTGGTCTGACGGGAACCAAGGTTGGATGCGAACGTGGAGAGTGCGGGGCGTGCACGGTGCTCATCGACGGTGTCCCTCGTTACGCGTGCCTGACTCTGGCGGTCGAGGTCGAAGGCGCCGCAATCGTCACGGTTGAAGGACTCATGAACGGTGAAGCCCTCGGACCAACGCAGCAGGCGTTCTTGGAGGAGGATGCGTTTCAGTGCGGTTACTGCACCTCCGGTCAGATCATGGCCGTTGAGGGCCTGGTCCAAGGCAACCCCAATCCGTCCCTTGAAGAGGTCCGCCACGGTGTGAGTGGCAATCTGTGTCGCTGCGGTGCATATGCTCACATCTTTGCCGCCGCCAGGAAGGCAGCGGAACTCAGGCGGGGCACGGGGGGTGAATCATGAACGATCCCAAGGAAGCCCTCTACCACGTTCACGGAGTGGACGTACCGGAGACCCCCGTCGCGCCACCCACGGATCAGGAACCCTGGGGCGAAACAAGGGTTGTAGGCAAACCCCTGCCACGAGTTGACGGCTACGAGAGAGTGAGTGGAACGGCGGTATACCCAGCTGACCTCTCGCTGCCGCGCATGCTTTATGGCGCCATACTGCGCTGCCCTCATCCACACGCAGTGGTGACGAGTGTCGACTCGAGTGAGGCTGAGCAGATGGCCGGAGTTCAGGCGGTGATAACCGGCTTTACTCCGGACGACCGCGCGACCCGGCAACACTCTGAACTGATTCGCAACAACCTGTTCAACACTCGCTGTCGCTATGAAGGAGAGGCCGTTGCGGCAGTGGCGGCAGAGAACCCCTACCTGGCACAGGACGCGCTCCGGGCCATCAAGGTCGAGTACGATGTCTTGCCATTCGTGGCAGATGAGCGGAGAGCGCTGGAACCAGATGCCCCGCAGGTCCATGAGGCCGGCAACCAGGTATCTGATACGCAGACGTACGAACGCGGTGACGTCGAGCAGGGATTTCGCGAGGCCAATGTCGTCCTCGAGCAGGAGTACCGCTGCGAGTGTGAAATCCATACGCCGATGGAGCCGCACGGGTGCGTTGCCAGTTGGGATGGAGAAAGCCTGACCATTTGGGAATCAACCCAAGGTGTGTACAACGTCCAAACACAAGTAGCTGCCGCGTTGGGCATACCACTTTCCAGAGTGAGAGTCGTGGGGCACTACATGGGAGGTGGGTTCGGAGCCAAGCTGCAGGCGGGCAAGTACACCTTCCTGGCCGCGTTGTTGGCAAAGCAGACGGCACGACCGGTCAAGCTGACTCTCACCAGAGAGGAGACCTACCTCGCCGTTGGAAATCGTCCACCCAGCAACATGAGACTCAAAGCGGGCGTGAAGAACGACGGTACTCTCACTGCGCTGGAGTTCTCCGGTACAGGAACTGGTGGTGCAGCGAGGGCGGGCGGTACGTCACTGCTGGATTGGCTCATCAGAGAATTGTACGTCTGTCCCAATGTGCGCACTGAGACGACGGACATCTATATCAATGCAGGTCCCGCCCGGCCGTTTCGAGCACCGGGTCACCCGCAGTGTGCCTGGGCATTGGAGCAGATGATGGATGCGCTGGCGGTTGCAGTCGATATGGATCCGGTTCAACTGCGCATCAAGAACGTCCCTACCGTGAGCCAAGCCCGCAACGGAATACCCTACACTACCACCGGTTTCCATCAGTGTCTCGAGGAAGGTGCACGGGCCTTCGCTTGGGAGCAGACCAGGAATGAGATCTCCCGAGAAGGGCGCGACAGTCACGTCCGTAGGGGTGTTGGCGTCGCTGGCGGCGCATGGGCCGCAGGTGGTGGCGGACCGCCATCAACCGCGATCGTGAAGATCTACTCCGATGGATCCATCAATCTGAACATGGGTGCCAGTGATATCGGGACTGGCACCAAAACAGTCATGGCGATGGTTGTTGCCGAGGAGCTGGATGTAGCCCCCGATGTAGTTCAGATCGAGCACGCTGACACCGGCACCACACAGTACGCGACCGGTAGCGGTGGCAGTAAGACCGTTCCTACCGAATCACCTGCGGTTCGGGCTGCCGCCATAGACGCCAAGGAGCAGCTGATCGAGCTAGCGGCAAGTGAGATGGAAGTCGATGCCTCAGCAATCACATTATCCGACGGTAAAGTGATTGCAGACGGCGACACGCCACGGGAGTTGAACATCTCTGCACTGCGGAGCTTGCGGCGCCGCGGCAACGTGACGGGAATCGGATACCGCGGCCCCAACCCGAGTGGCAAGGCGGTGACTCCGTTCGCAGCTCAGTTCTGCGAAGTGGAGGTAAACATCAGGACCGGTGAAGTCAACGTCGTCCGCTTCCTCGGAGCGCACGACAGCGGGCGAGTGATGAACCTACTGACATACCGCAACCAGGTATTCGGTGGCATCACAATGGGGATTGGGTATGGAATGACCGAGCAACGGGTGCTTGACGTGGACCAAACGGGCAAGATGGTGAACAAGAACTGGCATGACTACAAGCTGCCCACCGCGTTGGATGTCCCAGCAGACATGACTTGCATCCCGATTGATCTGCACGACACTGAGGCCAACACGACGGGTGCTAAGGGAATCGGGGAACCAGCCACGATACCCACCGCCCCGGCAGTGGCAAACGCAGTCTACCATGCCACGGGAGTGCGCGTAACAAGCACTCCGATCGATCCCACCAAGCTCATCCAGGCACTCACTGAAGCGCGAGAGGGAGAGTGAGCCATGCTACCGCAATTCGACTACGTACGGGCACAATCCCTAGAAGAGGCGCAACGGCAGCTCTCAGTTGAGGACGCTAGGATCTGTGCTGGAGGATCTGACTTGCTGGGGTGTCTCCGTGACGAGGTGTTCAATTGTTCGAAAGTCGTGAGCATCTCCTCACTGAGTCAGTTGCGTGGCGTTGTGAGATCACGCGACGGGGGGATTCGCATAGGCGCTCTGACTCCCATAGCGGAAGTGGCAGCTGATCCAACCGTTCAGGAGACATACCCCGGATTGTCTCAGGCTGCATCTGAGGTAGCCAGCCCGCAACTGCGGAATCAAGGAACGATGGGCGGTAACATCTGTCAGAAGCCCCGCTGCTGGTATTACAGGGGTGAATTTCATTGTCTACGCAAAGGCGGGACTACTTGCTACGCTATGGCAGGTGAGAACCAGTACCACTGCATACTTGGCGGTTACCGTTGCTACATCGTCCACCCGTCCGACACGGCGCCCGCTCTCCTGGCACTAGGCGCAACGGTGCACATAGCTGGCCCAGGTGGGTCGCGAACCGTACCGCTGGAGGACTTCCATGTGACTCCAAGAACTGATGCGCAGCGGGAAACAGTACTGGAAAGCAACGAGGTAGTCACTGAATTGACTCTGCCACAGCCCGCGGCTGGACTTCGAAGTTCATACCGCAAGGTCAAGGCTCGGGGCTCTTGGGACTTTGCACTTGCGGGTGTGGCTCTGGCGCTCGCTTTCGACGGTGACCGGGTCACCGGTGGCCGCGTGGTTCTCAGTGGTGCTGCTCCAGTACCTTGGCGTTCGCGGGAGGCCGAAAACGCGATAAGCGGGAGACGGATTGACACAACAACCGCTCGAGAAGCGGCGGAAGCCGCCATGGAGGGTGCTGCGGCACTCAAGCGGAACGGATACAAGATCCCGCTGTTCAAAGGTCTGATACAGGAACAACTGCTGGCGATCGCCAGCGCGTGACCGAGTTTGCCGGGGGGACAGGCCCCCCGGCTACGACCCAATTGGAAATCTAGAAGAACGTAAACGCAGGTGGGGCCATTCCGTTCTTGCGGAAGTTTGCAACCACCTGACCAGCTGTCCACATCGTGTGCACGTGAATCTCATCCCAGATCTGCCATTTGGGGATCTCCATCATACCGAAGAAATCGACGATAGCGGATCGGTCATCGTTGGTTTGGCTCTTCATTGCTGCCGCGGCGAAGTCGTACGCAGCATTGATGAAGCTCTTGAGACCATCCCGGCTATTCAACGCCACTGCAGTATCCGGTAACGATGGCTGTCCGTCGCCCATGTAGCGAGCACCAATCATCGCCATGGCTCCAGCAGCGTGATGGAGTTGCTGGGCGAAGTCCCTCTGCTCGGGCGTCACTTTGTCCCGATATAGGGACTCCGGCATGGAATCGGCCATGGCTATTAGTGTGCTCCGCTCCAGCTCCAGCTTTCTCATCTGGGCCCCACGAACATCTTCGCCGCCTGTACCTTGCGCGTGGAGTCCTGCCGCCACGAATAGCAGCAGCATGAAAGTCCTTAGCATTTGCATTCTGTTTCTCCCCTGCTAGACATTGTTGAGGTCATCACATCATGAACGTATAGACTTATCCGGTCACCCGAAGACGCGGCCGATTCCGCACTTTGACCAATGCTTACACTGTTGACACATCACAGGTTCAGGGTCGGCAGAATCGTGAGTCCTGTTAACCGCCACTTGGCGAGTTGTGTCGCAGCATCCCTTCCAGCCTCCTGATTACGTCCTCTGGAAGTATGAGTCTGGCGACCGGTTGAATTTCAGTGACTGCCGTCGGTTCGTTCTCTTCACGCGCTATCGGGACACGCGACTGCCCAAAGGTAAAGTGGTAGTATCGGTCCACTTTGACAACCTGAACGTGGTCGGCAAACTGCGGCTCCATGTGATCCGCGCCGACCCAGTATGTCTGAGGACGTTGAGCCTTGCGCCGGTCAACCCGCAGCATGCTGTCTCGCTCCAGCGAGTAATAGGATTCTTCCGACCTGGCAGGCTTGTCCGACTTCTCGCTCCCAGATTCGCTTCCACCACGTTCCAGAGCCCCCAGGTCTTCCGACATCTCTCGTCTCCTAACGCTGAGAAACCGACACCAGGCCTTTGAACCACTGCGCACACTGGGCAAGTGGCAGCTGGTAATACAGACCAAGGCCGTAGATACAACTCACCAGGCTATCCCGTAGTCATCGCCGTAGTGACTCGACCCACCCCACATGCTCCCGTGCTTCCAGTCGAAGAAGATGGCGTTGATTGGACCGGAAGTTCTGGCACGGAAGTCCAAAGTATACCCCATTTTCTCCAGTTCGGTGCGTACCCAAGGTGATACAGACTCATTCAACGTGAGTCTCCCTGGCCTCCTGCCATGGTCGCCGAACGAACTGCGCATCTGGTAGCTATTGATGTTGGCTGCCTCGGCGGCCTGCTGAACGTTCATTCCGAATTCCACGATGTTGAGGAAGAACTGCAGAAGATTCTGATCCTGTGTGTCACCACCCTGTACAGCGAAGGACAGAAACGGTTTCCCGTCTTTGAGTGCCAGGCTGGGCGTGAGCGTCGCGCGTGGTCGCTTTCCAGGCTCCAGTAGATTGTACGGATTGATGGATTCGTCCAATACGAAACTCTGCATCCTCTGACTCATGCCGACACCTGTCCTACCGGCGATTGTAGCAGGGATCCACCCACCGCTAGGTGTGATTGAGACAACCCATCCTTCCCGATCAGCAGCCTGGATTGAAGTCGTGCCGGCAAAGAAGCCTCGCTCAAACGCCGCATCTTCATGATCACCAGGAGATTGAAACGGTATGGAAGGTTTCGTCTCCGGTGGCTCGAGCAGAAGCAAGTACGGATTCGTCTTCCCCTCAAACGGATACGGATCTCCCGGACCAATGTCGGGGTCATTGCTCTCCCAATTGATCAGCTTTGCACGCTCACGAGCGTATTCCTTTGACAATAATCCCTCAACAGGCTCGTCCGGCGGAAAGTAGGGATCACCGTAGTAGAAGTCGCGATCGGCGAACGCCAGGTTCATGGCTTGGTACAGTGTATGGATGTAACGTGAACTGTTGTATCCCATCGACGTGAGATCGATATCTTCCAGAATGTTCAGCGTCTGCAGCAGGACTGGCCCCTGGACCCAAGTTGTGAGTTTGTACACGTCGATGCCTTTGTAGCTGACCTTTACCGGTTCCTCGATGTGTACTCTCCAATTAGCCAGGTCCTCCATTGTGTGCAGACCGCCTTCTTCCTGCGCTCCGCGTACGAACTCCTCGGCGATGTCACCCACGTAGAAGCGATCGTAAGCAGCATAGATCGCTTCTTTGCGGCTCTTACCCTGAGTCAAAGCTTGCCATTCGGCAGCCACCAACTTGCGTAGGGTTTCAGCCAAGTCAGGTTGCCTGAAGACCTCGCCAGGACGCGGGCCTTCATGCTCCTCGCCCAGATGTGGGAGAAACAGGTCGCGGGAATACCGCCACTGCTTGATCCTCTCCTTGCCGCGTTCAATGCGGTTCACCGCATCTTGCTCGATGGGATAGCCCTCGGCCATCTGAATCGATGGCTCCAACACATCGGCCAGACTCAGAGTCCCATATTCTGCCAACATCTTCATCAATCCCCCGGGTGTCCCCGGTGTCACTGCAGCCAGGGGACCGTACTCCGGTGGATACGGCATACCTTGTTGCTCGAAGAACTCGACGGTCGCCCCTGTTGGAGCAACACCCAACGCGTTGATTCCGATGACTTCACCTGTGTGGGGATCGTATATCAGCGCCTGCGTCTCGCCCCCCCAACTGAGCACGTCCCACATCGTCGCGGTCGCTCCCAACATCGCGCACGCGGCGTCAACTGCGTTGCCACCTTTCTGAAACATCATCGCGCCCGCTGTTGCCCCGAGTGGCTTTCCGGTAATCGCCATCCAGTGATGTCCATGAAGCACTGGTTTCATCGTCTGTTGACTGATGGCGTTCATGGGTGAGAGCGATACCGCGATGAGCACCATGACTGGCCAACGCTTCGACCACTCACCAGGTGTGCGCATAGTTCCTCCTGACTGGGCTGAGATCTGGGGCACTCCGCTTTGCAAACGATCTAGAATGTGAAGTCTAGCTCGGTTGCGCGAGAGCCAGCGTGAGATCTCTTTCACTGCAACACTCGATCAATGCGGGAGCATCATCTAGCTGGGACAACAGCCGCTGAGATTCCTGTGCGCCTCTGGAAGGAATCTCAGCGTTGCCGGCGGCCAGCTGCTCTCAGCTCCCACTCAATTCCTCAATCGCGTGGTCTTCAGTCCAGAATTCCGTATCCGATTCAACTTCAGCCAACGTGGCATTCACCATCTCCTCCGGTTGTTCTGTACTGAGAAGGACTCGTCCGCTGACCAACGCTATGGTCGCAGCGACGGCGGTGGCAATGAGAATCGAGAGTTTCGCAATACCGAGCATTGCCGGGTCAGTGAACGCCAGCTCGGCTATGAAAATCGCCATAGTGAACCCTATGCCCGCACCCGTACCCGCTACGAACATTCCCCACCAGTTCACGCCGTCCGGTAGACTGCAGAGCTTCAATCGTACGGCAATCCAGCTGAGGAGCATTATGCCGAGCGGCTTGCCAACCACCAATCCGAGTATGACGCCCGTAGATATCGTCAGGAACCCGACTGCCTGAAAGTCAAAACCTCGAACGTCCACACCGGCATTGGCAATCGCAAACAGTGGCATGATCAGGTACGCAACCCAGGGGTGGAGTGCTACCTCTGCCCGCAGCGCAGGAGACAGGGCCTCTCTGCGAGCCCGAGCCAGCCTGCTCAAGGGCTCGAACAGTTCATGGTCATCATGGTCCTGATTGATCCGCGATTGGAATTCATCCAGCACATCGCGCGCAGTTTTCAAGAACCCTTCCTTGCCATACCATGATTTGGCAGGAGCGGTCAGCCCGGCAATCACGCCTGCTATAGTCGGGTGTATGCCTGATTTCAACATTCCGGCCCACATTATCAGGATTGGCACAGCAAACATGAGTCCCGGCCTGACACCGATCTTGAGTAACAGAAAGAGCAAGGCCAATCCGATGGCGGCAACGACCAGCCCGTCAACTGCGAATCCCTTGGCATAGAAGATCGCGATCACCAAGATCGCACCGATGTCATCGATGATCGCTATAGCCAGTATCAACACCCGCAGAGTCGCCGGGATACGCTTGCCGAGAATGCTCAACACACCGATGGCGAAGGCAATGTCGGTGGCCATTGGCACTCCCCAACCTTCATGTGCCGGACCGGTAGGATTGATCGCAAGGTAGATTGCCGCGGGTACTACCATGCCTCCTATGGCAGCGGCTATTGGAAGCGTGGCCCGCTTGATATCCGAAAGTGCACCTTCAACGATCTCCCGCTTGATCTCCAGCCCAACGACCAAAAAGAAGACCGTCATCAACAGATCGTTCACCCAGAAGTGCAAGGACTCGTCCATTGCCCAGTCGCCAACACCGATTGAGACGTGGGTATGCCACAAGGCGTTGTAACTATCACTCCAAGGAGAGTTCGCCCACAGGAGTGCCAACGCAGCCGCCAGCAGCAGGACGATGCCACCTGCGGCCTCCACGTGCATGAAGCGATCAATGGAACCCCTCACAGAGCGCGCTAGTCTACTTGCCGGGTTCCACGCTTCGGGTGGAGCTGTCGGATGGTGTGGTCTGTCGGTCCGATCGGTCATCACATCATTCTATCTTCGAGTCCAACCGTCAGGCAAGATCTCGGAGTGTTTTCAAAGCTGTGGAGATTAGAAGACAAGAGTCCCTGAAGAAAGAACAGCCACGTCAGCCAACGCTACACTGCCGCATCTGCCTTGGATCCATCGATGGTTGGTACAGACAACGCTCAAAAGGCAATCTGTGCGTGCAATCCCACCCGAAAGCCCTTCATGTTCACACGCGTGCCCTGCTGCACCACAAATCCAGTAAGTCCGTCTCCTTGTGCCACGAGCGAGAAGCTGCGCCCAAACCGTCTCGAGAAATCCACACCGCCTCGTAGCGATCGCCCCGCCAGTTCCAAGGGAGCATTAGGATCTTCAGGTGGCGCCAAATGCGAGTTCCGGAACTCGGCACGAGGAGTGAAGGACCAAACACGGGCCAGCGGGACGTCCCAACGGAACCCAAACGCCAAGAGATTTCCAGCGGGTAGGACGGCGCTGCCGACGGCCGTCGGCTCTAGTTGCGGGTCAGCCCGGAAAACGTCAAAGGCATAGACTGTCAGTGTCGTGGACGCTAAACCCTGATTGACTGACAGATAACCCGTCAGGCGATTCCCGATGCTGTTCACGGGATCACCGTCGACCTGGTCCTTTGTCCTGAGAGCGTATACTCCGGCGAATCGCAGATAGGCACGGCGGCCTACCGGTCCCTCGAAGCCAAGTCGCACACGCAGCTGATTGCCCGGTTTGAGTTGGGCACTATTGTCCGACACGGGCTTGTATTGAAATGAATTGTCGATGGTGGCCCCCAGAGCCAACGCATACCTGCCGAGCGGAAAAGCACCCACGAATCCCATAGCCACCTTTCCGCCAGTGCCGGTGTTGTTTGTGATCACCCCAATGATATCGCTGGCAATGGCGCCGAGAACGGTGAGTTCGCGTGGATCAACCGTCTCGATCCCTGTTGGGATCACGCCACCCACCAGGAGCGTGAGTCTGCTGGGAACCAGGTTGAGGCCCAACCGGAAGTCCGTGTCGGTGAGTCCCTTCAATACTTGTACCGGGTCCGAGGGATTGGCAGGATGCAGTCTGGTGTACTGCCAACTGGATGAGACTGCAAGCTCTCCCCAACGACCCAACCGGAAATCCGCTCCGAGCGGGACTGTTATCTGCTCGAGCTTGCTGAAGTCGAAGCCTTCGTCAAACGTGTAGCTCTCGCCAAATCCTACGGCGTTTATCTCGACAATGTGCTGCGCTTCCACACGGCCGTAGGATAGCAGCAGTATTGGCAGGACGAGTGCGGCAGCAGTGCGTTTCATGGTAGTCTGAAGATGATTCGCACCGTCCCCACTGTCAGCGGAGGCCGGTGTGTGACCGTCGGTGGTGGTTCAGAAGCAGTTGTGTTGGTGGCCCTCGTCGTCGTCGCCTGATCCGTAGCACGGACCGTTTCTGACTTTGTGCCGGCCATGTCGAGGACGGAGATACTGATAGCTTGATCCACCGGATTGTTGGCAGCGACTTCGATTACTGGTGCCGGGGCTGCCACCTGTGCCGTGGCAACGACAGTCACGTCCGCGGCTGCGCCGGCCTCGACCGCTGGTGCTGCGGCATTGGCAGTGAATTGCTCGCGCGCCATCTGGAAATCGGGATCGGCCTGAACGGCCTCTGAGAAGTGAACCGCTGCACCAGCGAAGTCACCTCTGTCTTCTGCGTCAAGGCCGCGCGAGAATGCCAGAAACGCGATCAGATTCTGAGTGCCGTTCTCCAACAGCAGCCGCCGTTCTGCTTCAGACAGCGTGTAGCCCAAACGATTGGAAATCGCAATTACCAGATCTT
>JBDGXD010000080.1:0-14256 GCA_039584755.1 Gemmatimonadota bacterium
CGTGCGGTTCAAGGCCTACCGGCCGTCGCAGCTCTTGGCGTACCTGACGATCGTAGAGCGAACTGATGCACACAGTATCCGGTTCGTAGGTTCGGATATTGTAGAGGTGTCCAGGTTTCTCGAGTTCATGATGAGCTATAGCGCCGACTTGGAGCCCTAGGTACCGATCGTCTCGCTGCGCACTGTGAGGTCGTCGATCCTGTCGACGTCCACGTCAACGCCAATACCCGGCTTGTCTCGTGGAACGGTTACCATGCCGTTCGAATCCATGCTCCACTCCGGCGTAACGATGTCGCGTTCCCAATAGCGTGCACTGGGACTCACGTCGCCGGGAATCGTGAAATTGGAGAGCGACGCCAACGCGACGTTGTAGGAACGACCCACGCCACTCTCCAACATGCCGCCACACCAGGTGGGGATCTCATTCTTGGCACAGAGATCGTGAATTGCGATCGATTGAGTGAATCCCCCTACCCGGCCCGGCTTGATGTTGACGATCCTACCGGCTTTGAGCGTGATCATGTCTTCCACTCGGTCGACACTGGTGATCGACTCGTCGAGGCATATGGGCGTCCTGAGCAGCCGCTGCAGTTCGGCGTGACGTAAGACGTCGTCCCAAGCCAGCGGCTGTTCGATCATGATCAGGTTGAATTCATCAAACCTGGCCAGATGGTCGAAATCATCCGTGCTGTAGGCGTTGTTCGCGTCGACCATGAGCGGCGCGTCGGTTCCCAAAGCTTCACGCGCGGCCGCTATATATTCGAGGTCGGAGCCAGGTTTCACCTTGAGCTTGATCTTGCGGTAGCCGGCATCCAGTGCGTTGCCTGCCTTCTCCACCAGTACTGTGGGACTCTGCTGAATCCCGAGCGAGATTCCCGTGCCTATCTGACTGCGGTTACCACCAAGCAAGCTCGCCAGACTGGATCCCTGTTTACCCGCTGCGATCGCCCAGGAGCCCATCTCTACGGCGGCCTTGGCCATGTTGTGGCCGCGGAGATCCTGTCTCAGCGCGCCGTCAACGTCTTGGGGAGCAGTGAACGACTGATCGAGAACACGTGGGGCAATCCAGTCACGAATTGCCAGCCAGGCGGTGTCAATGGTTTCGGGCGAATAGTTGGGGTGTTCGCCGGCAACACACTCGGACCAGGCCGTGTGCCCGTCCACGTCCTGCAACTCCAACAAGAAGATTCGCCGAACGGTCGCGACCCCCGACGAGATTTGGAACGGTTCCTTCAATGGCAGTTGGATCTCTCGCAGCGTGATTCGTTGAAGCGTTATCGTCATCCTCGATCACCTCTCCTGCGAGACTATGTAGAAGCACCTTGCCGAGCCGGGGTCGCGGTAGAAGGCGGCGACCCGGTAGGAGCGACCCAAGTACCACAGAAAGGCCCGTCTGGTAGTGGTGCGCCACTTCATCCCAAGATCGATGGACTTGGCCTTCACCGATTGAATGTTCTCCGGCACTTCGATCCGAACCGTTGGCAGATCGGGCAGGCCGCCTTCCGTTGGTACGATCCGTCCCCCCTTGGCATGTGACGCCACCGCGGGCGTGTCCGTGCCAATGATCTCGAGTGGCAAGACCCCGTCGAGGGCTTGAATCACCCGTGTGTCATTGAGCTCCCATTCGACCACGAAGCGATCGGTTCCCAATCCGCTGTGGAGTGTGCTGTGTGTGTCTTCTCCATACATGCTCGGTACGTATTCGACAGCCCGGGCACCCAATCGGTTCAGGTTGAGATGGGCGTTGCGTGCTTCGAGTGGATCGTAACTCCAATAGGCGACTTCGATGCCGAGTTCCAGCAACAGCCCCCGCTGGAAGACCTTGAGGTGGGTACCCAGGCCTCTGCCCTCGAACTGGGGCGTAACCGCCAACATGTGCGACCAATGAGCCGGGCGACCGCGACGGAGTCCGCTTACGCCGTACACGAACCCGACCATCTTGCCCGAGGGTCCGAATGCTCCAGCAGATATACCACCGACCTTTTGTGGGATCTTGAGCAGGGTGGGGGGAACGACCTCGGTGAAATCTTCACCCCAAGTGTCGCGTTGCAGCCCGACGCACTGATCGTAGTCGTCCGGGGTCGCGAGCGACCGGATTTCAATCTCGCTCAGATCTGGCTTTTCACTCATCTGTCTCCACCGCTGACCCAGTCTCGCCGACTCGGCCGTTCTGCACCTTGATCTTCCAGATGCCCCATGTGAGCACCGGTATCACGAAAATGAAGAGGAACAACCACGTGAGGGTTCCATATCCCTTCGCTATCAGGTCGATGAGGCCGACCTGGGCCAGAAGCGCGCCGGCTACGAGTAGGCCAAGCGCCGTGACCGGCCGCAGCGAGCGTGGCATAGGCATCTTTCTCTGCGTGTATACGCTGCGTATTCGTTCGTTCACTGCATGAATAAGTCCCGTTCCGGTCTCGATCAATGTGCCGAATAACACTACCTGGAACACGATTTGGAAAGTACGTGAACCGAGTAACTCGAGGATGTGGTTCGCGGGCACGGATCGGTCGAGAATCTCGGGGTACTGGCCAGACATTGCCAGGTAGAACAGTAGAGCCGGTATCATTGCAATCGGGCCCGTCAATAGGCCTGCACCCACGGCTTCTTTTCTACTCTCCGTGTGTCTTACAGTGAATAGTACTGCCGGGATTACGGCCAAGTTGTATGCGGCATACCGTACCCCTCCAATGACCCAGCCACCCTCGGTTACTCCTTCTCCCAATGCTGCGGCGGTCTGTCCGCCGAACTTCCAGATCGACCACACGAAGAGAATCACGTACACGGCATAGAGGACGAAGGACCATGTGGCCAGAACTCGCTCGATAGTCGCACTACCACGGAACACCAGGTACCCGACTGCCGACATCATGCCGAGCACGCCGACCAGATAGCTCAGTGAGAAGGTCTCTTCCAAGATACTACCCGCGGCAGCAGCGATGACTGCCAAGATGATCAGCAAGAGGGCGACGTAGCAGATCTCAAACAGCGGCCAGGCCTTACCCAACAATTGTGTGAAAAAACTGCGGTAGTCATAGCTTTTGAAGACCCGGGCGAACTCATATGTCGCGGCACACACGGCACTCCATATCACGGTGGATACGAGTAGCATGGCAAGCAGTCCGCCCAGCGGCCCGTACGAGAGGAAGAACTCCACCAATTCTCTGCCGGTGCCGTACCCACCTGCGATCACGACGGATTGGAACACGAAGCCTGGGAGCAGGTACTTGCGAAAGAAGGCGGAGGTTCTCACGGTCGATTGTCCATCCGGATGTGCCGGTTCCCTTACGTTGGCCACTAACGATCGGCACTATTAAGCCGCAGTTGTCCTGTGTTCGCAACCTCGTTGGCGGAATCTGGGCCCGGAGGCACGTATGAGTCGATATATGAATCTCGACCTGAGAGCCACTGCTGGATGGCTCCTGGTTCTCGGTTTGACTGTCGGGTGCGGCTCCGAAACAGAGCGCGTCGATCCGACCAGGGCGTACTCGCCGGTAGCGGCAGCACTCGAGACATACATCGATCACCAGATGCGCGAGAAGGAGATTGCGGGCCTTTCGATTGCCTTGGTAGATGGTCAGGAGACGGTGTGGGCGCGCGGATTCGGATACGCCGACCCGGTGGATAGCGTCCCCGCCACGGCCAGGACGGTGTTCCGAGTGGGCAGTGTATCGAAGTTGTTCACCGACATTGGAATCATGCAGCTAGTGGAACGCGGTGAACTGGACCTGGATGCTCCAATCACACGCTACCTGCCCGAGTTCACGCCGGCGAACCGCTACGGCAAACCGATCACGCTACGGCAACTGATGTCGCATCACTCCGGACTGGTGCGAGAACCGCCGGTGGGCAACTACTTCGATCCGAGTGAACCCTCGCTGGCACAGACTGTGGCGAGCCTCAATGAAACTGAATTGGTATACGAACCGGAGTCGCGGCGTAAATACTCCAACGCTGCCATCGCCACAGTCGGGTATGTGCTCGAGAGGACACAGGGTGAACGGTTTGCCACCTATCTCGAGCGAAGCGTGTTGCAACCGTTGGGCATGACTCAGAGTTCGTTCGAGTTGGCTCCGGAATACGTCGGGCAACTGGCACGGGCGTACATGTGGAGCTACGACGGCAGGGTGTTCGACGCCCCCGGGTTTCAGTTGGGTATGGCTCCCGCCGGAAGCATGTACTCGACTGTTGGCGACCTGGCAGAATTCATGAGCGCGCTATTCAGGAGTAGTCCCCAGTCCGATGGTCAAATCCTGCTGGCAGCGACATTGGAACAGATGTGGACGCCGCAATACGCGGCAGAGGGGCGGACGACGGGATCGGGGATCGGATTCGCAATATCTCAACTCAACGGAAGGCGTGCGGTAGGTCATGGGGGCGCGATATACGGATTCGCCACCCAGTTGACGATGCTCCCCGACGAGGGGCTCGGTGCAGTCGTGGTGGCCACCAAGGACGTTGCCAACTCGGTGGTGGAGAGAATCGCCGACGCCGCTCTCCGCGGAATGCTGGCAGTGCGCGAGGGCAGCTCCGACATTCACAGCGACACGACTGGTCCACTACCCGATGGTTTGGCAAACCGGCTGGCCGGTCGGTACGGAACCGGAGAACGAGCCGTGGTACTCGAGCAGCATGACGGCCGTCTGTACGCGTTCCCCTCGCGCGGTGGGTTCCGTGCCGAGTTGCGCGCTATGGGTAACGGGTTGGTCGTCGACGACGTGCTTGCCTGGGGAACGAGGATCGTCCCGCTCGAGGACGCCATTGTCGTCAATGGCAGCGACACATTGCGTAGGGCGGATCAACCCAGACCAGATCCGGCCCTGCAACGCTGGGGCGGTTTGATGGGTGAATACGGCTGGGACCACAACACTCTCTACGTGCTCGAGAAGGATGGACTGCTGCAAGTTCTGGTCGAGTGGTTCTTTCTGTACCCGCTGGAGGAACTGGCTCGTGACACATTCGCATTCCCACGCTGGGGTTTGTACGATGGCGAGAAGGTCATCTTTGAGAGAAACCGGTCGGGCAGAGCAACTCGGGTGACGGCGGCCGGTGTCTCGTTCGAGCGGCGCGCGGTGGGCACGGAAGGCGACGACACCTATCGGATCGATCCGTTACAACCGGTCGAGCAGCTGCGTGAGGTAGCCCTGGCAGCTCAACCTCCGGTCGAACGCGGGGAGTTCCGAGAATCCGATTTGGTGGAACTAGTACGACTCGATCCATACTTCGAGTTGGACATTCGTTACGCCACCACCAACAACTTCATGAGCGCGGTGTTCTATCGCGAACCAAGGGCGTTCCTGCAGCGGCCGGCAGCCGTAGCACTCGCGCGCGCGCACAGCAAGTTGAGGTCGTTGGGGTATGGGCTGCTGATTCACGATGCATACAGACCGTGGTACGTGACCAAGATGTTCTGGGATGCCACGCCGGCAGAACAGAGAATCTTCGTCGCGAATCCCGCGAGTGGGTCACGGCACAATCGCGGGTGTGCGGTAGACCTCACCCTGTTCGACCTGACCTCGGGGAGTCCTGTTCAAATGGTGGGTGGGTATGACGAGTTCTCCGATCGTTCGTTTGCGCAGTATCCGGGTGGGACCGCGCTGCAGCGGTGGCACCGTGAGCTGTTACGGCGGGTGATGGAAGAAGAAGGCTTCAGAGTATACCCCTATGAATGGTGGCATTTTGACTATCGGGACTGGTCGCAGTATGCCATCCAGAACGAGACATTCGAAGAGTTGGGTACAGAAGGTGGTGGCACATGACGGACGTTCCTGCTCCTCTGGCCGTGAACGCCGTGTGCGACAGCATTCTGGATTCGATCGGGGATACGCCGCTGATCAGGCTGCGCCGCATAACGGCTGAGCTCGCACCAAGGATTCTGGTCAAGCTCGAATGGTATGGACCAAGTGGCAGTCTCAAGGACCGGATCTACCTCCGCATGTTCGAACAAGCAGAGCACAGCGGTCGACTGAAGCGCGGAATGACGGTGCTCGAGTGTTCCACCGGCAATGCTGGGACAGCTTGTGCCTGTATATCCGCCGTAAAAGGCTACCCGTGCATGATCGTAATGCCGGAGGGCATGAGTGCAGAGCGGAGGAAACTCGTGCGCGCATACGGAGCAGAGTTGCTGTTGACTCCCGGAGGGGAGAGCGACGTCGATCTGTCACTTGCCAAGGTCGAAGAGTTACGTCGCGAACACCCCGACCGCTATTGGGTGCCGTCGCAGTTCGACAATCCTGATAACGTAGCGGCGCACTACCTGACCACGGGCCCTGAGATTTGGCGCCAAAGCCGTGGGCGAGTGGACGCACTGGTCATTGCCCAAGGCTCGGGCGGCACCCTCACCGGAGCCGGACGTTTTCTCCGAGAACAGGATTCGAGTGTCAGGTTGTATGCTGTTGAACCCGCCGAGTGTCCCATTCTGTCGCAGCGTCGCTGGGGCCCCCATGGGATTGAGGGCATTGGGGACGGCTTCGTGCCCGTGAACCTGGATGTCAGTCTGTTGGACGGTGTGATCACTGTGAGCACCACTGAGAGCGTCGAAATGGCGCAGCGGTTAGCCCGGGAGGAGGGGATATTCTGCGGTATCTCGTCGGGGTGCAATGTTGCCGCTGCGGTGAAGCTGGCTCGTGCCAACCCCGATCTGGGATTCATTGTGGTCCTGGCCAACGATACAGGACAGCGGTATTTCAGTACGGCGCTGTGTGATACCGGGAAAGACTTGGAGATTCCGGAACGAAACCACACACTCGACCGTCGCAGTGTCAATCTGCTTGACGAATTCCAGAGCAGGTGGGAGATACTGGCTTAGGGTGTCGTGCGATCATCAGTCTAGATTCCTCAACAAGGTTTGCATTGTTCATTGCCGGTCTCCGCAATCGAGGCTTAACTTAGAGCCATGAAAGACGAGCATAAGATCGCGATCCTCTTTGCCAGGATGGTCGATCTGCTGATGCGTAATCCCGGTGCCGTTGACGATCAGAAAGCGGCCCTGCGTTCTCTTCTCGAGGTGGTCAGCCAGCGGAGCTTCACGGCCAGAGTGCTGGGTCAGAGACTCGCCGTGGAGGGGTCAACGATTCCGCCGGACGTGCCTTTCATATCCGATCTGGTTGCGCAGATGCGGTCGCATGGTGTGGGCGAGGTGGTTGTGGCGCAGGGGACCGACGCCCTGGACTTGATGAGTGTTTTCCGTTTGCTGGCCGCAAAGCCGCCTGAAAAGGCGGACGGCACACAGATCCGCAGCGATTTGGCCGTTGCTGGGGTTCGGAGGGTTGCAGTAGTCGAGCTGTCTAGTGAGACCGCGACCAAGGATGTGGGTCGCCCGCCTAGAGTCACCGATGCACTCGAAGCCCCCGAAGCGGCAGTGGCCGAAGAGTCAGATGATGAGCCCGAGGCGATCGACATCATCCCGGAGGACGAAGGGGCTGGATTTACCGAGATGATGGAACGCACCAAAGGGGCGCCTGTCTCAACGCGTGCGGCAGCAAGTGGACTCAGGGGATCCGGTGGAGCTCCTGAGGCGACCAAGGCTCTGAAGACGGTAGGCATCGGTGTGAGCCGCGCGGTTCAGGACGGCAGGACCGAGGAAGCGGTCGAGGCACTGATGGGAGTGCTCAGGGAAGAGAGCGAGGTATCGGATGACCGGGTCAAGGGAGTCTATCAGATTGCCTTGAGAGGTTTGCTCATACCAGAGATCCTGCGGCCACTGAGTATGCTGCTGATCGACCCACTCTATGGACGCGACATCATTTACATCATGCGTCGGGCCGGGACCAAAGGGACGCAGGTACTGCTCGACCAGTTGATTGCGGCTCCAACCTTTGCCGAGCGGCGCGCCTACCTTGAGGCTCTGAGACAAGTCCAGGAGGGCACTGATATCATCGTGAACATGCTCGGCCACCACGAGTGGTATGTCGTGCGCAATGTCTCAGATCTCGTGGGTGAGCTTGCCATAGAAGAAGCCATTCCGGCACTGGGCAAGGCTGTGGAGCACAAGGACGCACGCGTTCGCATGGCTGCGGGTGTGGCGCTGGCAAAGATCGGCACACCCCGGACCGTTAGGTACTTGAGGCCGACGCTGCACGATGGAGATCCGCGGGTGCGAGCCAGTGTCGCGCGGGAAATCGGAGGTAGTGGCTTGAGTGCCCTGGTCATGCCGCTAATCAACGCAATAGACGCTGAAGAGGTCGAAGAGGTCCGCGGTGAGTACTACAGGGCATTGGGGCGGATCGGGAGTACCGATGCGATAACCGCACTCAAAGAGGTAGCCCAAAAATCCGGTGGCCTGTTCCGGTCGCGCGGGGGTACTCTCAGGGCCGCCGCGGTTGAAGGGCTGGCTCTGGCGGGTGGCAACGAGGCAAAGCGAGTGCTCGAATCGCTCAAGCGAGATCGCGACAAAGGGGTCCGTGATGCGACACTCTCGGGTTTGAGGACGATCGACAAGAAGAGCAAACTGCCATAGTACCGAACACAATCTCTCAGTATGCGTACCTGTCCCTGATAACCGAGGATTAGCTCGCATGACGGGTCCAACTGGAAGCAGTAATAGCCACGACCGACAGCTCGAAGATCCCAACACTCTGAGGGAACTCGTTCTCAACATCCCAGAAGGGATCTACATCACGACGCAGGAGGGTGTCGTGGTTGATGCCAATCCTGCCCTGCTCGAGTTGTTAGGGTTCGAAACGCTCGAAGACCTTCAGCGGCAGACGGTCCCCGAGCTTTGTCTGGACCAGGAGCGTCTGAAGGAGCAGCACCAATTGCTGACACGTGATGGGCTGGTGCGCGACTTCGAATTGGAGATCCGGCGGGCCGATGGAGCGACTCGAACAGTGCTGGACACTTGCTACCTGGTGCGTGATCCAGAAATCAAGTCCGAAAGGCTGTACGGGATACTGATTGACATCACCCAGCGCAAGGAAGTGGAACTCAGGTTGCGCAGCCTGTTGGTGCGCGATCCTCTCACCGGATGTTACAACCGGCGCTACCTGGAGGACCTCGAGTCGCAGCTCGATCCCGACGGGTCCGCCTTGGGTGCGATCGTGGTCGATGTGGATCACTTCAAGCGTTACAACGACCAGTATGGGCACGCTGCTGGAGACGCAATACTCGTCAGGCTGGCGCGGTTCCTGACCAGGCATGCAAGAGCCGAGGACGCCGTCATACGGATCGGCGGGGATGAGTTCCTCGTGGTGCTACGAGGTGAAAGTGTGGAGGTCACCAAAGAGGTAGCCCAACGGTTCTCTAAGCTGGCAGCTTCGACGGCTCCGGTCCCGATCTCACTGGGTTGGGCGGTGCGTAATCCGGGAGAAACGGTGGATGGCACCGTTCGCCGTGCCGATCAAGGCCTGATTCAGATTCGGCTGGAAGAGCGTCGCAGCATGCAGCGACGCAGCAGAAGCGGAGAGTTTCCGAACCCTGCCTGAATTCTTTTTGCTGACCGGGGAAGTCTTCACAGATCCGGCTGGTGTGACTGTGCTGGCGAATGCGGCAGCATTGCTCGTAGCAGCTGGCTGTTCTCACCCCAGAGTCGATCTGGCTACCTCTCCCACGCAGCCGCGGTTGGCGCACCGGAGAGCCCCCGAGCGGCAACCCATCGATCTGTCATGAGGCCCGATTGCCTTGGTGTCATTGGTCTGTGTGAGTTGGGGGGCTCAGTGGCATGGCAGGCTGCGCGAGCGGGAGTCCGACGAATCATCGGCTATTCTCGAGTGCGGAAGGATGGGGTGGCGGCGGCCAGAGCAGGAGCCATAACAGAAGTCGCAACGAGCGCGAAACAGATAGCCAGGTGGGCCGACCTCATTGTCATGGCCACGGGATCATCCAAGACTTTGAGCTTGTTGCGGGAGTTGGGGAGCACTGTGACAACGAGGTCGGTGTATTGTACCGATCTTGGCGGGGTGAAGAGACCCGTGGTGGACGCTGCGGCCCGAATGAACTTGGGTGCTCGGTTTGCAGGGTCGAACGCGCTCATAGAGCTGGGTGGTAGAGGCTTCGAGGCGGCTCGACCAGACCGGTTCCAGGGACAGATCGTCTACGTCACCCCGGTAGCAGGAGGCGAACTCGCCGCCGGTGAAATAGCCGACTTCTGGAAGCGAATCATGAGCGCGGAACCGGTGACGGTGGATGCCGACCGGCATGACCGAATCCTGGCGTGGATCAGCCATCTGCCCCAGACCGTGGCATCGGCTCTCGCGACGACTCTGGCGTTGCATGGTCCCAAGGGTGTTACCTATGGTCCTGTCGCGCTCTCTACCACCGATTCAGCAGCGATGGATGAGCAGGAATGGACGGACATATTGGTGCAGAATCGAGACTATCTGGCTGTAGCTCTGGATGCACTTGGGTCGGAAGTCCGATCGCTGCAGACAGCGTTGGCGGACGGTGACCGCGATGGAGTGCGTAAGTGGATTGAGCTGGGCTCCCAGTGGAGAAGGAGAGCCGGAGAATGAAAGTGGTGGGCCACATCCGGCCACCAGGCGACAAGAGCATTAGCCACCGTGACCTGATGATCTCGGCACTTTCGCGAGCGCGGGTTCAGCTCGACGGAGTGTTGACGGCGTTGGATGCCAAGAGTTCGGCGCGCCTGTTGCGGCAGTTGGGAGTCGATGTCGGTCCGCTGAGGCGGGGGCAGGCGGTCGAGGTCCGCGGCAGAGCTTGGCAGCGGCCGTCGGGGACACTGGACTGCGGTAACTCGGGGACCACGGCACGCCTGATGTTGGGTTGTCTGGCCGGCCATCGATTCCAGGCGCGATTAACTGGCGATGCCTCTTTGAGACGCCGACCCATGCGGCGTGTCACCGACCCTCTGGTGAGGATGGGGGCCGTCGTGCGTGAGGAGGCAGGTGATGGGCTTCCGCTCTCGATTAGCGGAGGTGCGCTCACGCCCCTGAAGTTCGTGAGCCCGGTCGCGAGTGCCCAAGTCAAGAGCGCCGTGCTGCTGGCAGGTGTGACTGGCCATGTTCCTGTTACCATAGTAGAACCCGCGAAATCGCGAGATCATACCGAGCGTTTGTTCCGCTATCTGGGTTTCGATATCGCAGTCGAGGGAAACGAGATCTCGTTTCAGGCTGTTGGTGCCGACTGGCCGCGAACGGATGCATTTGATCTGCAGGTCCCGGGCGACGCCTCGTCGGCTGCGTTCCTTGTTGCTACTGCCGTGCTGGCGAGCGAGGGCCAGCTCGTGATCGAGAACGTTGGTGTCAATCCCACACGCATCGGGTATCTCACCGTGTTGCAGAGGATGGGAGGGAACGTCAAGTGGGAGAATGAGCGGGAAGTGAGCGGCGAACCGGTCGCCGACCTGGTTGCCACTCCGGCCCACCTGACCGGCACCGAAGTCCACGCGTGCGAAATCCCTGGTTTGATTGATGAAGTTCCGATGTTGGCAGGACTCGCCGCCCGAGCAGAAGGCCAGACCGTCTTCCGTTCGGTCGGCGAACTGCGTATGAAAGAGAGCAACCGACTGGAACTGATCGCGGAGAACTTGCGAGTCTTGGGAGTCGCCGCCAGCATTGAGGGAGACGACCTCTACGTCGACGGATCGGATCAGCCTCTTCGGGGCAGGGTGGAAACCGCAGGTGACCACCGCCTGGCAATGACGTTTGCGGTGCTTGGGGTGATGGACAAAGCCCAGATCGATCTACCCGAAGCGGGATCCGCCGGAGTCAGCTACCCCGGGTTCTTCGAAGACCTGCGCATGGTGACCGGAGGATGACATCAAGGGTAATCGCGATTGATGGGCCCGCTGGGTCGGGCAAGTCGACCACAGCGCGTGCCGTTGCCGACCGCTTGGGGATTGCCCATCTGGACAGCGGTGCTCTCTATCGCGCCGTAACGCTCGCGGCGTTGGATGCCGGCGTGGAGCTCACGGGACAACGCATCGTGGCACTGGCAAAATCGTTGCCGGTTAGACTCCGCCTTGCCGAGGGGAAATACCGTGCCGAAGTGGCGGGCGTGGATGCCTCCGTTGAGATCCGCAGCGACAGAGTGACCGCGCGTGCTTCGGAAGTGTCGGCTTTGACCGAGGTGAGGGAGTGGGTGAACGGCGAACTGAGAGAAGCGGCGCGAACGCACCCCAGAGGTGTGGTAATGGACGGCAGAGACATCGCAACGGTGGTCTTCCCCGATGCGGCGATCAAGGTGTTCATGACGGCCGATGGTGAGGAACGCGCCAAACGCAGGCTGCTGCAGCTGGGAAGGGCCACTGACCGGGACAGCGTCCGTCAGACGGTGGTTGACATCAACGAGCGGGATCGCAAGGATTCCACCAGAGCGGTCGCTCCTCTCACCAAAGCCGAGGAGGCGTTGGTGCTGGACACGACCGACCTCGACTTCGAGGAACAGGTGGAGCAGGTGGTTGTCCTGGGACGGAAGGCCTTCTCCTAACTTGACATGGGTGCACTGGCCGCCTATGCTTTGAGGCTAGCCGCATCCACCGACGGGTGCGGCGTTTCTCGCTTATTTACGAAGTCTTTGGAACAAGTTCTAAATGGTTGACGAGTCCCACGAAATCACAACCCCAGCCGGTGCAGGGCCCTCGATAGTCTCCAGCGAGTCCTCCGCCCTAAAAGTCCGTCCTGACCTCTACAACGAAGAGTATAGCGACGAAGAATACGCCGAGATGTTGGAGCTGTACGAAGGTACGCTCCAGAGTATAGTCGAAGGCGAAATCGTACACTCAAAGGTCCTCCGGGTCACAGGTACGCACGTCATACTCGATGTTGGCTTCAAGTCGGAAGGCGCAGTTCCTGTTGAGCAGTTCAAAGATGTCGGTTCGATCCAACCCGGCGACGAAGTAGAGGTATTCCTCGAGCGGCTCGAGGACGAGGACGGCGCAGTAGTCCTTTCCAAGAAGAAAGCAGACTTCATGCGGGTCTGGGAGAAGATCCGCGAGGCCCATGAGAACAACGAAGGAGTGATGGGAACGCTGCAAAAGAAGATCAAGGGTGGCGTCGTGGTTGATCTGATGGGAGTGGATGCCTTCCTACCCGGCAGTCAAATTGCACTCCGTCGTGTTCCCAATATCGATGAGCTGCTCGGTCAAGAGTTTGAGTTCAAGATCATCAAGCTCAACAAGCGGCGTCGCAACATCGTGGTATCAAGGCGCGTCATTCTCGAAGCCGAGCGTGCGACCAAGCGGGAGTTCTTGATCAAGGAGCTCGAGGTCGGTCAGCTCCGCAAGGGAATCGTCAAGAACATCACCGATTTCGGAGCGTTCATCGATCTGGGTGGTGTGGATGGCTTGCTGCACATTACCGACATGAGCTACGGCCGTGTATCCCATCCGTCCGAGATAGTGGAGATGGGCCAGGAGCTCGACGTCAAGATCCTGGACATCGATTGGGATCGCGAGCGCATCTCACTCGGATTGAAGCAGCTGCACGAATACCCGTGGCAGAACGTGATCGACAAGTACCCTGTCGGGACGCGGGTACAGGGTAAAGTGGTCAGTATCACGAACTATGGTGCGTTCGTGGAGTTGGAACCTGGCATCGAGGGCTTGGTGCACATCAGCGAGATGAGCTGGACGCGCAACGTGCGTCATCCGTCCAAGATCGTGTCCATCGGCGAGACGATCGAGGCCGTGGTCCTCAAGGTTGATCCGGAGGACGAGAAGATCTCGTTGGGCATGAAGCAGACCGAGCAAGATCCTTGGCTGGTTCTCCCGATGAAGTATCCGGTTGGCACCCGGATCTCCGGTAAGGTTCGCAATCTGACATCTTTTGGAGCGTTTGTAGAGATAGAGCCTGGCATCGACGGGTTGATTCACATATCTGACATGTCGTGGACCAAACGGGTGCAACATCCCTCCGAGGTCGTCAAGAAGAGCGACGGGGTCGACGTAGTGATTCTCAATATCGACACCGACAACAAGCGCATCTCCCTGGGACTGAAGCAGGCACAGGAAGATCCCTGACTTGGATGGCCATGTGGTACGGTTCCAGGACGGTGGCGTCACGGTCGATGTCGGCAACGATCTCGAGGGATTCGTGCCGGAATCGCAGGTTCCCGTTGAGGAGGGAAAGTCAGCCGAGCAGACTGTCCGGCCGGGACAGGCAGTTTCCCTCAAGGTGATGGAAGTAGACCCGATCCACCACCGTATCATGTTGGCGGTAACTGAGTTAGGCGAAGTACCCCCCGAGCCGGAGATCCCGCCCGAGATTTCTGCCGATGAGGTGGTGGGATCGGAAGACGAGTCAGCAGAGTCCGCCGCGGCTGAGGGAATCGCAGCGGACCAGGCCGTAGCCACGGAAGACG
>JBDGXD010000081.1:0-13899 GCA_039584755.1 Gemmatimonadota bacterium
TTGATTGTCGTGTTCGTTCCACCAGATGGGAAGCTCCCACCTGCTCGCAGTCGCAGCTCTACTGCTCCCAACGATGAGGCTAACGAAGTGAAGCTCTGATAGAGCGAGCTCAGCGTAGGGCATCCATAGCTAGTACCAGTTACGGGATCGTTCGCCTGGTCCAGGACCATACCTACAGTGAAATTGAACGCCATTTGTGTCGACCCCACCCAATGGCTGTTGACGTCGTACGCATCGACCTGCCAGGTATAGTTCTCCCCAGGAGTCATCGCAGTCTGGACCGTGTAGTTGGCGGTGGTGCTGGCCCCAGTCTCGAAGGTCGGGTCCCAAGCATCCGTATCATTTATCTGGATGCGGTAATCCTCGGCCAAATCCGCTTCAGCATTTGGCGTCCATGTAAGCGTTGGGTGCGGGGAGACCACGTTTGCTCCGTTCTCAGGCGTCAGCAAGACTATGTTCTTGGGTAGATACCGGTCTACCGTCAGGTCGCTGGAAACCACCTGAATTGGGCTGGAGTACCAGCCGATATAGTCCCCTCCCCCGTAAGTCTTGATACGATAATCACCTGGTTGCACTGACTCGAACGCGTAATATCCGCTATTATCCGTCGTTGTAGTCTGCAGCGGGACATCTTCTTGCTCCAACGCCACTGTAAACCCAGCAAGCTCTGTGGTGGAGTAGTAGACCGTGCCCGAGACCGTGTAGCCAGCGGGTGGCTCGCACTTGCCCTCCCCACCAGCGGCATAGATGCTCTGAATGTCTTCACCCGAAAGCGCAGCTCGGTACACCGTTATCTCGTCGAGCAACCCATCCAGGGGGCCGAACTGGAACTCCGTGCCCTCGGGCAGGACTATTTGGTTAGGTGCCGCGTTCACTGTCTCTCTGCCCACCTCCTGGCCATCGAGGTACAGCACCATATCGCTGCCGTCAAACGTACCCGCAACGTGGTGGAAACAGGAAGTCTGCATTACACCCGCGGCAATCAGGCTGCAATACAAGGACTCGCCACAGCCGCCCTCAGTCTTGAGACCGAAACTCAGTTCACCAGCTATCCCACCCACGCCCAACTCAACAGGAACAGACTCTGTAGCATCATCTATCAATGCGATGAGATTGAGGGAGGTGGAGTGACTCGGCAACGAATTCAATTTGGCCCACGCAGAAACCGTAAGCTCGTCCACGTCAGGATCCAGCCCATTCGCCGGAGCCTCAAGGTATCCGCGGTCTCCCTCGACCGGCCAGGCAGGGTTGAAGGCCTCATTATATATGCCGTCAGTGGCAAACACGACGTCCCCGACATCTGGCATCGGGCTCGCATCGTTCCTGCCCACGTAGACTGGATCTTCAGGATCGATCGATTCGCCGTAGATGTCGTAGAAGTGCGAGTCTGCAGGCCACCAACTCAATAGACCGGGGAACTTGTCCATTTGGCCCAGATCCAGTACCTGAAAATCACTGGTAAAGTCTGTCATGCCACCCTTGCCGCGGTGCAGCAACACCGGCGGGTCGGCGTGCAGCGGAGTGGGCGCCAACAGTCGAGCAATGGGGCGCTGCAACAGCTCGAGGCCCGCCCGGGCGTACTTCCACAATCCGGTCGGCTCGGCCTGCGAAAGCTCTTCCTCCTCCTCGCAGAAGTCGTCGGCGTGAGGCAGAGGCCGTTGCGCACCTTGATCATCACGCCGGAACACAGTGAATAGCGACGCAGGATCCCAGGCGAGCTCACAGAAGGAAACGGTTGCAGGATTCTCGAGCGGCCTGGCGAGCGGTTTGTCGGGCTCGATGGTCAGGCACTCGCTCACCGTTGCTCCTGCGAGACCGGAGCCACAGGAAGAAATGGAGTACACCAAGGAGGGAACCGCGACGACTTGATTGTTCACGTACACGTAGAAGGAATCGCCTTCCTGCGCCGGAAGGAAGAAGTTGTTGTTGCCGTGCTGGATCAGATTGTCCTGACTGGCAGACACGATTGCCTCGGTGCACTCTTCGTCATCCGGATCACACAGGGTGTACTCGATACGGAACTTGATGGGAACGGTGCGGCCATCCTTGAGCGGGACTATCTCACCCGTATTCCTGTTCTTCATCTGCTTGCTTACCAACTCTACATCGGCGAATCCGAGTACAGCCTCGTTGACGAGAACAAAGATCCTGAATCTCTTCTCCACCTCATCCTGAACATCATCGGTATGCCAGTTCACTATGTAGTGCTCATCCTCCTCACTCAGCCGCACGACTTCGGAACCTGTCCCCACGGTCATCGTGAACCTCGCGACCGCACCCAGACCTGCACACACTTGTTCCACATGTCCCTGACATATCCGCACCTCGGGAGAGTGGTTTGGATTGAATCCTCCATCATCCCAGTTGTCGTGGCCACTGGGGTTGGGAACCAGCGGTGGCAGGAAGAAGAAGTCCGGATTACCGTATTCATCGGTTCCATCACTGATGACAAACGGCAGATCGGACGACAGGGCATCCGTCGGCAACTGATCCTGTTGACAGCCGACCAGCAACCCCGCTGAGATCAGCGCAACAGACGCAACAAACAGAAAGAAGAAACGGTTCACTTTGCACATGGGAAACGAGTGCATTGCTCCACCTCCACATCAAGAACAAACAAGAGACAGACGATTAGGCCGCTGGCTCGGGTCGCGTCGTGGGGCGGGCGTCCATGCTGCGGGCGTCGGTCAGACGCCGTGGCCCAAACGAGCCATCGGTTACGTGCGCGAGAGCGGGCCGAAACCCGTCTCGTCGTGGTTCCCTTGCACACCGATCCCCAGCACCCCACACCATCCAGTTGTTGGCAAGGGCCCAGATCATGGCAAATGTTCTGGCATGTCGCAGCAGAGTTCACACGGTTCGGGGCTGAGGAATCCCGGATACCTTTCTGCGCAAACGCCGAAGATTGCACATCGAGCAAGTAGAGTGCCGGAATTGTGATCTACATCACAAAACGGCCTCTCCCCACCCAAGCCCACGTCGAACGGGCGTTCGTAAGAGGCGTCGCCCCCACCTAGACGCCCTATGGTTCAGTGGTGAACTAACCGACAATTCACCAGTGCACCGTGTCGGCTCAACGCACGCGCGACAGCTCTTCACGGCTGTCCATGACTCACGCGTGCAGCGATGTACTTGCTCTTTGTTGGAGGAGGTCCACAGGTGGTGTCCGGAGATGCTTGCTTGACGCTGGATGAGAACGGTTGCGCCGTCATCGAGTCCTGCTAGTTGCCTCCTCTCTCGAGTCCCGCGAACCGTGGATGCGTTTGCAGGTCACGCCACCACCAGAACAGCTCGCCGCTCTCGCCACCCCCGTGATCCTCGTCCGGATTCGCTGCGAAAAACAACTCCAGCAGATCGATCGCTTTGTCGTAGTCACCCGCGAGGACCCACATGTAGGCCTTGTCTTGAGTCAATACGAGACTTGGATCAACAGCGGGCCTCGGCTGCGCGCGCTCGAGAACGGCTCCGGCACTGTCGATCAAGCCGGCGCGTGCCAAAACACCGCCCACCACTATCCTGCCGGACTCGTAGTTGTATTCCCGGTCGACCTCGGCAGACAACGCGGCAAAGTCATCGGCCAACCGCCACGCCTCGTCCACGTCGGGGGCCCGCGCGTTTGTGGTGAGCAACCACAGTCGGCACTCCGTGAAGCGAGGATCGTCCGGGAATCGCCGATGCCCCTCCTCACACCAATCGAGCGCTCGTGTGTGCTGCTCCAGGTTATAGGCCGACCAGAATAGCCGACCCAACACGTTGTCGGCGTTCTCCAGATAAGCGTCCTCTTCGTAGGCACGCGTGGCCTCGATCATGGCAGACGTGAAATCACCCTCCTGCACCAAGACCACACTCAACCGCTGATGCGCGCCCGCCAGAGTCGGGTCGGCGTCAACTGCAGCCTGCAGATCCTCATGAGCCCGTTGCAGCAACCCGTCTGCTTCATCGATGTCAGCGGGTCGATAACGGGCCCACTGGAAGAAGTGAACCGTGCCGCGTAACTCTAGAGCCTCGGCCGCGTTTTGCTGCAGATCGATTGCTCTATCGGCGTGATTCACGGCAGTAGTCATCCACTGCATCGCTGCGTCACGATTCTCGGCCAATCCAGCCAGGCGATAGGCGACCTTGCCACGCAACACGAGCGGCTCTACCCAGCCCTCGTCCGCGTCCTCCGCAACGGCGAGGATCGAATCCGCCCGCAACAACGCCGACCTGCAAGCATCCAGGTCATCCGCATCACACATGGCTTCGCTCTGTTTGCGAACCCTTTCCGCTTGCTGCACGGAAGACCAGGCCACCACGCTCTCGGTGCCCGAGCGTCGTTCGCGCAATCGTACTTCGTCTCCCAAGTGCTCCCGCAGCATGCGGGCGGCCTCGTCCACCACCGACTCCCGCACGGTGATCAACTCGTCCCTGGGTACCTGGAACGCTTGGCGCGTGATGTCGGCGCCGCTGTTGCCATCGACCAGTCTGATCGTGACCCTCAGTTGATCACGTGTCGGCTCGACGCTGCCGGCGATCAGGCTGCCGACACCCAGTGCCCGAGCAATACTGTCGCGGGTCAGTTCGGTGGCACGATACTGTGCCGAACCGTTGCGTGACACGACATCGAGTCGCTGAATCATGGAGAGGCGATCGATGAGGCCTTCTGTGAGACCGTCGGCCACATAGCCGAGGCTGCCATCGCCACTCATGTCCTCGAAGTACAAGACAGCCACGCTGCTGGGGTCCAGCCCGCCTGGGATACCCAAGGCTCCACCACCTCCACCACTCAGAAGCTGCCATGCGATCACCGCTGCACCCACCACCCCTACCGCGGACGCCGCTACAGTCGTCATCCGGCGCCGCTTCTTCTGCGCCAGCACTTGTTGCGTCATCGCTCTGGTGGTATGCCGCGGCGTATATGTACCACTGTCGAGCGTGACCAGGGCCTCGGAGAAATCTCCTGCCGTGCGGAACCGGTCGGCGGGAGACTTCTCGAGCGAGCGTAGTAGCACGTTCTCCAGTTCCTCCGGCACGCTCTGGCGCATGATACTGGGCGGCGTAACCACGTCCATTGTGTGCCGCGCCATGATCGCCTGAGCGTTGGGTCCCGTAAACGGCACCTGCCCCACCAGCATCTCGTACAACACGCAGCCGAGGGCGTACACGTCCGTGCGACCATCGAGATTGGAATCACCCGACGATTGCTCGGGACTCATGTACGCCGGTGTTCCGACAGCCATTCCCGTCTGGGTGAGGCTGTCGCCCCCGGCCGCACTGAATGCCCGCGCGATGCCGAAGTCCGCCACGATTGCATGACCGCCGGTCAGCATGATGTTTTCCGGCTTGATGTCGCGGTGGATTACGCCGTAGCTGTGGGCCTGACTCAGTGCGTCTGCAACTTCGCGGGTGATTCGCACAGCGTCTTCCAGGGGAAGCTGTTGCTCGCGGTCAAGCAAGTCCCTGAGCGACTCACCCTCGACGAACGGCATGACGTAGTACAACAGCCCGTCAGCATCACCGGAATCGTACAGCGGGAGGATGTGGGGATGGCTGAGCTTGGCAGCGATGGAGATCTCTCGCAGAAACCGCTCGCCGCCGAGCGAAGTCGTGAGCTCCGGCCGCATGACCTTGAGTGCCACCGAACGATCGTGCTTCAAATCACGCGCCAGGTACACGATGGCCATTCCACCGCTACCCAACTCACGCTGGACCTCGTAGTGGTCACTCAGCGAGTTTTGAAGCTGGTCCAGTAAATCCGTCACGTAACAACGGCTCCGGTAGCCACAATTTGAAGGTACGTGGTACCAGGGACTGAAGCTAGGTGCAATCAGGATGCAGAGAGTATGCCGAGACGGTGACGCTTGCCGGCAAACGGTAGATGATGATTCTTGTACAGCCGCTCTCGCAGACTGACATGAGGCCCATCTCGCCCTGCCGGGCAGAAGACAATATCTTAGTTGCTATGGGTGACCTAGTCGATGACAACCAGGTGGAAGACCCCGGGGATCTCGCAGAGTCGGAGTTTGGTGAGCTACTGGAGAGACTGCACGTCGCGCTTGCCGGGTTGTACGAGGTAGAGTCGAAGCTTGGTGTTGGTGGGATGGCCTACGTGTTCTTGGCGCACGATATCAAGCACGACCGCCGGGTGGCCATCAAGGTGCTCAAGCCCGATCTGGCATCTTCCCTCGGGGCAGAGCGTTTCCTTCGAGAGATCACCAACGCCGCCAAGCTGAGCCACCCCCATATCCTGCCACTGTACGACTCGGGCGACGCCGACGGAATGCTCTATTACGTGATGCCCTTAGTCGAGGGGGAGTCCTTAGCAGAATACATAGAGAGGGAAAAACAGCTTTCCATCGAGGAAGCTGTGAAGATCGCCCGTGAGGTTGCCGAAGCCCTGAGTCTGGCACACAGCTACGGATTGGTTCACCGGGATATCAAGCCGGAGAACGTGATGATTACCGGCGGCCATGCTGTGGTCGCTGACTTCGGCATCGCGACCGCTATCGGTCAAGGCGGAGGGGAAAAGCTCACGCAGACCGGCATGACCATGGGGACACCAGCGTACATGAGCCCCGAGCAGGCAGGTGGGGATCCCAACATCGACGGCCGGTCCGACATATACAGTCTGGGATGTATGCTGTACGAGATGTTGATAGGACAGATCCCATTCACAGCCCCAACGCCCCAGGCCATGATTGCGCGGCACACGATGGACCACATAACGCCGCCGCACATAATGCGTGACAGCATTCCACCTGACTTGGAAAACATTGTCTTTACGGCAATGGAGAAGACACCCGCGGATCGTTTCCGGACGGCCCAGGAGTTTGCAGAGGCATTGCAGGCGGTAGAACAGGGGACAGCGCCCAAGGTGCGCCTGTCAACAACGTCGTACCGCCCGACTACCGGGATGTACGGTCAGCCCGCTGCGAATCGGACGAGGAACATACTGCTCGGCGCAGCAGCTGCAGTTGTACTGGTTGCCGGAGGCGTCGCGGTATGGCAGCTGGTAGACAGCCGAGATCAAGCCTCACTCGGTGACATTGGTGGCCTGCCACCAAGCAGCGTCGCCGTTCTCTATTTCGAAGATCTGAGCCGAGACGGCTCGCTCGGTCATGTGGCCGACGGGTTCACCGAGGGGCTGATTGAGAAGTTGGCTCAGGTCAGGAGTCTGGACGTGATATCGCGCAATGGTGTTGCGCAGTTTCGAGATGCCACCACACCCCGGGACAGCATTGCCGAAGCTCTCGGTGTCGGCAGCCTGGTTGAGGGCAGCATCCAACCGGTGGGTGACGAGCTCCGAGTCAACACACGGCTGCTCGATGGCAGCGGCAGTGAGTTTGCGCGAGACAACTTCGCGCTCCCTGCCGGAGATCTACTCGGAGCCCAAGATTCGTTGGCGGAACAGGTCTCCGACTTCTTGAGACGTCGGCTAGGCGAGGAAGTACGCCTGCGCGAGCAGCGGGCACGCACGGCCAACCCGGATGCCTGGATGTTGGTACAGCGTGGCGAACGGATTCGCAAGCAGGCGCGGGAGATGGAATTGGAAGACGACGTTGCCGCCATAGCCATGTATGAGACGGCCGACTCGATCTTCGCGCTGGCAGAGCAAGTCGATCCACGCTGGGCAGAGCCGACCGTGCAACGCGGCGAAGTGTCGCGCCGGCGCGCAATCTTGGCGGACGATCCAGCCGAGGCAGACGGGTGGGCCGAAGCCGGAATGAGCCAAGCCGAGCGTGCTCTCGTGATTGACGATGGCAATGCGAAGGCCTTGGCAGTGCGCGGAGCCTCGCTCTATTACGCTTGGTGGTTTGGGCCTGAGCCGGAGCCCGACGAATCCCAGAGAATGCTGACCGAAGCAAAGCTCTCGCTGGAAGCAGCCGTGTCGCAGGACCACACGCTGGCGGATGCATACAACAACTTGAGTAACGTGCTCTACGAATTGGGAGACAAGGTCGGTGCGAACTTGCAGGCCATCAACGCGTACGAGGCCGATGCATACCTGCGCAACGCCGACCGTGTTCTCGACGGCCTCTATTCGACGTCTTACGACCTCGAGAACTTCAGTGAGGCGAAGCGTTGGTGCGCAGAGGGACACCGACGCTTTCCGCACGACGCGAACTTCGTGATGTGCCATCTGTGGCTCTTCTCGACGCGAATCGTCGAACCGGACCCTGATTCAGCATGGACACTGCTGGATGAGCTAGTACGTCTGACTCCAGAGTACGATGTAGAGTACATGAGACGAGAGGGCCAAATCTTCGTAGGAGCAGCACTGGCCCGTGCCGGCATGGCGGACAGTGCTAGGGCTGTTTTGATTGCAGCGCGGGGAAACGACGAGATCGACCCCGATCGGTCGCTCGTTCCCAAGGAGGCATTCGTCCGAGTCCTGCTGGCCGACACGACCGAAGCCATAGAGTTGCTCCGGTCGTACATGGTGTTCAATCCACACCACCGCGACGAGGAGTCGGAAGACGTTCACTGGTGGTGGCGGCCACTACAGGATGACCCGCGCTACCAGACACTCATGCGACGATAAGGCCGGTTGGGAAAACCGTTCACGGTCTCAGGCCCGTAGATATGCCAAACATCACCCTTCCAGGCATGGCACTTGCGTATTGTTTTGTGACGTAGATCACAGGAATTGTGAAGCTTCCTGTGCATGAAACACGGCTCCGACTGGGACCCAGAGCCACTACCTCTTGCTCGTAGTGCGGCCGCCCTCCCGCCGCGACCGGCGGAGTCATATACGCCGTTTAGTCTCAATCAGGAGCCGTCCACATGAAGCGTCTTTTCTTGTTCTCCCTCGGGATTCTTGTGTTTTCCGCCTGCGACGATGGCAATCAACCGACCGACCTGCAGTCGGAGGGCCCTCAGTTCATGATCGTCGACGCATTGCACAACGGTGGAAACGGTTTCTTTTTCTGGCTCTCGCCCTTGGTGCCCCAACCCAAACAGTCTGATTTCACCGGCGTCTTTGACCCGGTGGTGCAGGTGAGCGTGGAAGTGTGCGAGCTGTGGGAGCCGAGCATAGGCACCTACGACTGCATCGGTGGGCGCTCGAACATTGTCATGCGATTCGAGCCCGGCCCAGCTCCAGATAGCGTCCACGTAGACAACGGCAATCACTATCACATCGACTGGCCGCTGCCTAACAAATACCAGAACGGAACCAAACTGAGGATTTTTGCCCTCGTGGGTACCACTCAGGGTGACAACCCGCTGGTGCTCAAGGAGTTTGGCTACCGGGACATCGAGATCGGAGGAGCTGGTTCAGCTAGCGATGCATTCTATGGCGTGACTAGAGGATCCAATGTGCCCATTAAGTTCCGTTTGGAGCAGGGCGCTATCTGTTATGGCGAAGAAAACAACTGCGGTACGACTACCATCACGGCTGATGCAGGTAGCTTGACCTCGGGAGACGGCAACGCTGCGATCTTCTTCCAAGAATACACCGTGAATGAAGGCGACAACGTCACTGTGCGGTACGAGCGCCTGAACTCCGCTGATAGCAGGTGTTTGGGGTTCGGGTCACCGCTGGATGACCCAACGCGACCCAACACATTCCCGATCGGGCTCGATCTACCATTCTTCCCCGAATGCTGGCTGGTATCCAAGGTACCGCACGACGCGACATTCAACGAACTGCTGCAATTCGAGTTCTGCGTGGAGCATTCCGGCGGGCTGATCGACGATGAGGGGCAGTTCTCGTTGATCCATCTCTATCGAGCCAACGACGACGGCAGCAGTGTTCAGGTCATGGCTCAAGTTCCGCAGTTTGAGCTGCTGCTGGAAGGCTGTGAAGATGCCTTCCCCCCGCTCGGAAACACAGGTGGGAATGCCCTTACACG
Source organism: Gemmatimonadota bacterium (assembly GCA_039584755.1). GTDB lineage: Bacteria > Gemmatimonadota > Gemmatimonadetes > Gemmatimonadales > GWC2-71-9. Next base: position 9,834 of record JBDGXD010000081.1, read on the forward strand.
GCTCGCCCGAGGACTACTGGACCGTGTGGGTCAGACCCTATTGCCCCGACCGCTGTCGGCGGCACTCGTGCGCCACTCCGGATCCACCGGAGGCCGTGGGCCGAGTAGCGTTGTTGGCACGTATCTGCCAACATCACTCGAACCGTTTCCGAAACCCATAGATTGGGAGGTTCCTGAAGACGTCGTAGACCTGGGTATTGTCTTCCCAGGAGAAAACGTTGATGTGGCAGTCCTGGCCAAGGACGAGCTGCACCAGGAGGTCATGCGTGCACAGGTGCACTGGGAGCCCGACGAAGGCAGCGTGCTAGTCTCATCTGACGGTGAGACTTTCGGAGTTCCTAACGAAACTGGTGATGATCCGGTCCACCATGACGACAACGGACTTGCCACCGCAACCGTTCAATTCGATACCAAGGGCCTGCATGTTTTCACCGCTTCTGGAGTCGGCTATGCAACACCAGTCCAGACGGGTGCGAACGGCTTAGACGGTCTTGAAGATGTGTCACCGACACCGTTCACGATCACATTCCAGGCCGTCGTTGACAACACACTGATCGGGACGTTCACCGAAACGCCCCAAGGTCGGCGCAATCAGAATGTTCCCCCTGTCAGAGCACTCGTCACTGTCGGGGACGGCGTCACGCCAGTCGCTGGGGTTACGGTGACGATAACCGGTGTCTACACCAACAACGGTCAGCCAACAGAGCTGTTGTGTGCCTCCGAGTTCCCGGAGCCGCACGATCCCGCAGCAATCGGTTGTATATGGACCGTGACCGACGAGAACGGCATCGCCACTTTCGATGACCTTCTCGTCACCAAGACTGGAGTCCTTCACTACTCTGCAACGGCTGCGAAAGAAGGATTTGACACTGATCACTTCGACTCAAAGAAATTCCACATCAAGCCATAGCTGAGAAGCCAATCTCAGAAACTCCAAAGGGGCGGATCAATCTGAACCGCCCCTTTCGCGCGTACACACTCTGCACTCTGTACTCTATTACGGCACCGGCGTCTGTTTGAAATCTCCCGCCATCACGATCGAAATCTTCGCGAGATCGATGTGACGCCTCATTGCCTCGTTTATCTGCTGCGGTGTGAGTGCCGCGATCTGGGCCTCGAGTTGCTTGTCCCACTCCATGTTTCGTCCGAAGTAGAGATGCTGCGACAACATGCTGGCCAGAGGACCGTCGTTGGAACGACTCACGTTGCGGGATTGCAAGTAACCGGCGACAGCCGCTTCCACCTCTTCCGCCGTGAAACCGGACTCCAGAACTTTCTCAATCTCCTCGCGGAATGCCGCCTCCAAGCGCTCGGCATTTTCCGGTGCATAGATGGCATAGGCGGACCAGGAGCCGGTCTCGTCGGCCGGGTGTCCCGTGAAGGACGAACCGACACCGTAACTCAATCCCTCCTCTTGCCTGATGCGCACGGCGAGTCGTGAATTCAGGAAACCGCCGCCCAGCATGTAGTTGCCCATCAGCAATGCAGCATAGTCGGGATGACTGTCACCCAACGGAAGATTGAGACCGGCCAGGAAGATTGCCTGTGCCTTGTCGGGCGTCTCGATCTCTATCTCCTCGGCTGCGATGTCGTTGTAGACGGTCGGTATGCGAGCGGTCGGCGACGCCACATTCCAATTACCGAAGATCTCTTCCACTATGGGAGTGATCTCTGCCGGATCGAAGTCACCAACGATTGCCATGTGACCGCGGTCAGCACCGTAGAAATCGGCATAGAACTGTCTCACCTGGTCTACGGTCACGGCATCGATCTCCTCGAGCTGCTCTTCGAACGTTGCCGTGTACCTGGGGTGCCCCTTTGGCCAGGGCGTCATGTGTCGTGCCATTGCAATGGACGCAAGCGGCCCGGGTTCAGACTTGGCTGCTTCGATCTGAGCCAACTCCTCCTCCTTGAGCTGCTGAAACTCCGCCTCGTCGAATGCTGGCTCATGCAAGATCTCACCCGCGAGTTGCAGCACTGCAGCGAGATTGTCCCGCGTGGTTTGAATCGAGCCACTGGCAGAACTGACGCTACCCCCGACATTCATCCTGGCACCCAACCGGTCGATCTCGTCACTCACTTCCTGACGGGTCCTTTGAGTAGTGCCCCGCATCATCATGCCCGCAGTCAGGTTCCCCACGGCCTGAAGTCCATTCAGTGACTCTGCCGTGCCGAACAAGACACGGAAACTGACAACGACGTTATCACCACGGGTGTCCTTGGGCAGCAACGCCAGCTTGAAACCACTAGGAGATTCCGTTCGCGATGTGCGCGCCTCGACGTTGTCGGGTGACGGATCGAACACCTCACCGGTCGACACCACTTCGGCACCGGTGTAACCCGCGACCAGCTCCGCTATCAGCGGCGCCTCAGGTACCTCGGCGCGGTCCGGTTCATCCGTGGGAATGAAGAAGCCAACCGTTCGGTTTGATGGCTTGAGGTAAGAGGTCGCCACCAGGTTCACGTCCTCAGTGGTGAGATCACGCACCCTGTCGCGATGGATGAAGAACAGCCGCCAATCACCCATCGCTGCCCACTCGCTGAGTTGCAGCGCAATACCCTGTGACGAATTGAACGCGAGGTCGATGTCCCTCAGGAACGAAGTCCGGGCCCGCTCCACCTCCTCATCGGTGATCGGTTGCTCGATCACTGCGTCCAGTGTTTGACGCATGATCTCCCAGGCTTCGTCGAGCGAATCCTCCTGCCTCACCTGGGCAAACATCAGCAGTGGGCCGGCTTCCCTGAATTGAAATGCGATAGCACTCACACTGGCAGCCTTGCCAGTCGTGACTAACGCCTCGTACAGCCTGCCCGACGGATCGTCTCCCAATGCGTTGGCCAGTACATCTACTGCCGGGAAGTGCTCGTGTGATCCGGGTGGAATGTGATAGGCAGCCATGACGATCTGCTGATCGCCCACACGCCTGAGTGTGACCGACCGCTCGCCGTCCTGAGTCGGCTCAGCCGTATAGGTAGCATAGATGTAGTTGGCGCCGGTCCTGTCAGGCCGGGGAATCGCGCCAAACCTGTCCACTATCAAAGCGAGCGTACTCTCTTCGTCGAACTTACCTGCGACCACCAGCATCGCGTTGTCCGGTTGGTAGTACTTGCGGTAGAATGCCTGTAACCGATCGATGGGAACATTCTCGACATCGGACCGCGCACCAATAGTGGAGTTGCCATAGTTGTGCCACAGGTACATGGTGGACATGGTCCGTTCCATTAGCATCCCGAACGGACTGTTCTCACCCATCTCCATCTCGTTGCGCACCACGGTCATTTCGGACTCGAGATCCTCTGCAGCAATGAAGCTGTTGACCATCCGGTCGGCTTCCAGGTCCAGTGCCCACTCCAGATTCTCAGCTGTTGCCGCAAACGTCTCGAAGTAGTTGGTACGGTCGAACCAGGTGGTCCCATTGGGAAACGCACCATGCTCCGTCAGTTCTTGCGGTATGTCGGGATGGTCCGGTGTGCCCTTGAAGACTAGATGTTCCAGCAAGTGCGCCATGCCCGTTTCACCGTAGGCCTCGTGTCGTGAACCCACGAAGTAGGTGATGTTGACGGTGATCGTCGGCTTGCTCTGGTCGGGGAACAACAACACGCGGAGACCGTTGTCCAGCACATACTCGGTGATCCCCTCGACCGAGGCTACCCGGGTGCGGCCTTGTGCCAGCATGGGCTGCACGCCAGCCAACGAGACCAACGCGGCAAGAGCCAGCCACAGAGAACTCAGCCGGAATGCTCGGACTGCAGACATTGATCGTGAAGTGACAGACATGATCCTACTCCTTCATGAACGCACGATTGCGTGATACTCGCATTACGAACGGTGAGAAGGTAGGATTCTACCGGAAGGACCGGGGTTGGCAAGAGGGGAGTGTACAGGGTACAGGGTACAGGGTACAGGGTACAGAGTACAGGGTACAGATTGCAGATTGCAGATTGCAGAGTTCAGAGTTCAGAGTTCAGAGTACAGAGTACAGGGTACAGAGTAGATCAGTGTTCATCCGCAAGTTTCCGCGTCAATCAGCGGCCGTCAATCAGCGGTCGACAGGACTAGATCACC
>JBDGXD010000082.1:0-13893 GCA_039584755.1 Gemmatimonadota bacterium
ATACCCCACGATGGCAACTTTAATCACGACGGACGAGCCCCCGAGGTCGCCTGTACGGCACGCATTGGGCTTCTCGTCCTTTACTTGGAATTACTTGACGCGCCCGGCAGGCGCAGCACTACGTCTGGAAACCAAGCGGAGTGTTTGTGCGGCCATCGACGACCTTTGAACAGCCCTGTTCTCGGCACCATCCTTGCTGCGCAACTCCCCTAGCCGCACATTAGCTACACGCTACGGACAGGTGTTTCGATACTGACGATTGCGATTCACAGCGGAGCCGCACATGCAAGGGCCCGTCCGTCGATTGAGCTTGCTCGCCCCAGCGTCACTGCTGGTTACCCTATTCGTCGTTAGCTGCATCATTGATCTCTCCGGTCCCAGCGACAGGATCGGTTACTTCGCATTAGCACCGGCATTCCCCGCAGGAGCGACAGCCGTCGTGTCTGTGGACAGCGTGCACGTAGAGTTGCGGCGCACATCCGATAGCACCGTAGCACTCGATACCGCGTTTGCCATCACGCCGAGCGACTCAATCGATCTCAGTCTCAGAGTTGTGCTAAACGAGACGGGCGAGACTTTCTGGCTGGCACTGGAGTGCTTCGACCCCGCAGGCAACTTGGTGTTTGCTGCCGGGCCGCTCGAGGTTACGGCTACCAGTTCTAGCGGCGACGTCGAGGCACAGGACATCGACGTGGAGTACGTAGGAGTGGGCTCCGATGCCGTGGCCGTGCGCGTCGTGAGCGATCTTACCCACCTTCAGATGGGGAATACGTACACCGTAGAGGCGCACGCGTTGGACGGTTCAGGTGAACCCATTCCCGAAACACCGATCAAGTGGATCTCCGAGGATGAGAACCGTTTGTCAGTTCCTCAAGCCGGTGTGGGGCAGATCGTGGCCGGCCTGGAGCGTGGCTGGGTTCATCTGATCGCCGAGTTGCTCACGGGCCCGGCTGATACAGTCGACCTGTATGTGGAACCGGTGCCGAGCGAGATCGCGATCTTCTCGGGTGACAACCAGACGGGGATCGCTGGCACACAACTGCCGGTAATGCTCGAAGTGCAGGTAACCGCGCCTGACGGGCCAGTCGAGGGCATGCTAGTCGACTTCACGACCACTGCTGGCGGCGCTTTTGGCCAGGCATCGATGGCCACGGACGCGGAAGGCTACGCCTGGACCCCGTGGACGCTTGGCCCCGGTCCCGGGCAACAGACCGCCACGGCAACTGTCCGCAACTACCCCGATCTACAGGCCACATTCACGGCCACTGCCTTTGCACCATCGGGCACGATCCACTGGGTAGAGCCCGTCGACGGCAATTGGAGCAATCCAGGTAACTGGAGCACGGGTACAGTACCCAGTGACACCGATTTGGTCGCCATCGAAGTGGCCGGTTCGTATACCGTGACCCTAGATGTCTCGTCCTCGATAAGCGGCCTCGTTGTGGGAGGAAGCTCAGGGACTCAGACGCTGCACGTTGCCGACACGTTGGTGTTGAGCGGAGGCGGAACCGTAGCTGAGAGTGGGGTGATGGTGCTGGATGGTGGTGCGTATGACGGAGGCGGCTTGCTCAGTGTGAGCGGCGAGCTGCGCTGGGAAGGCACCAGTGGTGTCGTCAACTCGACGTTCGGGTCGGGCGTCACGAGGATCGAACCAGCCGGGACGTTCCTGTTGCAGGGCAATGTCAACCAGTTCTGGGGCGGCCATACAATTGAGAACCTCGGATTGACTTCCTGGACCGGCACGACGAGGGTCGATGCAAGTGATGGTGCAACCTTCATCAATCGAGCCGGAGGGACTTTTGAGGCACTGGGCACCAGAGGCTTCCAGCTGATTCCCGGCAACATCGAGCCCCAGTTCATAAACGAGGGCACTTTCATCCGCGATGGAGAGTTCACCGTCAAGATGGTCCTTCCGTTCGACAACCACGGCGTGGTCGAAGTCCGAAGCGGCTACCTCGCGTTGACGGGCGGAGGCACGGGCACCGGAAGCTTTGTATCACAGGCCAATCTGAACTTCGGTGAGCCGGGAGGATCTGCGTACACCCTTGCCGCGTCCTCGAGCGTCACTGGCTCCGGGACCGTAACGTTTGCGGGCCTAGCAGGGTTTGTCGCCCCGCATCTCGTGAGCGGGACCTATGCCGTAGACGGCCTCACGTTCATCAGCGACTCGCGGGTCGAGTTTTCCGCCAATGATGCCAGCACAACGAGAACACTCTTGTTGCGCGGCAGCATCGAAGGTGCCGGCACTCTGGTGGTCAGAGACACACTCACCTGGGACCGCGGAGCGATGTCGGGAACGGGCTCGGTAGACGTCGCCAGTGACGCCACCATGATCATCGAACCGGGCAACGGTGCCAAGGAAATCCTTGGAGGGCGAGTAGTACGGAACTACGGCGTGGCCGTCTGGACCGGTGAGGATGTCACAATCGGAGATGGCTCGGTGTTCCGCAATGAAGCGGGCGGTAGCTTCGACGCTCAGGCGGACGACACGTTCATGAGTGGAGCCGGTGGTGGAACGTTCTTCAATGCCGGGACATTCGGCATCAATGGGCCAAGTCTGCCAGTCTTCGACGTAGCGTTCGAGAATTCCGGAACTGTTGACATCCAAGTAGGCACTCTGGACTTGAACGCGGAATTCCTCCACCTGACCGGCGCAGTCGTTTCAGGTAGTGGCACACTCGATCTCAGCGATGCGAGCGTGACGCAGTTCCAGGGCGACGTCAATCCCGGCACGTCAGCGGGCGTGCTGAACATCACTGGTGACTTGCCTCAAGGGGCGTCATCGACCTGCAACATCGAGTTGAGCGGGCCAACCGTCGGTACGGAATACGACCAGCTCAATGTGTCTGGCCTTGCCACACTCAACGGCACTCTGAACGTCATAACCAGCTTCACGCCGACCTTGGGACAGACGTTCACTGTTCTCACCTTCGGTTCGGTTGAGGGAAGTTTCGCGACAATCACCGGGCTGGATCTCGGCGCAGGGCTCACACTCCAGCCGCAGTGGAATGCCAATTCACTGAACCTCGTGGCTACCGGCGCCCCGACGGGTGGCACCGTAGCTTGGCTCTCCAACTTCGTCGACACAGACTGGCACAATCCGGCGAACTGGGACCTCGGCAGAGTACCGACGGCTGCGGACACAGCTCAGATAGTCGCCGACGTGACTGTTACGGTGCAGCTCGCCAGCAACGCCACCGTTGCCCGTCTGGAGGTGGGCGGACCTGCGAACACAAACACGCAGGCGGTGACGGTGGCGCAAGGTGTCACGCTCCGTATCGACAGCAGTGCGACGGTTGAGACCTCGGGTCAGCTGCTCGTGAGCGAGGGAACGCTGGCAGGAACCGCCACGATCGCCATAGCAGGCGGGATGAGCTGGACCGGTGGTGGACTGGCCGGGACCGGCACACTGCTGATCAGCCCTGCCGCCACTCTGGCCATCGATGGATCCTCCTTCACAATCGACGGGTTCATAATCGACAACCGCGGTACCGCAGCCTGGCTGAGTGGCACTCTCACGGGCCTCAACAATCCACGGTTCCTGAACGATGCGAGTGCAACATTTGAGATGGCATCAGACGGTACCTGGGGAGGTGCGGGGTCGTTCCAGAACGATGGGGCTTTCCGCTACACGGGAACCACGATCGGTACTTTTGGCTGGGCTTTGACCAACGCCGGCACACTGGACGCAGTAGGTCCGAACGGGATCTTGAGGTTGATAGGTGACTTCACCCACCAGGACGGCGCAATCATCCAGGGGTCCGGCACCCTCGACTTCACGACCACTCCCGTGCTCGGCTGGGACGGCGACGTGAACCCCGGCGGAACCGGAGCAACCGGCATCCTCCACTTTGTGGGCAGCGGCTCGCCCAGCCCTCTGTTCACCGCCAACGTGGAGATCGGCGGCACGACGGCGGGGACCGAGTACGACCAGGCCACCGTGTCACAGACTCTGACGGTGAACGGTACGCTCAATGTAGACCTCATCAACGGGTTCCAACCGCAGCTCGGCCAGACGTTCACTATACTGACCTTCGGTGACAGGATTGGGGAGTTCTCCGACACGACTGGGCTCGCCATCCCAGGCGATTTGGCGTTCGACCTCGTTTGGAACACTACCTCACTCGATCTGGTGGTGGTGGATGCGGGTCCCGTGTCTCCGGCAGACGTCATCTTCTTCAGCGACTCGGGAGGCGGCCTGGACTACGGCGTGTTCACGAACAGCGCCGACGGCTCCTCTCTCACGCGAGTGGCGAACACAGGCCCGCCACTCCAGTTCCTCATAGCCCCTCGCTGGTCCATGGACCGCCAACGGATCGCGTTCACCAACGATGCCTCGGGCACGAGCAATCTCTACATGGCGACATCCGCTGGTGCAGAACTCACCGAGTTGGTGAACAACATCGCCAGCGGTCACCCCCGCTGGAGCCACAACGGTCAGCATCTCGGATTCATTTGCCGGCCAGCGGTGGCTGGTGTAGACCACATCTGCGTCATACCGAACGTTGCCGGACCGATCGGGGACATCCCGTTGAATTCTCATGTCATGCCGACCGCTGCGATGCCATCCGAGTGGCAGACGGGTTCGCACGCTGCAGATTGGGATCCGCGCCCGGCCAGTCACGATCGGTTCCTGTTCGCGCGTGACTCGGGCGCGGTTGTGGTAAGTAGGTTCTTCTCGCTGAACTACGATGGAACAGGGCTCGACACCATTACGACGGATGTGCTACAGGTTGACGGCGGGCCCCTGCGTGTCCTCGACATGGACGTATCCGCGGATGGGGCGATGATGGTGTTCGTGGGTTTCGATACTCAGTCGCTCACCGAGAGACTCTACGTCGTGAACACGGACGGCACCGGACTGAGACAGCTCACATTCCCCACCGGCACGGTCTACGACGAGCGGCCCTTGTTCTCTCCTGATGGAAGTGAAGTACTGTTCGGTCGCAGAGACGACTTCTGCAACCTGACCTACTGGATCGTCGCAATCAACAACACTGATGGATCGCTGGAACGCCAAATCACCGGCGACGTCCTGTCGTGCGAGATGGACCCATACGACCAGGTCGGCATGGATTGGTCACCGAATGGAGACCGGATCACGCTGGTCGGGATAGACGAGACATACAACTGGTGGCGGGTATACGTGGTCCCCAGCACTGTAACTCCAGTCAACTACCTGCAGGTGAGAGTGCCGATCGGAAGAGACGCCGACGCGATATCCTGGCTGTTCGAAGGTCAGCCGAATTGGAGGCCGTAACGGGATCGGCGGCAATCTTGCACTGGGCCGCCGAGCGCGGGCTCCTTGCCCGGGACACGGACGAACCGAACGAGCGAACACGCCAATCCTTTAGATCTTCGCGCCTACCTCCTCGAGTCTCTTTGCCGTTCTATCCCCACTTTCCCCCTATCCGCGCTAGTTCCCCAGTTTCCCTTTCAACTCCTCGACCCAGTTCTCGACCACGATGAGTTCGCGCTCTCCACAAACAAGCGGCCGCACAAGCGGGGAAAGTGCGAGTGAGTAGCCCTCTGGGATCAATAGTGTTGCAGCGACTACTGCAGGTTTCCGTTGGCATATCGTCTTCGAGGTGAGGTTGTCACCAGGCCGCCTGGGCACTGCGTTCTCCTCTTACGGCCGCTAGTGCAAACATCACAGGAAGCAACCCGATGCCAAGGGGGATGAATTGCGCGCCGGGAACTACAACCTGTGGAGCAATCAGCCCGACAATTGAGATCAACAGCGACGGTCCCAGCCCCACCACGGCGCCAATCAGAAGTAGATTGAGCCCGCAAGCCGCTCGATTCTGAGGAGGCGCCTTGACATAGCTGTGTATCAGCGCGATCAACGACGTGCCGAAATAGGCTACCACGAAGAGTCCAAACAACGCTCTAAAGAAGACATTTACTGCACTAGTCGCGGCGGGCTGTACCACCAAGAACCACACTGTGAGAAACCCCACCACAGCCGCAGGACTGTAAACAGCCCAGGTCATTCTGCGTCGTTTGAGTATCAGTTTCGTCTGCGGAAATACGAGTAGGAAATGAGTCAGGAAGGCGAAGCCCACAATGATCAACAGGAGAATGACAACCCCGACGGCGGTACGCACAGTTGCCGAGGTGAAGTACGGACCGGCCGTGAAGCCGACTGAGAATGCAATCCCAAGCACGGACAGGAGCATAGTCCTCTTGGTTGGCACCGTGAGAAATGCCCAGACGCCGAACACCAGGAACAGAAAGCCAACTAGTATCGCCCCGTATGTCACCAGTGCATTGCTGAGAGGCAACGCGGCGTACGACACCTCGAGACTGATTGTCTCTCCTTCCCGGTCAACTTCGAAGGTGCGCACCTCATTTACCACCGCTCGCCCTCGCAGAGCATTGGCCCTCGAGTCCTCAACGGCGATTCCACCCGTGCTGCGGATGTAGTCTCCGACCTGCAATCCCGCGGCGTCGGCCGGACTGCCTTCGGCTACCCCGGTGATGGTGTTGTTGCCGTCGGTGACATAGCCAGTATAGGTCTGGTTGCGTACGTCCAGGACCCCCAACGCTCCCCAAATCAGCAACACGACAGATACGACGAGCAAGGGATTCTTGTAGCGCGAAAGCTCCGAGGTGTTCATGGGTCTCTCCTCTCTTCGGCTACAAGTTGTTGGGCTCGAAAACCGCCGAACAACAGCAGTGCAGCGAACTAGCCAATCGGTGCAGCGAACACGTGTTTCGGGGGGTGGGGAGTCCTCACACCGGCGGTCATTCAGTCGCCTTCACCGATGGAACGGGCCACCCGGAACCCCGAGTTGTTGCAGCGGTCGTTACGTGGCCAAGAGCTGCGATGCGTCACTCGAATCTCGAAGGCACTGCCGCCCCACCTTCCACCTCGCAGGATCCGCCGGTCGCTGACGACGACGTACGGGTTTCTCTGTGAGGCGCCGCTGTAGGGACCGTAGGTATCACTCACCCACTCCCACGCGTTCCCGCTCATGTCGTGCACGCCCAGGGCGTTGGGCAAATAGCTTCCCACGGGCAGCGTTCGTCCCTCGTAAGCTCCTCGCTCCAGGTAGGGGTACTCGCCGACGTCGGCGTTGAACACGATCTCCGAGGACCTGGCCGTGTTCTCGCCGTTCCCGAACCTGACCTCGCGTCCGCCCTCCCGCGCCGCATACTCCCACTCGGCTTCTGTCGGCAGCCGATAGCCCCGGACCGCAGTGACGTCACCGGTAGGCTCACCACGCTCGTCCAACAGCGCTCCCGTCTCCTCGTCATATGCGGGCGGCAATCCCGCGTTTCGACTGAGCCAATTGCAGAAGCGGATGGCATCATCCCAGGAAACGGAGACGACGGGGTGATTCTCCGCCTGCACGAACCCCGGTGTCCGCCAGTTCGTGCGCGGGTTGTAACCGGTCCACGCGCGCGCTTCGGCATCCCAATATCCGGCTCCGCTGAGCAGGAGAAACTGCTGGTGGAGCCCCTTCATCTCTTCTTCCGAGACGGCTCCTGACGCGAGTTGCTCCATGATCTTCCTGCGCGCTTCCAGGTCCATTGGGCCTTCGGCCGAGGTGCTGTAGCCGGTCTCCTCGACGAATGCCCTGAACTGCGCCACGGTCACTTCGTGTCTCTGCAAGTAGAAGTCGGTCAGAGCAACCGAATGAACTGGCAGTTCGTCAGCATCGCCCTCCCCAAATACGTCCCCCATCTGAAAAGTCCCGCCGCGAACCAGCACGAGGTCATCGGGCCCAACACCTCCACTGGTGGTCTGGCCATGACTCACGACCGGAGTCCCCAGAGTGAGAAACAACACCAACGACCAGACCAGCCCAACCCCCGACGCTCCAGCCTTCGCTGTGATTACTTCCCGTTTCATCATTGCACCTCAACTCCGCAGTGGTTGGATCTCGCATACGGCAGGGGGCTCGGCGGCCATCTCCCGAGCCTCCGACGGCAATGTCACGCCGCACCCGTTCGGGTCCAAGCGTTTTGCAGGGAGTGGCGGAATTGATGCAGGCAAGACGCCGAGTGGGGAAGGCGGTGGTTGGGGTGCACGGCATGGCATGTCGAGCCCCGAGGAGCGGCAGCTCCCCCTGCCCGATATAGCAGCTTCCCTGCACAACCTGTCCTACTCACTGCAATTGAGTTGTTCCGGCGTCTCAAATCCGTGATCATGAGCTGCAATACGGAAGGCAACCAAGATGGATCCTGATCTCATCCCGCTGCTCCTGACGCTCGGCGCCGCGCTGTCGCTCGGCGGCATGGCGCTCGTAGGCGTGCGAATCTGGGCGGACCGCATCCGCAGATCAGCCTCTGCGCAACTGGGCGATGAGATCTACGACAGATTGCGGGAGGAGATCCGAGAGGAGATCACTCTGGCGTTGGAGCGTCGAGAGACCGAACTCGAGGAACTTCACGAGCGTGTCGACTTCGCCGAGCGGATGCTGAGCCACGGAAGGCTACCGAGAGAGGGAGAGGAGCGCGGGGTCACATAGGTGCAGCCTCAGTGAGTCGCACCGTCATCTGCCGGCGACCGTGACCGCGAATTGCGCGCGAAATTCCATGCGAGAATTTGACCCGGTTGTGGAGGCGATCCGAGACCGGGAAGGAGATGCTGCCATGAACACGATGTGCGCACGAAAGCTCCCTTGGGTGGGCGTCGTGCTCCTCTACACTGGAGGATGTGCGGCGACTCCCAACCCTTCCGAACTCGAGAACCACAGACGTGCGGTCGAAGTGCTGGATGCCGGGATCGACGCACTGGGAGGTCTCGACGCCATACGCTCCCTCGACTCACTCACCGTGGACTTCCGATCGCAGGTGTTGAATGTCGATCAGGGTACCCGTCCCGACGTCCCTGTGGTGGTCCGACAGCTGCACTACCGGATGACGACAGAGATCACCGGACGACACATCCTCATCGAGGCGTTCGCCGCGGACACGTCTGCACAACCCGTCTTCACCACCGATTTCAGCGAAGAGCACGTGCGCTACCGCTTGACTGGCATGAGCGACGGACAGAGCCGGGACAGGTCTGCCGTCGCCCCCTTCCTCCACAGCTTCCCCATGGCCCTGACCTACGTGTTGCAGGCGTGGGATAGGTCGACGTCGCTGCGCTGGCTGGGACAACGACACGAAGACGGCAAGGCGTACGATGTCATTGCCTACGCCGACAACCTGGGCACCCAACGGACGCTCTACTTCGCTGCCGAGACCGCACGCCTGGAGAGGTCAGCGCTAGTGACCGTCCAGGAGCCCTTCGGGGACGTTGTGGTGGAAGCGGCCTATGGCGACTTCCGTATGGTGAATGGGGTTCCTTTCCCGTGGCTCACCCGCAAGAAGGTGCACGGGGTGCTCGAGAGTGAGTTTGAAGTGGTTGCCGTCTCTGCCGGGCGGCAGGTCGTCCGATCTCCATCCTCCCCATCGCAAGATTCTCGAGGCGATCCACGCTCGTTGACCGTCGAGCGTCTCGAAGACGGAGTCTTTCGTATTCCCGACGTCATGCCGGGCTACCACGTGATGTTCGTGGAGCAGGATGATGGGATCGTACTCATCGAGGCCATAGGGAGCCTGGACCTTTCGCGTGCTGTCCTGGAGACGATCGCCTCGACCCTCCCGGGAAAGCCGGTGACACACGTTGTGCTGACGCACCACCATGACGACCACAGCAATGGTCTGTGGAGCTACCTGCAGGCCGGGAAGACGGTTATCACGACACCTGGACTCGCGGCGTTCGTCCGGGATGTTGCGTCGAGTCCGCGCCGGACCGAGCGCGGTCTGGTTTCCTTGGGCGTTCCCGCCATTGAGCTGGTACGGAAGCACCGAGTGTACGGGCACGGGCGCAATCGGATCGAGCTGTACGATGTTGGGCCGAATCCCCATGCCGAGGAGATTCTGATGGCCTATCTCCCGGAACACAGACTGGTCTTCCTGTCCGATGTGTACGGCCACCGCGACGGCGTAGATACGCCTCCGGTCCTGCTGTCGTTCGCGTCAGCCTTGGAGCAGTTGGACCTCGACGTGAGCACGGTCGTTACTGCTCACACGGCGCCGGTGACCATCAAAGAGCTCGAGTCGGCGATCGCGACCGTGAGGGCACGGGCTGCCGCGTTCTGAAGGCACGCTTGAGGATCAGGAAAGGTTATCAGAGGGGCGGTTGAGACGACTGTTCACGGTTCCCAGGGGCAGGTCGAGCCCGTCCCATTCCACGATTGACTAATATCTATACAGCATATATAGTTTCCGGGTAGCTATATCCCGAGGTGGTCCCATGAGACCGTCAGTTTCGCTGTGCCCCGTCTTGGCCGTCCTCACCCTTGCCGCCTGTTCGGACAGCCCGAGGTGGACCGGAACCGTCACCGACTCCGCTGGGGTGACTGTGGTCCATAACACGGCCGTGGGTGTCTGGTCCGCGTCAGAGGCTTGGACACTCGAGGAAGAACTCAAGATCGGAGCGATCGAAGGAGATCCGGAATACTTGTTCGGACGCATCGGATCAGTGGGTGCGGATTCGAGAGGACGGATCTTCGTGCTCGACGCTCAAGCCCAGCACGTCCGAGTGTACTCCTCCTCGGGGCAATATGAGGAGACTATTGGTGGCCCGGGGACCGGACCCGGTGAGATTGGGCCCGAACCCGCCACACTCTACGTTGGCCCTGGAGACACGCTGCTCGTCCCCGATCTGAGCAATCAGAGGGTGAACCGATACGCGCCGGATGGTTCGAGCTTGGGAAGCTTCAGGCTCGCCTTCGAGGATGGGCTACCACTCGCCATCACCGTCACCCGTGCTGGGGTAATCGCCGCACAGGTCCATCCACTAGCACTGCCCGGCCAAGCTCAGGTTGATAGCCTCGATGCGATCCTGATCCTCAATCCTGACGGCGCGGTGCTCGATACTCTGAAGCACTTCCCATCCGGTGGGACGTTGCGGCTAGGGGGCAGTAGCCCGGAAATCACCGTGTTCGCAGCCGAGCCAGTGTGGCAGCTGACCGATACGGGGAGTCTTTGCTACGGCGTGAATGGAGAGTACCGCTTCGAGCTCTACTCTCCCGCAGGGATACTCGAGCGTATTGTCACTCGGTCATTTGTGCCTCGACCGATCGTGGAAGCTGACCAGGAGCTGATGCGATCCCTGTTCGACGAGCAGCTCCGAGCGACCATCCCGCCACAGGTGTTTGAGCAAGCGAGTGCCCAAGTGCGTGAGATCGTGCACTTCGCCGACCACTACCCCGCGTACGCACGCATCCTGATTGGGCCGCGCAATAGCGTCTGGGTGCAACACATCCCGCTGCCTGCGGAACTCACTGATGAAGAGCGTGTCTCCTGGAACTTCATGGACGTCCTGACGGGCGTGTCGTGGAATCTCATCGAGGACACTGGCGCCCGAGACTGGGATGTGTTCGACTCCGACGGTAGACTACTCGGTACGGTCACAATGCCACTTGGCTTCGCGGCCCGGGCGATCGTCGGCAACAAGATATACGGCGTGTGGCGAGACGAGTTGGAGGTCCAGTACGCCGTTCGGCTCGGCATCGGTGGTGTCGGGGCGATTGAATGAGCATCGTTTAGTCGCCGCCACACCTTGAAACCCGGCGCCCGCCGCGCACTATTCATGTGGCATGGGCCCACGTTCAGAACTCTCCCACCTCTCCGACCAGGAAGTCGTCGCCCTCGCTCTGGAGCGTCGCAAGGGCGCGTGGGCCGAGCTGGTCTTCTGTCACATAAAACAGGTCCGTTGGATCATCGGCCGCCATGTCGCTACTGAAGAGCACGTGGAGCAGCTCATTCAGGACACGTTCTTCAAGGCCGTGATGTTCCTCGGGAGCTACCACCCCGACAAAAGCTTCGCGGCGTGGATCAGCGCTATCGCCTACCACACGGCCATCGATTACGCCCGGCGCCGTCCGCCTGACTGCCAGAGCTCGCGGCTTCGGAGGTCCGTCAACTTAGTTGACATCGGAGTGCCCCACCCCGCCGAATTCCCGACCGACCCCGGCACGCCCAGGCTGCGCGCCGCCGTCGAAGACGCATTGGATCAGCTGAGACCCACGCACCGCGCGTGCGTCGAGATGCACGTCATCCAGCAGCGCACGTATGACGAGATCGCCCAGGAACTGGACCTGCCCGTCGGCACGGTGAAGAGTCACCTGCACCGCGCCCTCAAGAAGCTCAGAGGCCTGCTGGGCCACGTGCTCGATTCCTCCGACCCGCACATAAGGCGCCCGAAAAACGACGGCGCGGTCGGCGAGCTGACTCCGTAACTCCTTTCCGCACAATCGATTAACGCCAAAGTGCAACCCCTCTTCGTCTTATATAGGTAGGGACACCTAGCGGCGCGCCGGCAGCCCGGTTGAGCCGCCTGGGCCGAGTCCTCGAGACGGAATCGTTCACCAGGAGGAGCGGCCGTGCGGATCAGTGACCGTAAGGAGTTGCCGGATCTGGAGTTGCGAGTGGAGGGCGGCGATTCAGGCGCCACGTCTTACGCTTCAGGCGTCGTCCCTCACGTTTCAGGAGCCGTCCCTCACGCTTCAGGTGTCGTCCCTCACGCTTCAGGGTCCGTCCCTCACGCTTCAGGTGCCGTCCCTCACGCTTCAGGTGCCGTTCCTCACGCTTCAGGAGCCGCCCCTCACGCTTCAGGAGCCGCCCCTCACGCTTCAGGTGGCGCGTCTCACGCTTCAGGTGCCGTCCCTCACGCTTCAGGTGCCGTCCCTCACGCTTCAGGCGGCGCGTCTCACGCGTCAGCCGAGTCGCATCAGGCTTCAGGATCGGTGGGTCACGCTTGTATCGCGCCGCCCGACGCATCAGGGAACGCGCCTGAACTTGCAGATGAGCCGAGAGACGCGTCAGACGGCCCGCCCCAGGCAAAGCCCCGCCCGCCACCCGTGCGGCTCGACGAATAGGCATCCGATCGCAGCTCCTGGCACTTCGGCCGGGCCGCAACCCTCATGGCAGCGAACGAAAGGCAGGTCAAAGAAGATGCGGTTTCCTTATCGTGAGCCCGAGATCGTGCAGCTCGCACACGACATCGCGGCTGGTTTGGCTTCAAACGCAGATGTGTTTCCGGCGCCGCCGTACTCACCGGAAGACCTGGAGAAGGTCCTAGGCGTGCACGACGACAACCGCGACGCGCAGATCATGAGTCGCGCCACCGCGATGCGAGCAACAGCCGCCAAAGACGAATCCCTCGAGGCGATCGCGGACATGTCCAAGTCCGTGCTGCGCTACGCGGAGAACCACACCCGCGGGGAGGACGGCAAGCTCAAGCTTCTCGGTTGGGGTGGACGCCGTGCGCGGACGCAGTCAATTGCCGAGCCGCCGGGCCAAGCCCTCACCCTCGAGGTCGTTCGCGAGGGGCCGACCTGGGTCTACCTCGACTGGAAGGAGCCGATGGATGGAGGCCAGGTGGCGGCCTACAGAGTTCAGCGCCGCAACCGGGAGGCTGGGGACTGGACCGACGTTGGCACATCGGTCGATAGCGAGATCACTCTCAACGGCCAGGACACCGGCGTCGAGTACGAGTATCGCGTGATCGCGGTGAACTCGGCCGGCGAGGGCCCGGTCAGCAACCTCGCCCGCGCGGTCCTCTAGGCCGCCGGCTGTGATGATTGAGCGGGTCGAGCCCAGTGAGTTGGATCTCGGCGCGTTCATCCAGGAACGTGCGCGAGATTGAGGCCTCGAGCAGTGCGACGTTCTGGCCCGCGAACAATGAACATGGGGGTGCCGCTCTCGAGGTCGTAGACCGACTGGGCCTCATCCCCGTCGATGACGTTACGCTCACCGAACAGCTCCAGCCGGGCACGGGTCCCGAGCGGCTCGATGAGCGAGAGTCGCGCTCGGTCAGCCGCCAATGTCCGGGAGCTGCACCCGCACATCGATACGGCGGTTCTTGGCCCGACCCTCAGGGGTCTCATT
>JBDGXD010000083.1:0-13435 GCA_039584755.1 Gemmatimonadota bacterium
AACTCGCACCGGCTTCGGGCTGGGCACACCCGGGTACATGAGCCCGGAGCAGGCGGCCGGAGTACGTGACATCGATCAAAAGACTGACGTGTATGGCCTGGCCTGTGTCGTCTACGAGATGATGGTTGGAGACACGCCAGGTCTTTGGCCTACCGAGGAGGCAACACGGGTGGGTCGGTTCTTGGATGCGAGTCCGGAGCACCGGGAACGACTGGATGAACTGCCTGGACGGGTCGAACAAGTTCTGTCCAAAGCTCTCGCGATGCGCCCGTCCGATCGTTTCGTGACACCTGTCGAATTCGTCGACGCCTTGGCTGCTGCCACCGAAAGGGACCGCGCTCGCTACAGTGACATTCGGGCTCACGAGATCATCAATCGAGCCGTGGAGCTACAGGCAAGTCGCTCAACTGTCACCGATGGGCTGCCGACGAGCGTGCTCGAGGAAGTGGCGGTCGAGGTCGGCATACCGCCGCAGCGGGTACACGAGGCATTGGCCGAGCTGGGGCAACGGCAGTCGGAAGAATCTGGTCGCTATGGTGACCCGGAAATCAGGATGATCTTCCAACGTGCGGTCGAACTCGAGGAGATGCACTCGATAGAACAGGGCAAGCTCTCGATAGGAGGAATCGAGCAGATCGCGGCCGAGGTGGGGGTCAGTCCTGAGCATGTGGGTCAGGCGGTTGGCGAGTTGGTGCCGCTCGGTACCGCGCGTGCGCAGGCACAGATTCGTCAGGCAACCGCAGAAGCGCCGCCACTGAAGCCTGGTGAGGTCGCGCCGTCACCTTCTATTGCCGGGGAGTTTCTGGGATCACCGGTGAAGCTCACCACCGACCGGACCGTTGCTGGAGAGAATGTGGTCTCCCTCTACGCCGGGATGGTCGAGGAGATCCAGCGAGTCGTCGGGACCCCGGGGCGAGCTGCGACCCTGGGGCGTTCGCTGACATGGAGCACCGTTGGCCTGGGCAACGTGGTGCGCTACGTGAACGTGACGGTCACACCTCAGGGTGGGCAGACTACGATACACGTGGAAGAGCAGGTCGAGGTATACGGCCGCCGGGTTTTGGGGGGTCTGGCTGGCGGTGGCGGAGGTGCTCTCTTCGGGCTCGCGTTCTCACTCGGTGTCGGCCTGGCTGACTCACCCGTCTCAGTGTTGCTTGCCACGGCGTTCGCCATTGCCGGAGCCGCAGTCACCGCCCGATCGTTGCTTGCCGCTGCAACGACGCAACGCACACAACAACTGGAAGGCCTGGCCGACCGCCTGGCCGAATTGGCTGCGCCTGAGGCCGCTGGTTGATCGCAGTTGCTAGCGATCCTTTCTGCCGCCGAGTCCGACAGTAGCGGCAAACGGTAGAGCTACAAGGGCCATGGTGGCGGCTGTGAGCGTGCCGAGGATGACCGCGTAGCCAAACCGCTGAGTGGGCGGAAAGGAAGACAGGCTGAAGATCCCGAAGCCTGCGCAGATTATCAGAGTTGCTCCCAGAACCGGTTTCCACAGCTGCGCGCGAGCTGCCAGCCATGCATCCCAATCATTGGCCGTAGTTGTAGACAGACGGCGCATTCTCATCACCATGTGAATCATCGAGTCGACACCCATAGCGAGCGCGACGTTTGCCGCCGGTGATGTGATGATGTCTATCGGCATTCCGAGATGACCAGCGGTGCCCAGCACTATGACCGGAATTCCGCACAGGCAGATCACCATTGCCGTTGTGCGACGGGGCGACCGCGACACGATGAATGCGATACCGACGAACAACAGCAGCAACCCGCCCAGTCCGATGCGAAGGCTGGAGGCAATCAGCCGACCGAGTTGGCCCTGCAACTCGTAGTGGCCGGCGACGAGATCTGCCTCCAATCCGCTCGCCACCACGTGATCGGCAACGCGGGCCACAACATCCGCCCGAGCTTCGGTGCGCCCCGACTCCCGCATTCTGAGCATGAAACGCCCTTGCTCGTGATCCTGTGTAACAAAGCTGTTGGCCACTCGATCCAACAAAGGGCTCTCCATGATGCGCAACAGCTGACTCCAGCTCATGAACCCCCCGAAGGGAGCAAGCCTCGCCTGGGCAAACAGCAACGCCGGTGAAAGTGTCACCCCCACTGATGAGTCAGCTTCCAGGCGCTCCTGTAGCACCCACATCTTTGCGTTCATCTCATCTGTGTCGATCGCATGCCCGGCGGGATCGATTACCGCTATGTTGAGTGGGCTGCTTCCGCCGTCCTGGTCAATGGCCTCCAAGCCGTCGCGCAGATCACTACCCGGAGCGAAGTACGACAGTAGGCTGGGATCGGTGCTGAGACGCATGAAGCCAAAGGCAGCGATCAGAGTGGCCAAGCCAATGCCCGTTAACCAGCGCGAGCCGTGCCGTTTTGGCAGCAGCTCGCCAATATCCGGTTGCTGGGAGGCCGGCATCGCCGCTCCAGTCACCCCTCTGATGCTGCGCAGGAACGGGGGATATATGCTGTATGCGACCACTATAGCGGTGAGCGTTCCTACGGCGCCGGCCATCCCCAGCTCACGCAGCGGCCGGGCTGTAGCAACGAGCAGGCTGAGAAAACCCAGCAATGTCGTTGCCATGCACCAGAAAGAAGCGCCGAATGTGAGCCCAACGGCCTCGCGCACGGCCGCTGGACTTGGACCATTGGCACCGTCGACTGACTGCTTCCAATTGGATGTCAAGAAGACTATGTGTGACAGCGTAAGCACGAACACGATCACCGCGATGTTCGCTGTGAGGAGGCCGATGGCGATGTCGAGCAGCTGGGACACGGAGAGAGTCACGGCGCATGCGGTGAGGCATGAAGTCAATGTGCCGAGGACGATACTCGAGTTACGATAGACTACGCCGACCAACAATCCGAATATCAAGAAAGCCGCTGAACTGAACACGACGAGGTCGCGGAAGAGATGTCTTCGGATCAGCTCCACGATGTAGGGGACGCCTGACACCTCGATCAGGAAGTCTGATGCGGCATAGTCTTCGACTACTGACTCGATGTGGGGAATCAGTGATGCCGGATCTGGATCGGGAACCTGCACAACGACGTTGCTGGTCGGATCACCTGGGTTGAGTAGCAGTCTCTGCCACAGTGGACTGTTGTCTGGGTTCTCCGTTGCGATACTATTGACGCTGCTCACGCCGGGAATGTCGGCCAGCTCTTCACTTAGATCCCCGAGTTTCGAGATGTAGGCGTCAGCGGCGATGTCCGGTGCCTCGACCCGCAACAGGACCTGTTGGGGTGAAGGGAACCGCCGATCCATCTCCTGCATGGCCTGCAGCTGGCGGTCCTCGCGCGAAAAGAAGAAATCACTCTCGACCCGAGGAGACAGATCCACCCAGTTGAGCACCCCTATTACGGAGACGATACCGATCCCGATACAGAGCAGCGGTTCCAGCCACCGTCGCAACCAACCATCTTTATGAGTCCACCTGGTAGTCCAGTTCACGACCATCCCTCGTGAGGAATTAAATGAACACGGTGCAACGCGCGATCAGGTCCCTCGCTGTCTTTATATGTGGTCTGATTATTTACACCCAAACCGCTCAGGCTCAAGAGGAAGAAGTCAGAACGGCGATGCTGGCCAGTCTGGCTGCTTGGAACCAGGGTGACGTGGCCGGGTTCGGTGCGTTCTTCAGTACCGACACCAGAGGCTTCAATCTGGACGGAGGAATACTGATTCGTGGGTTCAACGCGCCCGCCCTGGAGGCAGCTCTGAACGCAGGATTCGCGATCAATGTCGAGCCGCGAGACATTGACGTGAAGGTCTACGAGAACGCTGCCGTTGGTGTCGCCTATCTGGATGGGTCTATCACCCTACCGGGCGGGATGGTACGGGAGGGCACGTGGCGCTATTCCGAGACGCGGGTGAACGACGGTGGTAGTTGGAAGGTGGTGCAGTACCATATCTCGCTGATGACGGTGGGGGCACCGGGAGGCCGATAGCCCGGCGACCCGGTTGCCCGGTGTCGAGTCGGCTAGCCCGATGGCACGGGGCGTTGTGACCACGAGCGTGACACACTGCGGTAGATCACCAGACCCGCCACCGCCGCTACACTCAAATACACGAGGCCGGTTCCCCAGCCCTCCAGAATCAATTTGCCGACACCAAACATGCCAGTGTAGATGAAGACGAGTCCGGCTATCCAGTCCGTAATATCCGACCATCCCATACGCTCTACCGAGATACTGCTCTTGCGCGCAACCGGCTTCCACCAGGGAGAACCTGGTCTGACTTTCTCGTAGAACGCGATGAGGGTCTGGTCGTCGGTAGCTGGGGTGACCAGTGCTACGATCACCCAACACAACGTCGAGACACCCGCAGTGATGATGAGATGCCATCCAAAGCCAATGGCTGGATTGACAAAGTGAATTCCGAGATAGACTACCGCCGTTGAGATCCAGGCGGCAATCTCGCTCCACGCATTGACCCTCCACCACCACCATCGCATCACGTAGACACCGCCTATGCCCACGGTCATGCCAAAGAACAGCTCCCACGCACCGCGGATCGACTGCATGGTGTATGCGGTGACACCACCAATGATCATGAGTACAACCACCAGCCAGCGAGACACACGCACGTAGTGTCGATCACTCTCGTCTCTTCTGATGAATGGTTTGTAGCAGTCGTTCACCAACAGAGACACGCCCCAGTTGAGCAACGTATCGATCGTGCTCATGAAGGCGGCCAGTATGCTGGCGAGCATCAGTCCCAAGAGTCCTACCGGCATATACTCCACGATCATCATAGGATAGCCGAGTTCGCGATCTTCCAGGTTGGGGAAGACGACCAACGAAATCAATCCAACAATGATCCAGGGCCAGGGGCGGATGACATAGTGGAGAAAGCAGAACCACAAGACGCCGAGGAAACTGTGGTTCTCATCCTTGGCAGCGAGCATGCGTTGTACCATGTAGCTGGTTCCGCCGGCATCGCGTGTGGCCCACCAGTTCACACCCATGAGTGCCACAAACGTGATTAGCGGAAGCGAGGCGCCGCTCAGATTGGGCATGAAGCTGAGATATCCGGTGGCCAAATCGCCGTACCGTTCTGCCAGCTGGGTCTTGAGTTGACCGATCCCACCGATGTCGATGACCGCTATGACCGCCAGCGCGATCGCCCCGGACATGGCTAGTAGGAACTGCACGAAGTCGGTCATCACGACTCCCCAGAAACCGGAGAGCACCGTGTAAACAACCGCAACAATGAGGCACACTAGTATCCCAAACCAACGTCCATCGACGAATTGATCTATGCCCAACCTGACAGTGACCGCATCGAGATTGATCAGCACGTCCATGATCTTGACCATGGCAAGAATCACCCAACCCATCACGATGCAGTTGAGGACCACTCCCTCCCACACGCTGCGGAACCCACGCAACATCGCCGCCGGACGCCCAGAGTACCGCAGGTCCACCAACTCTACGTCTGTGATCACACCTGCTCGGCGCCAGAGCCGCGCGAAGAAGAACGCCGCCATGAGATGGGCGGCGGCAAAATTCCACATGAACCAGAGGCCGGAGATACCGTCGTTGGCCACCAAACCAGTCACTGCCAGTGGGGTGTCGGCGGCGAACATGGTGGCCACGATCGACGTCCCCACGATCCACCAAGGGAGTTTCCTGCCCGAGAGGAAGTACTGCATCATGCTGCTGCCTGCCCTGTGCCGAAACACCAGCCCAACGGAGAGAGCGAAGACCAGGTAACCAGCGATGATCGACCAATCGATCCATGACATGGGGACACGTTACCGCCCTGCGGGCCGGTCCGCCACGGTGGACTCCGCGGGGCGGCTGGAACCGGCGCATTCGAGGCCCGCTCCATGTATAATGAAGGTGACGTGGCCGGCACTCCTTCATCAGCAGCCGGCCGCTCGCAGTTCATTCAAGAGGACACGATGACGCTAATCCTTGATGGCACCGGCCTCTCGGTCGAGCAGGTTGTATCCGTGGCACGTGGTGGTACCAAGGTGGAGCTTCACCCGGACGCGGAACAGCGAATCAACAACTGCCGCAACATGCTGGAACGCAAGCTCGCCGCCAACGAGACCATGTACGGCATCAACACGGGAATCGGCGAGTTCTCCGAGACCGCATTGAGTGAGGACGAGGTCAGAGACTTTCAACGCTACCTCATCTACAATCACGCAGCAGGCATCGGTGACCCGGCACCAGACGAGTACGTGCGGGCCGCCATGTTGTCGCGCATAAACGTGCATGCCAAGGGCCGCTCGGGGATGAGGATCGAGATAACACGCCAGCTCGTGGAGATGCTGAACCGAGGAGTCATTCCGTACGTGTGCCAGAAGGGGTCAGTTGGGGCCTCCGGTGACCTGGCACCGATGGCTCAGATCGCATTGGTGACCATTGGAGAAGGACAGGCCTGGTACGAGGGTGAGCTGTTAGCGGGTGAAGCCGCGTTGGACCGTGCCGGTCTCGAGCCGGTAATGCTGCAGGCGCGTGACGGTCTTGCCATGATCAACGGCTCGAATTTCATGAACGGCATGAATGCGCTTCATCTGCACGACATCGATAGGTGGCTCAAGCAGGCGGAGATCGCGGCCGCAATGACGCTGGAAGCGCTGCACGCCAACATGAAACCGTACGATGCACGGTTGCACGAGGAGAGAGGGTTCGGCGGTGCCGTTCGCAGCGCCAAGGCCATAATGCGCTGCATGGAGGGAAGTGAACTGCTCTCGGGTGGTAAGACCAAGGTGCAGGACGCCTATTCCATGCGGAGCACACCGCAGGTCATCGGCGCAGCACACGACGCTGTGGCGTATGCCAGGAGCCAGGTCGAGATCGAATTGAACGGGGTTGGTGACAATCCCGTTTTCCTTGCCGACGAAGATCGAGTACTCACCGGAGCCAACTTTCAGGGAACACCCGTTTCACTGCCGATGGAGATGGTGGGCACGGCAGTCACCATGGTATCGGTCCTGTCGGAGCGGAGACTCAACCGTTTGCTCAACCCGGCCCTGTCAGCCGGCTTGCCACCCTTCTTGACCCAGAAGCCCGGCCTCTACAGCGGAATGATGCTGAGCCAGTACACTGCGGGCACGCTCATTGTGGAGCAGCGCATGCTCTCGGCTCCAGCGGCTTGCGCTTCCATTCCGGCTGCGGCCGACCAGGAAGACTTCGTGAGCATGGGTATGAACACGGCCCTACAGAACGAACAGATCCTCACTAATGCGTGGGGGGTGCTGGGCATAGAGCTGATGGCCGCAGCACAAGCACTCGACATTCGCGGACACAAGACCGGCAAAGGCGTGACCGTGGCGAGAGATGTCATACGGCGTTCGGTAGACTTCCTGGGAGAAGACCGGCCGCTGCATTCCGACCATACGAAGCTCGCCGAGTTGGTCCGGTCGTGTGAGATTCTGGAGGCAGTGGAAGCCGAGGTGGGGAGAATGTAGAATGTAGAATGTAGAATTCAGAACAATCAATCCTTCTTGTTCTACATTCTACATTCGATATTCTACATTCAGCTTGGTCTTGCACTGCAACTGAAGGCAGGCTTTCATGGGCTATCGCAGATTTGAGGACAAAGACGGCAACACCTGGGAGGTGCGTGACCGGTCGGGGAATCAGTGGGATCTCGAACCGGTGGGTGGCAACCCGGCGCGTTCGGTTAGCGTTCCCGCTCCCGGATACCAAGTAGATCCCTTCGAGTTGAGCGTGGAAGAGCTACAGGGCTTGCTGGGCGATGTGTCCGCGGGGCAGACGCGCAGCAAACCAAAGAAATCGCCGTTTGTCGATTGAGATCACTGCTTGCTACTGAGAATGTGGACGGAATGTAGAATGTAGAATATCGAATGTAGAACTGAAAGATTACATCCTCTGTGTTCTACATTCTACATTCTGAATTCTACATTCAGGCTCACTTGCAGAAGGAAGCTGGCCTTCAAACCTAACGGCAGAAGTGCGTCTAGCTCACCGGTGGAACCTGCCCGTGTTCTACCAACACCGGAGCCAACTCACGCGAGCCGCAGGCGGCGCACACGGGATGTTTCTTGAAC
This sequence comes from Gemmatimonadota bacterium, assembly GCA_039584755.1. Lineage (GTDB taxonomy): Bacteria > Gemmatimonadota > Gemmatimonadetes > Gemmatimonadales > GWC2-71-9. Next base: position 8,025 of record JBDGXD010000083.1, read on the forward strand.
TGGCGCCACAACGAGAACCCGATTGGCAGTGGCAGTACCCACCATGCAGTCCGCAAGAACTTGAGCAACAGCCCTCTTGCCCACGCTACGAATTCCATCCGCAGGCTCTGCGCGTTGGGATTGTCCACCACTGCTGGCTCGACGGGTTGCTCCACCGACTCCACAGATGATAGAGTAACCGTCTGAATTGCCCGACTCAGGGTGGGACTGGAGGACGACGTTGCGGCGGACCAGGCGCCTGCCACCAGACCCACCAGTATGGATACGCTCCAGATGGATGCCTCGATACGGAAGCTCGAGGGGTGCCTGAGCCTCGGATGAGCCTCGACGCCACACTCGAGACAGTGCTTCGATAACATGACGCACACTCCGGGAGGGGGAGAGTATAGATAAGATATCACTTCAGGCTGGAGAGCACGAGGTTCCACCTGGCCACCGAGCTGGAGTCTACCCGTCTTTCGAAGGCTGAATATCGAATGTCGAAGTCCGAAGGCTGAAGTGCCGTTGTCGACAGGGAGCGGTGGTCTCCCGTAGCGCACGTCAGTGCAGCGGTATCGGCTGGCAGCAGGCCTCGTGCTGCACTGCAGGGCGCGAAGGGAGATCGCCGCTCCCATCGACAAGCATCACTTAAATTTCGACATTCGATATTCAGAGTTCGACATTCAGTCTTCAAGTCAGACCCACCCGCAACTCGAAGGCCGAATATCGAAGACTGAAGTCCGAAGTCTGAAGTGAAACTGCATCGAGAACCGGTCGTATGGTCAGCATTCCGACCGGCCAACTTGCTAGATTTCGGCTGCACTTGCCGGATTCTCAACGGGAAAGGGTGATGAACGGGCAGCCTCAAGCGGTAGCCGCACTCGCACTTCTGGCGATTCTGCCGATCTTCGGGCTCCAATCGCAGCAGACCCGTGATGTTCCCGGCCGGGTGCTCACCGCACAGGATAGCACTGTTATCGCCGGTGTCACGGTGAGGATTCCGGCACTCGGTATTGGCACCGCGACCGATGCTGGGGGCGGGTTTGTGCTGTTCGGGATCCCCAGAGCGCGACACTCGGTCACCTTCCAGCGTATTGGAATGGCGCCTGACACTGTGTTTCTGGAGCCCGATCAGGATTCGTTGCTGGTTTACCTGCAATCGGATGCCGTGGTGTTGCCGGGAATCGAGGCCCAGGCCCAGCTCCAGGCGCGTGCGAGGTTCGAGGAGCTGGTCCAAGCGAGTGTGGTAAGCATCGACCGCAACACGATCAGGACTCTCCCAGCTCTGGCCGAAGCCGATGTGGTCAAGGTGGTTCAGCTGCTGCCGGGAACGATCGCCACCAATGACTACTCGGTTGGCTTCAATGTCAGAGGTGGTGAACCGGACCAGAATCTGATCCAGATGGACGGGGTCACGATCTTCAATCCCACACACCTCGGTGGGTTGTTCAGCACGTTCGATGCCAACGCCGTTGAGAACGTGAGCTTCTTCATGGGTGCGTTTCCCGCCGAGTATGGTGGCCGACTCAGCAGCGTGATGGACGTCGATATCCGGGCCGGTCGCAGTGATCGGATAGGCGTCCAGGGCCAAGTCTCTCTCATATCCAGCAAGCTCCTGGTCGAAGGCCCAATCGGAAACACCGGTGTGACGTTTCTGCTAGGTGGGCGTCGCACCTACGCGGACGTGCTGGTCGGGCTGCTCACTAGCGAGACGATGCCGTACTACTTCTACGACGCTGTCGGGAAGCTGGCGGCTCCTGTGGGCGCTGGTTCTCTGTCGCTCACCGGGTATCTCGGTCGAGATGTCGTTGACTGGCCGTGGATCAAAGAACAACCCGGCCGACAAGGTGTGACGCTCGATGCCAGCTTTGGCAACAGGCTCTTGGGCCTGCGGTTCAACCACCCGTTCGGCCGCGGTCACCTTACCGTCGATGCCAGCTATACCAGGTCCAATCCGACCTTCGGCCTGGAGCCAGGGCTGTTCAGGGCCGACAACAATGTGGATCTCTGGGCCACCAAGTTTCTCTGGGCGCTGTCACCGGGTGCTACCCACGATGTCCGCGTGGGTGCGGGAGTCGAAAACTACGATATGACGTATGAGGCGGGGAGCGAAAGCCTCAGTGCAGAGTTCTATCGAGCGTTCTATTCCCCACGGGTTTGGTCGGCATTCGTCGATGACCAATGGCGGGCGTTTCCTTGGCTGTTGCTCCGTCCGGGTGTTCGGGTCGAAGCGGTCGAGGGACCCGATGTAGTCAACTGGGCACCGCGGCTCGGAGTGAAAGCGTTTGTCACACGAGATTTCGCGATCACCGGTTCTGTAGGTCGTTACTACCAGGCGATCCACTCGCTGCGTGATCAGAACATCCCGTGGAACATGATCGACTTCTGGATCGGCGCCGACGCCACCACACCGGTGGGGCGATCGGATCATCTGGTACTGGGCATCGAACGCTGGTTCGGTCTCGAGCTGTCACTCACGATCGAGGGATACTACAAGACGTTTGACGACATCGTGGACTACAACCTGGATGAGGACCCCAACCAGCAGGGTGACGAGACCATACCAATGGAAGGCGAGGCGTGGGGCGTCGATTTCTTGCTGCGCAAACACCTTGGCCGGTTAACCGGTTGGATCGCCTATAGTCTGACAAAGGTCGATAGACGCTCACGTGGCGACGAGTTTCCGGCGGTGCACGACAGACGTCACAACCTGAACCTGATCCTCCAATCGCCGGGACCGCTGGGTAGTGATATGAGCGTGCGATTCGGCTACGGCTCACCACTGCCGTTCACGCCATTCGTAGGCGAATGGAACCACCGTTACTACTACGCGGCCGATCACTCGCTGAACGACTTCGACCGCGAGCCTATTGCCAGCCCGACACTCAATTCGAGTCGCTATCCCTACTATGGTCGCATAGATATCAGCTTTTGGTGGGAGACCCGCAAGTGGGGTGGCATTCTGCGACCGTATGTCCAGTTGGTGAACATGCTGAATCGCAAGAATGTTTTTCTCTACACCTACGATTACACCACGGCGCCGGCAACGAGAAGTGCGGTATCGCAGCTTCCCTTGCTGCCCACGGTGGGAGTGGAGTTCATATTTTGACCGCGCGTGCACTCACTGTGATCGCAATCGCGGCTTTCTGCGGTGCCTGCGAATTCGGTGAGACGAACATTCCTGATGGAGAACCGATCATCGTTGTGCACGCGATCATGCGACCGGACGTGAACCAGCAATGGATCGTGGTGGAGCAGACTCTCACAGGAGCTGGCGCAGACTCGACCGGCGGGCCTATTCCGGGCAATCAGCCACCGGTCCCGATCAGTGAAGCGACCGTGACAGTCACCAACTTGACGTTCACCTCGGATCCCTGCGGTGTCACGCAGTTCAGCGAAACGCCAAGCGACCCCGATCTGCCGCGATCGTTGGGTCTTTACTGGGGACCGTCCGACTGTCCCACGATGCGAACCGGTGACACGCTGGAGCTGGCGGTTGCAACGCTGGACGGACATGTGGTCACCGGTGTCATGGAGGTGCCGGGAGCCAATGCGATGTTGCTACGCGTGGAGGGCGACTCAGCTGTACTCCCCGGCCCTACTCTCTTGTTCAATCGTGACAGCGATACGCTCGACGCCGAGGTGCTTCCCTCGGCGGGACGTGCACTGCAATTGGAGGTTCACCGACCCGACAGCATGGGTGTTCCCTTGGCGGCGACTCGGCTCTTTGTTGACTCGACGCGGATGACCGTTCCGGGCAATCTCACCGACATCTTTGCCGTCATCTTGGGTGAGGAAGATTCGACCGATGCGGACGATGCCGAGTCGGTGTTCCGCGCCGGCCGCTACTATACCGTCACTCTGGCACTGATGGACGATCGCTACTTCGACTTCGCCCGTTCCGGCAACATACCGATCTCCGGTCGCGGGTTCGTCAACAATCTAGACGGTGGCATGGGGGTCTTTGGTGGGATCGTGGCGGAGTCGAACGAACTCAAAGTGGTCGGTGATGTTGATGATGCGCGTGAGGGTAGCTACAACATGCAGGGTACTGTTGACGGTCAAGCGGTCAACATCGATGTGGAACTCTATGTTGTTGCCACAGATCAGGACACCACAGCCACCTCGGCATTTGTTACCGGCCAATGGTTCTACGGCGATATCGATACCAGTGCTGACGGTTTGTTCGTGGCTGAGAGCTTCACGCTGACGATCTATCAAACCGATCCCAATGACTCGGCTGTTCTCTCCACATACGTGATTGGTGGATCACTGGGTGCAGGTGATACATTCACGGTAGATGTCTACGATCGTGATCAGAATATCGCCGGTCAGCTCAACGCCACGAGAGTGTCGCCCGCGGCCAACTTCTAGGGAGTGGTAGTTGGAGCAGTCGAGCCGCACCAGCGGGCGCATCTCGTTTGCCGCGGTACCATTTGAGGAACCGCCGTGGTACAAGGTGCTTCTTGCGCCACTCGTCATTCTAGCCAATGCGTTGCTCGTCTTATGGATATATCCCTGCTGGAGGACAGCCAAGATCAGATGGAGCCCATCGCTGGATCGACTCACGGAGCTGGTGCGGGACACGAACCGGCCGCTCATCTACTATTCGTGGCATGCATATGAGCCGCTGACTCTGTGTGCGCTGCGCGATTTCCCTGCTGAGCTGCAGCCAACCGGGATCGGGCACGACGGACTCTTGTCGCGCATGCTGCAGCGGGCCACTGCCTGGTTTGGATATCGGGTCTGGGTATATCGCCGCAAGTCACCAGTGCGCCCGCGCCAGCAGATAATCGAGATGATAAACCAGCGGCGTTGTAACGTCGGCTTGTTTGCTGATGCAGGTGGACCCTACGGCAAGGTCAAACCCGGACTCGCCGAGATCGGACAAGCCACTGAGTCTTGGCTGGTACCGATTGTGGTACGCGGTCGCCCGACTCTAGGACTCAAGTGGCCGCGGCGCTACCAATTCCCGCTGCCATTCTGCAAGCTAGTTGCACATCTTGGTGAACCGGTCGACGGCCGCGCTGTGACGGTGGAGTGCTGTCAGGAGGCTCTGGAACAGACCGAGGCCCGCGCCAACAAGACATAGTCAGCACGAGCCCCGAGCCCATCTCAATCATTCTACATTCGATGTTCTACATTCTACATTCTGCATTCTACATTCTACATTCTGCATTCTGCATTCTGCATTCTACATTCCCTGCGGTGATTTCACCCGATAGAACACCGCATACAGCGTCGGCACCACGATCATCGTGAGTGCAGTGGCAAACAGCAGGCCGAAGATGATCGTCACCGCCATGGCGATGAAGAACGGGTCCTGCAACAGTGGGATCATGCCCAGTGCAGTTGTCGCCGCTGCCATTGCGACCGGCCGCAGGCGGCTCACCCCGGAGTTCATGATGGCATCGTAGGTCGCATTGCCCTCG
>JBDGXD010000084.1:0-16668 GCA_039584755.1 Gemmatimonadota bacterium
CGACCACGCCACAGGGAGGTGGCGGACCAGAGCCAAGCCACTGACGTACCTCTGCCCATATCGTAATCGCCACTCCAGCCGAGTCGCGCTGCACATCTACGTGTGACAGTGAAAGGCAGTCTCCAACTTCAGTACCACCGCTGAGGTACGCCACCAGAGTATCTGTCGACGTGATGCTATCTGGCATCGCGATATGCGAGACCCATACCTGGTGGATGCCTAGGTCCTCTGACAACGGACCGCAGCCTGTTACGGCAACAGTCAAAGCTGCAACCGACAATAGCCTGTCCAGCCGGAATCCCGGGACGGCAACACCCACTCTTCCTGACGACCGCCGAACTGCCTTTCCATGTGACACTTCACACCTCAGTCGCTAGTGGCTAACGGCACACCGCTGTTCAGTTGCGGCCTAACCGACCGTGACATGAGCGGCAGTCTACGGTACCGGTTCACCATCGTCAGTTCATGCTCCTAACCGGCGGCCTCGAAAGCTCAACTCAGGGCCGTACCCAGCGCGCTGTCACGCTGCCGTATACTGGCAGAATCGCGGCGCTAAGAAGGTGACAGGCGCTCTGCGCAGGACGCCAGGAGTCGAGGACATCCAACCCGGGACTATTCGTGAGGCGCACGAGACCCGTGCCGTCCGCGTCCATTAGGTAGATCTCGTCATCGCCGTCGCGGTCGCTTGTGAACCCGATGCGCTGTCCGTCGGGAGACCACATCGGATACCGATCCTCCGCTTGATCATGTGTGAGTTGCGTCTCGTTCGTTCCGTTCACGTTGATCACATAGATGTCGGCATTGCCAAAGAGAAAAGCGTCAAATGCAATCCTGGAGCCGTCCGGAGACCACGCCACCCTGCTCAATTCGAACGCAGTGTTGTTCGTGAGCCGGATGAAGTCCGTCCCGTCCGCCCGCATGACGTAGATCTCTCGGTTCCAGCCGCGCGACGAAGCAAATGCGATTTTGGAACCGTCGGGTGACCAGGCACCACCGATGTCTTCGCCGGGGTTCCAAGTGAGTCGGGTCGGGTTCGTTCCGTCTGCACTCGTCACGTACAGCTCGAGATTGCCGTCCCGATCGGACGTGAATAGGATCTGCGAGCCGTCAGGCGACCAGCGCGGAAAACCGTCGCGCGCTGCATTGTTGGTGACTTGTGTCAGGTGCCTCCTACCACTGATTAGCCTATGGAATACCTCGTAGTCGCCATCGCGGATAGACATGTACGCGATCCTGACTCCTTCTCGACTGGGGTACCAATCGGCGCCGTCATCGGCAGCGGCCTGCCAGGTTAGGCGCCTCAGGCCGCTGCCATCGGGCCAAACGGCAAAGATATTGAGGTTCCCGTCTCTCGCCGATGTGAACGAGATCGGCGGACTGCTACAATCCACCTCTGGCCCGTTTATCTGATCTTCGCTGCACGAATTGGAGCAAAGTAAGATGCAGGAAACGGCGAGCGGGGTTCTCGCGACCCGCATGATGCCACGTCCTATCGGCGCATGTGACCCTGCGAGGCACACGCAAGTGAGCCGTGCTAGAGCTTGCTCGAGCGCATACATGGCATGCACAAGGCGTACGGCCCAGGCCGATGTGATGGCTGCGACGGCGAGGATGCGTAGCAGAGTAGCGGGGCGCATGACAGACCTCCCTGTGACGACTAGGGGTACCGGTGACCATCGGCTCTCGTCATCGGGCGGGCGTCTTACTGCGGTGTCAGCTGCGGCGTCTTACTGCGGTGTCAGCTGCGGCATCTTACAACGGCGTCTGTCCTGGCGGCGGGGCACAAAAGGCCACCGGCGATAATAATGGTGCTCCAGGCTAGTCGGGTGCGGTCAATTGGCAGACAATTGACCGTCGTCCGGCGTGAGCCGTCGGAGGGGTATCTGGTGAGGTCTCTGAGGGCAAGACAAACGTGCAGCGCGGTACGCTCTGCGGCAAGAGTGGCCGCCGCTGGCCCCTTTTCGCTAGAACCAGGCCTCTATTCACATCCTCCGACTGAAAAACACGACAGAGATTCTCTCATTTCAAACAGCCGGCTTTGAACCTGTGGCACCTAAGCAACCTCTGCAATGCCACCAATCTGGCCACCCTGGCTGGGAGACCTTAGCTTAGAGGGGGACCACAGAAAGGCTGTTAATGACTGACCTGTTGCCGCAGATCTTCGCGGAAGAGTGCGGATGCACGCGGATGGTGCTCGGTGAGTGATCAGGTGGAGCGGATCACTGCCGCCCTAGCCGACCGCTACACGATTGAACGTGTACTCGGTAGCGGCGGGATGGCCACGGTATACCTTGCTGAGGACCTGAAGCACCACCGTAAGGTGGCGGTGAAGGTACTCCGCCCCGAGCTTGCTGCCACAATTGGCCTCGAGCGGTTCCTGCGCGAGATCGAGATAGCAGCTGGCCTCAACCATCCTCACATCCTGCAGCTATACGATTCCGGCGAAGCAGGTGGATTCCTGTACTTCGTGATGCCGTACGTCGAACAAACATTGCGCACCAAACTCGACCGCGAGACGCAGCTTCTGGAAGGCGAAGCGGTACAGATCACGCGCACGGTGGCCTCTGCGCTCGATTACGCGCACAAGCACAACATCGTTCACCGCGACATCAAGCCAGAGAACATCCTGCTGCATGAGGGTGAGCCGATGGTCACGGACTTCGGCATCGCTCGGGCAATCAGTGCGGCAGGAGGCACCACGCTGACACAGACGGGTCTGCCGATCGGCACACCGCGGTACATGAGTCCCGAGCAGGCAAGTGGAAGTGCCGATCTGGACGGCCGCACCGACATCTTCAGTCTTGGCATCGTGCTGTACGAAATGCTGGTCGGTGAGCCACCACAGACACCGTCGGACCGGCTGTGCGTCTCGGAAGGGCGACTGACTGACACTCCAGCCGGGCATCGCAGGCGCCTGGAGGCATTACCACGACCGATTGTGCAAGCCTTGTCTCGAGCCTTGGCCGACCACCCAGCCGATCGATTCGGTGGAGCCAAACAGTTTGCCAAGACGCTTGCCCCACCGAGGCGAGGGCCAGTCGGCTGGATACCGTGGCAGAACAAGGTGTTGGTTGCGGCGATATCGGCTGCGCTAGTGGCCGGTTCGCTTGCCACGTGGTTGCTACTCCGAAACGGTGAGACCGAGATCGTGCCCCACAGGGTGCTGGTGTCTGGTATCCAGAATGAAACCGGCGATTCGATGTTCAATCCGCTGGGTAAGATGGTTGCCGATCGACTAACGCGAGGCCTGGAAGAAACGGGCCTACCGACTCCGCCGGAAGGCAGGGTGCTGCCCTGGGGATGGTACTGGCACAAGAGGTTGGCGCCGGAATGGTGTTATCCGGCGCATACTATCTCCAAGCTGACTCAGTACAGTTTCAGGTTCAGATCATGGGGACCGAGTCTGGAACACTACTCAGTTCACCCGATCCGATAAGCGGTACCCGCGAGTCTCCCCTCGAGGCCGTAGACCTGCTGCGGCAGCGGGTCATGGGCTCCGTGGCTACCTTGCTCGACGAGACCTGGCCTAGGGGTGTGTCCAGCCCACCGACCTTCGAGGCCTACCGCGAGTACGTGGCGGGCGTCCCGCTTATCGGACAAGACTTCGCTGGCGCAATCGATCACTTCCTCCAAGCCTCGGCACTCGATAGCACGTTCACTTGGCCGCTGATCTACGCCACGGGACTGATGGTCGAGAGCGGTCGATTCGTGCGGGCCGATTCGATGATTGAGGTAATCAACCGAGCCCCTGAACGGCTGCGTACTCCGGAACTCCGGATGCTGGATTACCTCGATGCGCGCTTACGCGGGGACTTCGCCACGGCGCTTTCCGCCGTGCAGGAAGCCGCTGAGATCGCGCCGCTGTCGGAGTCGACCTGGGAGATCGCTGCGATGATGCTGAGGCTCAACCGGCCGCAGGGAGCAATCGACGTTCTTGAGCAGCTAGATCCAACGATCGGATTCCTGGAGAACCGGTGGTTCTACTGGCGGCACTACGGAACGGCCCATCACATGCTGAGCGACCACTTGGCCGAGTTGTCCGTGGCTCGAAGTGGCCGGGAGCAGTACCCCGATCACCTAGGCGTGTTGTCTGCCGAGGTCGTCGCACTGGCCGCATTGGGACGAGTGGATCAGCTGAACCAGCGACTCGATGAAGCGACCGCACTGACCCCGCAGGCCGGGTTGGGTACGCAGATGATGTCGACCTTGGTTGAAGCGGCCGAGGAGCTGAGATCCCATGGTGAGGCCGCGGCTTCCGCCGCAGTTCTTCAGCGATTGCACGACTGGGCTGAGAACCGATCAGAGGATGGAATCGCGACCACAGAGAATCGAACCCATCTGGCCATGGCAGCGTATCTCGCTGGACGCTGGAACGACGCAAGAGAGCGGTTCACCGAGTTGGCTAACGAGAATCCGAACCACATGAACTTCCAGGCGTACTTGGGAACGATTGCAGCACGGTTGGGCGAGCGCGAAGCCGCAGTTGCGATCTCGAATTGGCTGCAGCAGTTGGAACAACCGTATCTGTTCGGAGTCAACACAGTCTGGCAGGCACGAATCGCCGCATTGTTGGGCGAACCCGAAAGGGCAGTTGCACTCCTGGCGGACGCTTTCGAACAGGGCATCGGGCACGTCGGTACGGAACTCACGGCGTGGGCCTCAAGAACTTCAGGTGCTTGGCTGCATCGTGACATTGACCTAGAGACTCTACGCGACCACACTGCGTTTCAGGAGTTGCTCAAGCCAAAAGGGTAGGCTGCTATCGCTGCGCCCGACCGCTGGCCGTAAAGACAACGCCATACGTGAAGCCCTGAGAGCGTGCAAGCAACGAACCGCTGCGGGTGACGCCTACCGTGCTGTGCGCTACCCTGGGCGAAAAGGATCAGTAGCGCAGCAGGGACTCGACGCGACCAACGTGCGAGCCCACGCCGGCCGGCGCCGCGCCGGGTGCCTATCCCGCGGGTGCGGACACCGGCTCGGCACCTGCGACCGGGTGCTCCGCGTCAGGCAGCTCGAAGTTGGTGATCTCTTCGGTCGGTTCGTAGTCGTAGTCCGGATACTCGTATAACGGCATGCGCGGCTCCGTCTGCCCCATTGAGTATCCATAGCAACTCTCATATTCCGAGATCTCTTCACCCAGCTCTTCGAGCTGGCGCAGGTACTCACGAATCGACTTCGACTCGATCACGATCACTTTGCCGAGTCGATCGATGATCGGACTGTTGGCGCGCGTGCGATCGTGGTCGAACTCCAGGATGCGACGGCCGTAGCGGGTAATGCCGATCACGCGGAACGTGAGGCTCTTGCCGACCGCCGGGAGGTTCAAGACATTGCGATCGGTCGCCAGGAACGGCACGCACACCTTGCCCCTGAGCGTGCTCACTGCACGCACCACGGACTCGGCTTGTTGCGACAGCCGGCGAATCGACTCGTAGTAGCGCTCTGGTATGCGACCAATGACCTTCTCCTCCATCTCCTCCTGCGCCAGCCGCGCGACTGGCGCGTAGTTGGCACTGTTCTCCCGATATCCCTTCACTACGAACGTGTAGTACGGCAGCACACCGATCTCGTTGAGCACCTGGCGTAGCCTTGCCGTCTGCCCTCTGCGCGACGCGGCAACCGTGGAGACCAGTTGGTTGGTGACGATCCAGCCGGCGGACAACAGCTGCTGCACCGCATCGCGAGCCTCCGGCGTCACCTCCATCGGTGACTCGATGTGGGTTTGGATCACAAACTGCTTGACCCCGATTTGCGAGGCTCGTTCCTTGAATTGGGCCAGGATCTGGGTGAGTTCAGGAGTAATACGCTGTGGCAGGTAAACGGGCAGCCGTGTGCCCAACCTAACCCGCTGGATCTCGGCGTACTTCTGCTCGCGACGTTCGTTGGCCTCGCGCTTGGCCTTGGCCATCCGGTAGACCGCATCGAGGATTTGTCGCAGCGCCTCGTCCGTGCTCATCAGGGCGTCGCCGCCCGTGATCAGAATATCGCGTAGTTGCGAGTCCTCTTCGAAGTACTTCATCAGCTCCGACAGCTTCTCCAGCCAACGCGGTTTCGGTTCGAGTCCCTTCAAATCGAAGTTCAACCGGCCTCGCTGGAAGTCGTACATGCGCTGGCACGAAGCACACAGTCCGGCGCAGGCGCGCCCAGTGGTGTCCGGGATGAGAATGGCAACGTCAGGGTAGCGCCGGTGCACGTTGTCGTAGGGGGGTAAACGCCATCCCGCTGCGTTGGGCTTACCAGGCACCACTCTGTCTTCCTTCTCCCAAGCCCGGATGTGGCCGAACTCTTCTACTAGTTGCTGGCTGTAGAGCACGTAGTGGCGGATTGCCAGGTCGGCGCCGATCGCGAAGTAGGGAACGCGGACGTGGAGCAGCGACAGATAGTAGGGATTGACGAAAAAGGGGATCCCCTGTTCATGCGCGCGATACAGTACACTCATCGTATCGGGATCCAGTGAGTTGCCCAGCATCTGATTGAGCAGCTCGGGGGAGCGCACGGCGCAGTGAAGATGGAACTGGCTGTCGTCCCACCATTCCAGGGCCCGCTCCAGCTTCTCCGGGCGAGACATGCTGCTGTCGAACCGAAACTTCTGGCTGCGGATCTCGCCGTTGTCCATCCGGTCGATGATGATGTTGAGGATGCGTTCCCGGTTCTCCTCTCGTAGGGCAACGATGCGCGGGTCGAGCCCGGACGGATAGCGTTCCATCCAGCCCTCGACCTCCTCGCGGGTCGGCTTGCGCCGCTCGCTCCGTCCCGAGAACTGGCGGAACAGATGCACAGCGTCCTCGAAGAAGTCCGGCTTGGCACCGCCTGTCCCGTGATTCACCGCGAGCCACAGCTGTCGGATTGGAGTGCTTACTGCCGTGGCACCGCGCAGGTTGAGGTCCTCGAATTGGCGTCCGGCATGATCGACATAGTCGAGCAAACGAATCGCTGGGTAGTCGCTCCACGACAGGGCCTCGAAGCCGTCACGGTCTGAGCTGAGGCCCTCGTAGTATGCCAGGGCCTGAGGACGCTGCTGCAGTTCCTCCAGCACCCACTCGCGAATCCCAACGCGCGCCTCGATCTCGTTCCTCGAGTTGCGCAGGATTTGCTCCAGCTTGGGGTTCTCCTTGAGCAGCGTCTTGACGAGGCGGTGCGATCTCACGTTGATCGCGATGTGGTCGAGTTCCTCGATTGCGTTCATGACTCTCACTCCTTGTCGAGCGAGGGAACGACTCGCGGCAGGGCAGTCTCGGGAGACGGGTTCGTCTCTGCGACCAACAAGTTGGAAATGTGCCCGGTATCTTGCTTCTATTGCAAGATCTCGGGCACGGACACAATTGACCGATGGATCGTCTGGCGAGCCTCGCCGAACTCTACGCTCTCGAACGCGAGATCGAGGTCGCTGCCCGCCTGACCTATTTCACAAACGTGCCCCCGCCCGCTAGTGTGACCTCCAATTGGGTAGTGCGGGTATACAAGGTGAAGACTTTCCGGAGCTGGACCCAGATGCGGATCATTCACCTTGTATTGTTCGCCGCCGCGGCCGGTGGACTCGTGGCCTGTAGTGAGGCTGCGGGACCCAAGTACGCGGAAATGCACGTGTTGCGCTCCATTGCCGGTGACCCACTGCCGGCCGTGTATCGTGACGGGGACTTCGCGACGCTGCACATATTGGCCGACACGCTGTTCTTGGCAAACGACGGCACGGGCTGGGAGGTGCGGCTCTCGGAGACGGTCGACAAAAGCGATGGCTCGACTAATCGCTACACCAGCGTGACTGACTTCGACTACGTACTTGCAAACGGCCGGATCGAGATCGCGTACGAGTGCGCGGATATGGGTTCCTGCATAGCACCACCCCACCTCGCGGGAGCCGTGACCATCACCGGGTTCGCGGTCGACCTGTCGCTCGGCCGAGTACCGCTGCTGTTCGAACGGCTCGACCACGGAGGGCCTTGAGGCTACGGCGTAGCCGGCGGTCGATTGGAGTTCCACATGATCGCCGCAAAGCGCCACGTTCCGTCAGATCCTTTGCGCACGACATCGGTGTACTTCCCATCGAACTTCTCTTCCACACCGTCGATCTCCAACGTCTCTCTCACCTGGCCCCTCAAGGATGCGGTGTCGAAGCCGCCATCGATCTGCTCGATGTTCCACCACATCTCCTTGATGATGGGTAAGGCGTCCAGCCACGGCATGATCGCCTTGCCTTTTGCGGAAGGTCCATCGGGCGGCATGAAGACCATGTCGTCGGTGCACATCGAGAGTAGCTTGGGCCAATCCCGTGCAACACATGCTGCGTTCCAAGGTTCGATCAGCTCGTGGATTGCGGCCACGTCATCGGGAGTCATCTCGGCGCCCATAACGCCTCCTTATTCTGTGGTGTAAGGCTCAGACGCTTCCTCAATGGCAGTTGCAGGCCAGATTAGCAAGAGCCAGTCAATTGACGGTCAATTGCCGCGCCTCAGCCGACCGAGCGGTCTGGTGGCGAGGATCTCTGAGGGCAGGGCAAACGTGCAACGCAAAGGTCTGATCGGCAAGAGTGGCTATAAGGCAACGGCGGTACCATCCAGGCTCCCCGCTGGCGTCGGCCTGAACTGGATCACCGGTTTCGGCGCTGCACTTGCCGCTCACCGTCATCTGCTGCAACGTTTGGGACGACACCCACCGGAGCGGAACCGTGAACCTACAAAGAGGGCTGGAGACGCTGATTGTCGCTGTCATCATTTTCGTCTGCGGCCGTGGTCTGAGGCGCCTTCTTCTCGCGCGTGGGCTCAAGGAGGACCGAGTTCGCTTGATAGTGGTGTTCTTTGTCATGATCGCACTTGCCGGCTACTTCATCCTCAGGGTGTGGTAATGCGGTAATCGTAGACCGCTGGATCCGGAGATAATATGACGTTTTTTGGCGAGACCTGTGTGCGCTGTGGCGAGAAGAGGACGCACAGCCAGTTCGAAGGTTTTCCAACTTGCACCAAGTGCGAGCTGAAGATCCAAGCGGGTAGGGAACAGGAACGCAGGTGCCCGGTCGACGGCGACGAGCTGTACAAGTCAGTCGTTCACAACATGATCTTGGATCGCTGTCCGACTTGCGCGGGAGTCTGGCTGGATGGCGATGAACTGGGCCTACTGAAAAAGACCCTCAGCGAAGCCAACATGGTCGATGACAGCAAGGACAAGGAAATGGTGAATGTCATCTTCTTTGCCATGTGATGGCTACCTCTTTGACGTGATGCCAAACGTCCGAAGGCAGTGAATCTACTCATTGCCGCAACCTCTGGCCCAGCCAACGAAGCCCAAATAACATGAGAACCAACGCCACGAACCAGATGGCACCCAAGGTTGGTCTGGCGTTGTCGCTTCTCACATAAACGACTGCAGTGAGGACAGCCGCAAGCAATACCAGTCCCCACCAAGGGAAGCGGGACCATAGGGAAATCGCCATCGGGACTCCCTCCTTGCGTCAGTGGTCCTGCATTGGCTCTGCAGCCAGCGCCTGCTGGCCATGAATCATTACCCAGCGATCGTCCCGCTTCACCCACACCTCGGTGTGCAGGTACGTCTGCTCGACCACGTTTCCGGCGCTGTCGGTCACCGCGACAGCTATGACGTCGGTATTGGCGACTGCGTCGGCTGCGAGCACATCGACCCACATGTCGAGCACGTCGATGGACTGACTCTGCACACTACCGAACAAGTTTCGGACTATCGCGTCATAGTCTTCGTACGTCATCCGGACACCCTGACCGATGAGTACCGCATCCGCTGCGAAACTGCGCATCACTCCGTCTGCGTCGAGCCGCTCTGCGGCGGCGTACATATCCATCCGGTGCTGGCGGAACTCGTCCGCGATCACGGTCCACTGCTCCTCAGTCAGTTCGGTCGTGGCGGGTTGACAAGCTGCCATGAACGGCAGGGCAAGTGCAACAAAGGTGAGACGGTGCATGGATCCCTCCTAGTGAGCGGAGGGCGACTCCGAGACAGGGCAAAGCTACACGTCACAGCCGGATGTGGTAAGGGAACCCCTCCTTCCCCTCCTTCCCCTTCTAACCCTTCTAACCCTTCCATCCCCCTGTCTAGCGCCCACATCATGTGAGCCAAACCGTCTTAGAGATTCTTTGACCCTCTTGATGCCAACTTGCGGCGCTGGAGGTAATTTCAAGGTTCCGGATGACCAAACGGGAGGCTCTAATGGAAGTGATCATCAAGCCGGACTATGAGCAAATGGGCAAGGTGGCGGCCCAGATCGTGGTCGAAGTGCTCAACGCCAAGCCCAATGCTGTGCTGGGCATGGCCACCGGGTCAACACCGCTGGGCCTGTATCAGGAATTGGTTCGGTTGCACAAGGAGGAGCAACTCGACTTCTCCCGCGTCACGACGTTCAACCTCGACGAGTACGTGGGGCTGCCGGTGAATCATCCGCAGAGCTACCACTACTTCATGCACGAGCACTTCTTCCAGCACGTGAACATTCCGCGGCAGAACGTGAACATCCCCTCCGGTACGACGAGCAACTACCCCTCGTTTTGCGAATGGTGGGAGCAACGGATCGCGGAAAGTGGCGGTATCGACCTGCAGATCCTGGGCATCGGCTCTGACGGTCACATCGCCTTCAACGAGCCAACCAGTTCCTTGAGCTCGCGAACGCGGCTCAAGACCCTGTCCGAGCAAACGATCGACGACAACGCCCGGTTCTTCGAGCGGCGGGAGGATGTTCCGGTGTATGCCATCACGATGGGTGTCGGAACCATCCTCGACGCGCGCAAGCTGGTGTTGGTTGCGAGTGGAAACGCCAAGGCCAAGGCCATCGCCCAAGCCGTCGAGGGACCGGTGACCAGCATGGTGACGGCGAGCGCGATTCAACTGCACCGCGATGCGACTGTGATCGTTGATGAAGAGGCAGCCGTGGACCTGACTATGCGCGACTACTACGAATTCATCTACAAGGCGAAGCCTGCGGCGCCGAGGTCCTAGCGGGGCCGAACAGTAGAGCTACGTGGCAGCAGTTTCCCACCACGCGCTGCACGCTATTCGTGGTTGCCGTGCCTCGCCTGCCTCAGCTCGGCGGCGAATGCCTCGATTGCCGCATCCGTTGCATCGAGCAATTGTGCCAACCGTTGCCGCACCAGCCTGCCGAGCCGTCCCGTACGGAGCGGCCTGCGCGGCTCCGGATACGGCTCGGGAGTACGCACCGCGACAGCCGTGGGCGACCGGCGCGACGGGGGGCCCGGTTGTGAGTTCTCTATTGGAACGCGGTTTGGCTCTTCAGACATGCTAGTCACCAACCTTGCTACTCTCCCGGTTGCCGGATCGAGGCAGTTCAATGGACTGTGGGCGGCGCAACGGTCTGACCACCGCCCAGTTGACCTTTCCCTCCCTACGGATATTTTCTTCGACTTCCGTCAAACCCACATTCAGGAGGTTCCAGTGAAGCTACGCTCTCTCATGGCGGTGGTGACCGTGGCGCCACTGCTCGTCGGATGCGCAGCAGGTCCGGGCCCGATCACCCAGGCGGACCGTGACGCGATTGCGGCTCTCCGCACCGCGTACCAGCAATCCATTCTTGCAGGTGACGCTGCCGCGATGCTGGAGGTCTACGCCGATGACGTGGTCGAGATGCCGCCCAACATGCCGCTCCGCAGCGGGAAAGCCGCCGCCGAGGCCGCGGCGAGCGCGGACACGAACCCGCCGCCGTCCAGCTTCAGCCTCACGTCCGCAGAGACCGAGGGAGTCGGTGACCTCGCCTACGACAGGGGCTCGTACTCGTTCACGATGAGTATGGAGGGCATGCCCGAACCGATGGCCGATACGGGCAAGTACATAGTGTTGCTCAGGAAACAGGCCGACGGCTCGTGGCTCATGACGACGACTATCTGGAATTCCGACCTGCCGATCCCCGACCAGCAGATGTAACGAGCCAACTCGAAGCGGCGGAGAACCGGGAAAACACGAAGCCGAGGGGATCGCTCTCCTCGGCTTCTGGTTTTGGAGCAAGCGGAGGAGGACCGGTGACGCAGCCGCGCAGGGATTGTCTGGATCAGGACATGCGCTCTGGCGGACTGAACCAGTTGCTCACTACCATTTCCACAGGTAGGTCATAGCGGTCGCGAGTACAACGCCAGCGCGCCAACCGCTGGAACGGACGCGACCACACTGAACCGCGGTTCCAAGCCACACGCTGGTAGAACTTGAAGCGTTCAATGCGGCGATTCAGGTTCGCTGAGACCCACGGGCCCGCGGATCCCACGAAGTCGAAGCGCGACCACTCAGCGAGCGAACACGGCAGTGTGAACCCGTCGGTCACTGCTTGCTGCGTGATGATCGATCCGGGGTAAGGTTTGAAATAGAATATCGGAGTCTCGAAGGCTGGATGCATGGCGCGCAGGCGCTTGGCGAGATCCAGCGTAGCATCGACGTGGTAGTCCGCCTCATCCGGGAATCCGACGATGAACGGGAATATGGCAGCGACGTCGTACCGCCGGCACCGCTCTGCAGCCAGGAGTACTTGCTCGATCTTGATGTCCTTGTCGATCCGATCGAGCATTTCTTGGGAACCCGATTCTACACCGATGAGGACTCGCCGCAGTCCCGATTCCTTGCATTGCGCAAAGACCTTCTCGGGGAGCCGCTGGCATTGATCGGCTCGCATAGTTGCCGCCCAGGTGATCGGAAGGTTTCGCCGCAACAGTTCATGGGCCACGGCTTCGACCCGTGCCCCATAAGTGAAGTAAGTCTCATCTTGGAACGAGAGGTCGTCGAAGTGATACCTGTGCCAGAGTTCTTCCACTTCCGCCCCGATCCTCTCCGGCTCGAGGCCGGACCACTGGCGGCGGTACACGAACGGATCGGCGCAAAAGGAGCAGCGGAATCTGCAACCTTGCGAGGAAACGTAGTCGAGCTGTCTTCTGCCCTTGAGCTCATAGTAACGAGCTACGTCGATCATTGAGTAATCGTGCCGTCTGAGCGTATTCACATCTTGCAGTGGTCGAGCGCGGTTCACCTTTACCGCGCCTGCAGCGTCATGGTACGTGCATCCTGGGCACCCCTCTAAGGATCGGCCATTTGCAAGCCGGTCGACGATCTCCGCGAAGGTCAGTTCACCTTGACCCTGCACTGTCACGTCGACGCTGGGTTCCTCCAGGCACTCTCGCCCGAACATCGATGGGTGCCAGCCTCCCCACACCACCGGCAGGTCGGGCCGGTAAGCCTTTGCCGCCCGGGAAACGCGCAGCGCGTCCTGGATCGGTGCGCCCGTCAACACTGATACTCCAAGACAAACAGCATCGTCCAAGTGAGTGCCGATTTCCCGCACTGGGTCTGCCGATACTCGCCCATCGATGATGATTGTCTCGTATTCTTCGGGATCCAAATGAGAGCCGACCGCAATCAACGCTAGCGGCATCGTGAAGAACACTGCGTCAGGGTTGTATAGCAGCACCTTGGCACGGCGGCGCTCGGACCGTCGGGCTGGCTCACTCTTGTTTCGCATCACCTGCTCCGCCCGTGGATCGCTTGGTTGGAAGAAGATCAATGACCCGGTCGACTGTCATGTGTAATTCGAGTAACGTCGCAGCTGCAAGAAACCATCGGGTCTCCCGTTGTCAATATGCGGGCCGATCGCACTAGCTCTATTGAAGGGCGCAATCTCGGCGCGATACGCGGCCCCAGCAGGCGCTCGTAGACAACTGGTTCTAGGGGCTGAAGCAGTTGCTGGGACCGACCGACATTCTCGCGGCTCCGTTCGAGCCTGGACAAACCAGAGCAGCGGAACCGAATTCCTGAGAAAGGGTACTTCAGAGATTCGCTGTCAGGCTGACAGGGCCACGGGAACCATCCCCGTGGCCGCAGAGTCTTGGCGGAACCAAGTACAGCTGGACGTTTCCCTGTTATCAAACCGAGGAGGCTTCAATGGGGCCAGGTGTTGTGCGAATGGCAGTGATCGGATCGGTACTGCTGGGATTTGGATGTGCCGGCGACGGCACCGGGTTGACGGACCCGGATGACAACAACAATAATGGTGGCCCCGGATTCGCCGCCGATGTGCAACCCATCTTCACCGACAACTGCGCGTTCTCCGGCTGTCACGCGGGCTCGAATCCCGCCCAGGGCATGAACCTCAGTGACGGGCAAGCCTATGCGAACATCGTCAACGTCCAGTCCAACGAGGCGAGCTTGCTCCGGGTAAAACCCAGCGAACCCGACTCGAGCTACCTGGTGCATAAGATCCAAGGAACCCAGGGCAGCGTCGGGGGAAGTGGTGGTCAGATGCCGCTCGGCGGCATGGCCCTGTCACAGGAACAGATCAACCTCATTCGGGAGTGGATAACCGATGGCGCCCAGAACAACTGATCGGCGTTTACTGGTGGGGGTGGTGCTGGGTCGAATCACCCTGGCAATGGTGGCCCTGGTAGCCGCACCGCTGGTTGGCTCCGGTCTGCGGGCAGATGAGCCTCGCCGGGCAGAGGAACCTCACTTGGCAATCCGAACCGGACTCAAGTGTGCACAGTGCCATGTCAATCGCTCTGGCGGTGGTGGGCGGAACGACTTCGGAAGTGCGTGGGCACAGACGCAGCTCCCGGCCCGTACGCTACCGGTCAGAACCCGTGCTCTGAACGATTGGGTCGCACTGGGCCTGGATCTGCGGGTCTTGGCAGCTGCGACGGTGTCGGAGGCCACACCCCGTACGGAGGTGGCGATCCAGGAAGCTCAGATACAGGTGCAGGCGAGTCTGATCCAAAACGTGTTGTCGTTCTACGTGGATCAGACGCTCGCTCCGGGCAATGCCACTTCCCGAGAGGTGTTTGGGTTGTGGGAGGGCTTGCCGCTCGAATCGTACGTGAAGGCAGGCAGGTTCATGCTGCCGTACGGCTGGAGGTTGTGGGACGACGACGCCTACATACGCTCGCAGACCGGGTTCACCTACCGCACGCCCGACATTGGTGTCGAAGTCGGCGTGGAGCCGGGGCCGATGTCGCTCTTCGTGGCGCTCTCCAACGGCAACTCGAGCACGGCCGAGAACGACAGCAAGAAACAGGTTACGACCAGCGCCGCCTACGTGAATAGACATTTTCGCCTTGGCGGGTCCTATGCGCACAACAGTGACGCATCCAGCAAGACGGACATGGCGGGCGGATTCGGCGGGTTCCGGTTGGGTCCGCTCTCGGTTCTGGGCGAGGTGGATTACATCTTCAACGAGGCGCGTGACTCCACGACAACGACCAATGGCCCGCGCGACCAGTTCATTGCGTACGTGGAGGGCAATCTCCTGGCCCTGAAGGGCCTCAACGCCAAGGTCACCTACGGATATCACGATCCTAACCGTGACGTAGTGGAGGATCAGCGTATCCGGATGAGGTTCGGCCTCGAGTGGTTCCCGGTGTCGTTTGTGCAGTTGGCAGGATTCTATACCATGGTGGAGGACATCCCGCAGGCAACCACGGACGTCGATCGAGTCACCTTGGAGCTGCATTTGCACTTCTAGGGACTGGGCGTTGCCACCGTGGCAACAGCGGCGAAAGCACATATGAGTGCAACACCGATCGATTTCGATCGACCCGAGGACGATCTCTATCGCGACGCCGATCTGCGGCACGTCTGTCACGCGCAGGTGTTGGGCATCCCGGTGCGATTCGAGGCCAACAGTGAGTACGTGCTCGGTGCAGTGGAACATTCGTTCGGCGAGCGACAGCCGACGGGGCCGGCCGATCAGCTGGAACGTCAACCGCGAGTTCGCGTATTCCTGCAGGACGGAGATGAAGGTGGCGCCGACCGGATCCCCGTTCGCTATCGCTGGCCGGAACGTGATCGCCTGGTGATATCGACGCCCGGGAGCGTAGCTGTGGCCGAAGTGGAGCGCCGCGACGCTTACGCCTTCGTCACGGCGAGGCTCGCGGCGGACGCCGCACTCTTCCAATACGCGGTGCTCGAATCCCTGACGTTGATGCTCGTGACCGGCATGGATCGGCAGCCGGTGCATGCCGCGGCGATAGCGCGCGAAGAGATGGCGGTGTTGTTGGTGGGTCCTTCGGGCAGTGGCAAGAGCACGTTGACCTACGCCGCGCTCAAGAACGGCTGGCGGATGTTGGGCGAGGAGGCAGTCTACGTGCAACTTGAGCCGAGTTTGCGCGTCTGGGGCATGCCCAGAAAGGTCCGGCTACCGTCCGGTTCCGAGGAAGTATTTCCAGAACTGAAAGGCTGTTCAACCGAATGGCTGCCCAACGGCAAACAGAAGATCGTGCTGCCGGTGAAGGGCGAATTGGGACCGGGGGTCGATTGTGTCGACCGAGCGGCGGTCTGCCTCATAGACCCGGCAGCCGACGAAGCGGGGCTGCATCGGGCCACGCCAGCAGAGATTGAACGGATGCTGAGCACGGAGATCGATCAGGGATTCGACATGGATATTGCTGCGACCCGCGTGGTTGCTGCCAGGTTGGCGGAACCCGGTGGCTGGGTGCTGGGTCGGGCCGGGCACCCGGCCGACTGCGTGGCGCTGCTCGATCGGATCGTGGACGGTCCTGCTTGACCACAGGCAGATGAGTGCGTGCCCTGGTGGAGACCGGGCTTGCGATGCTATCTGCGGTGCAGCAGAGTCCACCAGGCCAGGCGCTGCAGCGGATTGGCCTTCAGCGCGCGGTGGAGGTGGAATCGGCCGGCGGACGTGTTCGTACGTAGTCAGCTCTCGCAGAT
>JBDGXD010000085.1:0-13405 GCA_039584755.1 Gemmatimonadota bacterium
CCCTCGTGCGGACGGGCCGCGTGGGATCCCTGACCCTTTAGCAGAATGAAGAACTCATCAGTGGATGCCGCTACATTTCCCGCTTTGATCACGACCTCGCCAAGTTCAAGACGCATATCAACATGGGCGCCGAAGACGGCCGCTACTCCGTCGAGTGCTCCGGCCTCGATCATTGCCCTGGCTCCTTGCGCAGTCTCTTCCGCTGGCTGGCACAAGATCACCACATCACCGTAAGCCGGGTCAGTTGCCAGCAAGTGGGCAGCGCCAACGGTCCACGCGGCATGGATATCGTGGCCGCATGCGTGCATGACACCATGGTTGACGGAGGCGAAATCGACACCCGTTTCCTCGACGATCGGCAGCGCGTCAATGTCGCCGCGGATCGCGACGGACTTGACGTCCACCTTGCTGCCAGGGATACGCGCCACTATACCAGTTGTTGCCACACGATCTACGGAAGTCAAGCCAACCTCAACAAGTTCGCGGTGCAATCGCTCGACCGTGCCAAACTCCTGGAGTGCAATCTCGGGGTGCCGGTGAATGGCGTGTCGCAGGTCGGTCAACCGTTGCCGCAGCTCCGGTGAAAACAGATCTCCGGGTACATTGGGCATGATTAGTCCTTGACCTCCAATTGGCCACCGGTTTCCAAGAGATAGAAGGCCCGGGTTCGTGCCGAATCGAGTACGACACACCGGACCACATAGTGCATGCCAAGATACCGCGTCAGGGCGCTGCGTGTCGCCTCACGCCAGAGCACCGCGGTTGCAGGGTCTTCGAGCTTCAGCAGTTGGATGTTGATCGGGATCTCTACCAGGATTCGTGGATCGATCTCCGGAGACTGGACGCTACCGGTGTCCGTCAACGAATCCTCGCTGCCAATAGTGAATACCGGTGCGGACTCGGGGCGTGTAGCATCGGTTGGTGCGGAATGATCTTGGGTATCCCAACACACGACGAACCGGTCCGTACCTATGATACCGTCGGTCTTGGCTGTAGCCGCCTCTCCGTACATGTGAGGAGCATACTCGATGACCCGTGCACCGAGACGATTGAGGTTCAGCCAGGCGTTGCGCGCTTCAAGGGGATCGAATGTCCAGTAGAGCGCTGTTACTCCCATGTCGCGCAGACGGTCTCTCTGGTAGAGCTTCAGCTTTCCGCCAATGCCGCGATCACGGCTCTCTGGACGCACCGCCAGGAGGTGCGACCAGTGCACCAGTCTCCCGTCCATGATCCCAGTGAGGCCGAAGACAAATCCGACTAGCTCACCGTTGGCATCAAATGCCCCGGCAGCGATGCCTCCTATCTTCTGAGAAACCAACATGACTGCAGGAGGAACGATTTCGCCCACCTCATCACCCCACACGTGCTGCTGCAGCTCCACGCATGCCGAGTAGTCGGTCTCGCCGTTCAAGGAACGGATCTGGACGTTTTCGGTCTCGTTCGGAGATAGCCTAGTCATCGTCTTACTCGGCCGAGGGGATGGCGGCAAAGTGCCTGCCGATTCAGATTACTCGGCTTCCGCCTTCATCACAAGACAAGCGAGTCACTACCGCCCGGGAGAGATCTGCATGCGAGGTGTCGTCTGGTTGTTCCTCACAATAGTGATATTGTGTCCCCAACAAGTCATAGTCGGACAGGTGACTACTACCGTGAGAGTGCGCGTCGTCGCTCACGACGCCAAGGTAATCGGGAGTGGAGTCGGTGGAGCGCGCATCATCGTGAAGGATGCGGCCACAGGAAAGATCCTGTCACAGGGTGTCCAGCAAGGTGGCACCGGAAGCACGTCAGCACTCGTGGCGAATCCGATCAGCCGAGGCGAGCCTGTCTACGACGCCGAGGGGACCGCCGTATTCGTCGCTGATTTGGACCTGAGCGAGCCGACAGTTCTCGAGTTCATCGGTGAAGGACCTCTAGGGTACCCACATGCACTGCAAAGAACGACAAAGACAATGTTGGTCGTACCCGGGGAGGACATACTGGGCAACGGCTTGATCTTGGAACTGAATGGTTTCGTTGTTGAACTGCTGGAGGCTGACAACCCACGTTCAAACGCTGAACTCAGCGTGCAGGCACGGGTCACGATGATGTGTGGCTGTACCCTGGAGCCCGGCGGGTTGTGGGATGCCTCCCGGGTTCACGTTGTGGCTAGGCTGTATCACCACGGGGAGGTGCTACGCGAAGAACGCCTCAACTACGCTGGGGAGCCAAGTATGTTCGAGGGCACCGTTTCGCTAGCCGGCGTTCCGAACCAGGCGAGACTGGTAGTATTGGCCTCCGATCCAACCAGGGGTAACTTCGGAATCAGCGAGTCGAACCACGTACCCTGAAACGGACCCACGATATGAGAAAGATCGAGAATCACGGAAGGGCGATGCTATGCTCCCTCTGCCTGCTCTTCCTGCTGGACAGCCCTGTATGGCTGCTGGCCCAAGGTGAGCGTAGCAGTGTGCCACACGCTCCAGATCGCGCAGCCGACGAAGGTGAGGGTCCGTTCCAGCGCCTCATCATCAGAGGCGCGCTCGTATTGGACGGGAGCGGTGCGCCCGCACAGGGACCGATGGACATAGTGATCGAGGGCAATCGGATAGTGAGCGTTGTCAGCGTGGGTAGTCCGGGTACTCCAATCAACGCAGGTCGTAGACCGGGCAGCGCCACCAAGGAAATAGATGCTCACGGAATGTACATGATGCCGGGCTTTGTCGATACGCACGCACACACGGGTGGGCTCCGTCAGGGAACACCCGCCGAGTACGTGTACAAGTTGTGGATGGGACATGGCATTACCACGATTCGGGATCCGGGGTCGGGAAACGGTGTGGACTGGACTCTACGTGCGCGCGAGCGGAGCAGTGCAAACGCTATCGTGGCTCCTCGCATATTTGTCTATGTACGACCTGGAATGGGGTGGGACGGGGGCCCGATCACAACGCCGGAGGCGGCCCGAGACTGGGTCAGTTGGGCTGCCAATAAGGGTGTGGATGGACTGAAGCTGGGGTCCTACGACCCGGACATCATGGCCGCGCTGGTCGACGAAGCCATTCAGCAAGGCCTCGGGACCCAAGCACATCTCGGGCAGATGGGTGTTGCCAGGATGAACGCATTGGACGCCGCTCGGCTGGGGTTGGGTTCATTGGAGCACTGGTACGGGCTGCCGGAGGCTCTATTCGACAACCGATCGGTCCAGGACTTCCGGTACGACTACAACTACAACAACGAGTACCACCGGTTTGGCCAGGCTGGCCGGCTATGGAAACAAGCGGCGAAGCCAGCCAGTGATCAGTGGAACGCGGTCATGGAGGAGCTGTTGGCGCTGGACTTCGTCCTGAATCCTACCCTCACCATCTATGAAGCCAGTCGAGATGTGATGCGTGCCCGTGAAGCAGAGTGGCACGATGACTATACTCTGCCATCGCTATGGCAGTTCTATCAGCCGAGCAGGACTAGCCACGGGTCATATTGGTTCGATTGGACCACGCAGGACGAAATTGAATGGAAGAACAATTACCGCATCTGGATGGGGTTCCTCAACGAATACAAGAATCGTGGTGGGCGGGTGTGTACCGGTTCGGACGCAGGCTTCATCTACAAACTGTATGGATTCGGTTACATCCGAGAGATGGAACTACTCCAGGAGGCTGGATTCCATCCGTTGGAAGTAATCAGGTCTGCCACGCTTTGTGGAGCCGAAACCCTACACGAGCCCAAGGGCAATGCGATCGAGTTTGGATTGATCAAGCCCGGTATGCTGGCCGACATCGTGCTGGTGGAACAGAATCCGGTTCACAATCTCAAGGTTCTCTACGGAACAGGAACAGTGAAGCTGGATGAAGCTGGTAACCCCATACGGGTCGGCGGCGTCAAGTACACGATCAAGGATGGGATCGTCTACGATGCCAAACAACTGCTGGCTGATGTGACCCGCATGGTGGATGAGGCAAAACAGGCGGCTGCGACTGGTGCAGGTTCTGGCAAATGAGAGTCCCTTGCAAGGAGGCAATAATGGGGTTTCGTAGGCTGAGCATTCTGGCATCCGGTGCGGTGGGTTGCATGCTAACGTTTTCCGCTGTTGCGATGGCTCAGGAATCGGAAATCACGGTCGAGGCAGCCGTTGCGACCGCCATCAGCGATCGACTGCCGGTGGACACCGGCTCGGCGTTCCCGGCAGACGTCGGTCGACTCTGGCTGTGGACCAAGGTGTCGGGAGCTGATGGGATGACCATTACGCACGCGTGGTCGCACCGCGACAACGAGTGGGTCGTGCCATTGGCAATCGGCGCCGATGAGTGGCGTACTTGGAGCAACAAGACGATTCCACCAGAGTGGACTGGCGAGTGGAAGGTCGAAGTGAGAGACGAGTCTGGCAACGTCTTGAAGACGGTGACATTCAACGTCGGCTCATGACGTGACGTTTTGTCTACTTCCCCTCCTTGGGTCAGGAGGGGAAGAGACGCAGAATCCTAGCCGCCGAAGCCGAGACCTCCCAGTGCGGCAAGGCCCAACTTCACGAGTAGCCAGAGGGCGCCGACGATGAACAACGGCCCCATGAAGCTCTTACCCTTGCTGAGTATCTGATTTCCCAGTGCTACCAGCAGCATGTTCCAGGTTCCAAACAGCGTGATCTGATTGGCCAACCGATAGAGAAACGCGTTCGCCTCTTCGTTGAACAGAAATCCCAACGACAACGTTGGCTCAGTCATTCCGGCAAACCTCATCAACAGGACCATGAGAACGGCACCGGCAAGTGAGACCACATTGGCATGGAGGACGACTGAGAACTCGGCCATGAACTTGATCGGGTCGGGGCCCATAGCACCAAAGATCAGCATCAGCACCAGGGCGACAACGGCCATCGCAACCAGAGCTCCGCCAGCGCCAGCGCCGAAGATCACAGCGCGACTGCCGGGACTGGCCGCTCTGTCGACCCTTTCCTGAATCTGTTCATCGGTGAGCTGGCCACGTTCCTGGAAGGCCTCCATCTGGCTACGCGTCTGTTCCTGCAATACCGCTGCTGGCGTGCCGTATGCATAGACGCCGGTCACAAGGACAAGCAGGATCGCGGGAAGCAGGATACGGGGGCGTGCAGCCAGTTCTCTGAACACCTGAACTGGTTCGTCAAATACCCTCAATACCAGCCACAGTGCACTCTTTTGCTGTGGTTCGTGGTTGGTTGGCTCAGTCACTGTCTCCTCCCGGCGTTCGAGGCCTGAAAGTAGGAAGCCCGCGCCGCATCACCGCTGGCAGACGGGATCGGGTGCGTATGGTCCGCGCATGGACCTGCTGACGATTCTTACCTGGGTGACCACCCAGACTGGTGAGCTGCCCTCTTGAGCAACCGCAACGTAACGTTCGTTCCCATCCTGGATCGTGCCGATCGCCTGTGGCTGCAGATCGACCAACACGTCGAAACAACCATTGGGTGGCCGGACCTCGGCTCGCAGAGTGCGAGATGGACGGGTGTCCAGTGAGCCGTACACCACGTATCCGGCTAGCGCCGGCCCGGCAGGAGGGTTCGAGACAGCTATCCGCTCGGGGGTGCCCAGCAACGCAAGTTCGCCCTCCGCCCTCCGCTGATCCAAACCGGCCCGGATGCCCCGCCACGTGCGGTTCGGGATTCGCAGCGTGATGGCATAGATCTGACCGCCTAGAGCGTCGACGATCAAGTCTGATCCGTAGGTGTAGCGGAACAAGCGGGAATCATCGGGATTCTGCTTGGGTGGCTTCGTTCCCAGTGCGGAGAACGCCAACGTAATGGGTGTGTTTGGATTGAGTGGCAGCGGTCTCGCATCGGCATCGGGCAGGGTCGGAGGGTTGACTCCCGCTGTGTAGCGGGGTCCTGACGTGAGTAGCAGGAATGCACTCAGGATCACAATGAGTGCCCCTCCGCCGGCGAGGAGCCGCCGCTGGTCGGCCCTGCGCCGTAACCTACCTATTGGACCCTCGACGACTGTGGGTTGTTTGGGAGGCGTCGTTACGGCGAGTGGGTGCCGTACCGAGGGCCGCTCCGTCCGCTGTCCGATGCGTGTCGTACTCGCCACCGCCTGGGTCGCTGCCGGCGCTGCAGTGCTGGGCCGGCCGGCCGGCCGCTGGGCCCGGGCGAGTTCCTCCATGATACTCTTCCGGTCGCCGCTCTTCTCCCGTGCGCAGGCAGGACAGCCCCTGGGATTCTCGTCGTTGTACGGGATTTTATGCGTCGGGCAGCGAACAAGTGCCATTCCGTACACCTAGGCCTTGGGTAGGGTCACGCCACGTTGGGCTTGATACTTCCCCTTCTTATCGGCATACGAGGTCTCGCAGACATCGTCATCATCAGCCTTGAAGAATAACACTTGAGCGATTCCCTCGTCGCTATAGATCTTGGCCGGAAGTGGCGTTGTATTCGAGATCTCCAGGGTCACATGACCCTCCCACTCCGGTTCAAAGGGGGTCACATTCGTGATGATGCCGCAGCGGGCGTATGTGCTCTTGCCCACACAAATTGTGAGAACATTGCGAGGAATCCGAAAATACTCCACTGAGCTTGCCAGGGCGAAAGAGTTCGGTGGAATCAAGCATGCGTCACCCTCGAACTCTACGAAAGACAGCGGATCGAATGCCTTGGGATCGACTACCGGCGAATGCACGTTTGTGAATATCCGAAACTCTCGCGCCACGCGCATGTCGTAGCCGTACGAAGAGACCCCGTAGCTGATTGCGCCGGACCGAACTTGCGATTGCTCGAACGGCTCGATCATGGCGTGTTCCTTGGCCATCCGGCGAATCCAGCGGTCAGACTTGATCGACATCAGGCTCTTCTGCTCGGAATCCGGGGTGACGGCGGAGCACGGTTGGCCCCCCGGCCCACTACCTGGTCATTGGATCGATCTGCCATGGTATGGAAAGATATGTACCCTTATTCGTTGCGCCACTTGCACTTGCTTGACACCCCGCCAAAGCCCTGAGTAACTTCCTGCCGCTTTAGTGCGTGAATTTGTTCACGAAACCTTCGAGTTGCTATGCTTCGGGAGTACGCGCCCCTCCTACTGCTGGTCGGTGTAGTCATCGTGAGTGCGGTGGCCATGATAGTGCTATCGCATGCCGTCCAGGTCCGCCGTCCCACGGAGGTCAAGGGTTTGCCCTATGAGTCGGGGATTCCTCCCCTGGGGACCGCGCGTGACCGCTTTAGCGTGAAGTTCTATCTGGTGGCTATGCTGTTCATAGTGTTCGACTTAGAAGCGGTATTCATGATTCCCTGGGCCGTCTCCTTCAGGCAACTGGGACTACTCGGCCTCATAGAAATGCTCGTATTTGTTCTGATACTA
The DNA here is from genome assembly GCA_039584755.1 of Gemmatimonadota bacterium. Taxonomy (GTDB): domain Bacteria; phylum Gemmatimonadota; class Gemmatimonadetes; order Gemmatimonadales; family GWC2-71-9. The sequence goes on from JBDGXD010000085.1 coordinate 7,299, forward strand.
CTGGTTGCATATGTGTATGTGTGGAAGCGAGGAGCCCTCGAATGGGAGTAACACCATCCGATGGAGCCAAGAGCGCTGGCGGGACCTCAGTCATCTCTCAGATATCGCCCAACTGGATAACAACTCGGCTCGACTTTCTGGCTAACTGGGCTCGTTCAAACAGCCTCTGGCCGATGCCGTTTGGCACGGCCTGTTGTGCCATCGAGTTCATGGCCACCGCCGCGTCGCGCTTCGACATCTCTCGCTTCGGAATGGAGCGCCTGGGCTACTCGCCGAGGCAGGCCGATTTACTGCTGTGCGCCGGCCGGCTGCCGTTCAAACTCGCACCAGTGATCCGCAGGATCTACGATCAAATGCCACAACCCAAGTGGGTCATCTCGATGGGAGCCTGTGCCTCGACGGGGGGAATCTTCGACACGTATGCGATGACCCAGGGAATCGACACGGTCGTTCCGGTGGACGTATACGTGCCGGGTTGTCCACCACGACCGGAAGGATTGCTCTACGGCATTCTGCTGCTGCACAAGAAGATCCGCGGTGAGACGATGGTCGACAAGAGCATCCGGGAAGAGCATATCCTGCAGCCTGGTGGTCTGCGACTACCACCCGAACATGTAGACGTACTATCCGAGCCATTCGGCAACTCCGTTCATCAAACACGATCAGCATAACAGGCACGTGAATCCTTCAGTTGAGGCGTTGAGGCGCGAGTTCGGAGGCAAAATCGGCCGCGCCGTGGAGTCGTGCGGCGATACCATCGTATACGTCGAGACAGAGCATGCTCGTGAGATCCTGGCGTGGCTGAAGAACACTCCAGGTCAGGAATACAACTATCTGATTGATGTCACCGCAGTCGAGTATCGCGATCCCGAACTCCCGCTCGAAGTTGTCTACCTCCTGTTCTCACTAGATCGGAAGGCTCAGTTGTGCGTCAAGATCGCTTTGACCAAGACTGGAGACCTGGAGGTGGACTCGGTGGTGCCGTTGTGGCAGGGAGCCAATTGGCTGGAACGTGAGGTCTACGACATGTTCGGCATCACCTTTCGGGACCATCCTGACCTCCGGCGCATCCTGATGTGGGAGACGTATTCGGAGGGATACCCCTTGAGGAAGGATTTCCCTCTGCGGGGGAGACTCTCTCGGTCCGAGCAGGTTAAGAGGGCCTTGCACGCGAATCCCGAGGCGCATTACTCGATGGAACTGCTCTCGATCGCTGAGGCCTTCAACGACTTGCCTCATGATATGAGGGAACGGCTCGCCAAGGGCGAGCGCGGCGCAATCCCCGAACCAGAGCAGGGGACCGACCGTGGCTGAGAAGAGGACCATCGAGCTCGGTCTGGCTACTTCGGGCCTAGATGCACAGGGTAATCCCATCGAGGTCCCGCTGGCACTGGCTGAGTCAGCCAATCTCGGCGCTGACGTCGAGCGCGGCGTGGGCTCCGAACATCTCCTGCTCAACATGGGGCCCCAGCATCCCGCCACACATGGCGTGCTGCGCCTGGTCGTGGAACTCGATGGCGAAGTCGTGGTCAAGGTAGTCCCCCACATCGGTTATCTGCACTCGGGTTTCGAGAAGCTGGGGGAATACCGTTTCTATAATCAGATCATCCCGCTCACCGACCGTACGGACTATCTCGCCCCAATGGCCAACAACGTCTGCCTCGCCATGGGGGCGGAAAAGCTGATGGGGATCGAGATCACCGAGCGCTGCAAGGTCTTGCGGGTAATTGCCTGCGAAATGAGCCGGATCATCTCCCATATCGTGTGGTTGGGAACCACCGCAGTAGACATTGGGGCGTTCACACCGTTTCTATGGACGTTCCAAGAGCGCGAGCGCATCTATGACCTGCAGGAGGCATGGACGGGCGCTCGCCTCACAACCAGCCTCACCCGCGTTGGTGGATTGATGGCCGACATTCCGGAGGGCTTTGAACAAGGACTGTGGGACTGTTGCCGCCGCTTGCCCTCGGTGTTGGACGAGACGGAACGGATGTTGACCAACAACGCGATTTGGTGTGCCCGGACGCAGGGTATTGGGCTACTATCTGCCGAAGACGCAATCAACTTTTCCATGTCGGGCCCGATGCTCCGTGCCAGTGGTGTGGCATACGACGTGCGAAAAGACAGGCCCTATCTCGACTACGAGACCTACGACTTCGATGTACCCGTGGGAGAGAACGGGGACGTATACGACCGGTACTTGGTGCGATTGGAGGAAATGCGCCAGTCCATTCGTATCCTCGAGCAAGCCCTGGAGCGGCTGCCAGATGGGCCTATCAACGTAGCTGATCCGCGAGTGATACTGCCGCCGAAGACGGCGGCCATGAACGACATGGAAGCCATGATCTTTCACTTCAAACAGGTCATGGAGGGAGTGAAGGCACCTGCGGGCGAGGCATATGTAGCAATTGAGAATGGCAAGGGTGAACTAGGTACCTATTTCGTGTCCGACGGGACGGCCAAGCCGGTGCGGTGGCGAATTCGCCCCCCGTCGTTCATTAACCTCTCGGCCTTACCCAAGATGGCCGAAGGGCACTTGATAGCTGACCTCATCGCGATCAACGCGAGTATCGATATTGTGATGGGAGAGATCGATCGCTAAGTCGCGAGAGGGTCTATTGTTTGGGAAGATGGGCAAATAGCTAACGGAATGATGCATCAGAAGACCGAATATCAGCCGGTGTTCACCGGAGAGCAACGCGAGAAGCTCGACGATATCCTGCAACGGTATCCTAACAAACAGGCTGCGTTGTTGCCCGCACTCTGGATGGTGCAGGATGCGCACGGCTGGATCCCGGAAGATGGAATGGTCGAAATCGCTGAAGTGCTGGGGCTGACGGCGGCGCATGTGAAGGGGGTCGCCACTTTCTACACGATGTTCCACAAGCATCCGGTTGGCGAGCATTTCATCCAGGTCTGTACCACGTCGCCATGCAACGTATGTGGAGCCGAAGATGTGGTCCACGCGTTTCTCGAGCACACGGGTTGTGGTGAGTTGGGAGCTACGTCACCTGACGGGAAGTTCACTGTGATCGAGGTCGAGTGTTTGGGAGCTTGTGGATTCGTGACTCCAATCCTCATAGACGATGACTTCATCGATGGCGTGACGCCTGAGATGGTGCCAGAGCTGCTGGCGAGGTACCGATGACGACAGGGCCTCTGACCGACCGACGATCTGACTTTCCAGCCAAGTGCGCGGGGATCGGAGGGAGGGGCTAATGGGCTACCCTCACGAGCCGCATCCGCAAGAAACGGTCTTGTTGAGTCAATATTTCGGCCACAAAGAGGCGCGAACGTACGATGGTTGGGTCCAGCGGGGCGGGTATGAAGCCTTGGAGAAGGCGCTCTCCATGGACCGAGAGCGGATCATCGATGAGATCAAGGAAGCAGGGCTGCGGGGTCGCGGTGGCGCCGGGTTCCCCGCCGGTGTCAAGTGGGGTTTCATGCCAAAGGAGCCCAGCGGACCGCACTATCTGTGCTGCAATGCGGATGAATCGGAACCTGGGACGTTCAAAGACCGTGAAATCATGCGGTGGACCCCGCATGCCCTGATCGAGGGCTGCGCCATTACCCAGTACGCGATCCGGGCCGAGGTGTGCTTCATCTACATTCGTGGTGAGTTTACTGAGGCCATCGAGATCATGGAGCTGGCGCTGGCAGAGGCGTACGCTCGGGGCGTGCTCGGCGACAATGCGATGGGCAGTGGACAGCGACTCGATATGTATGTGCATCGCGGCGCGGGGGCTTACATCTGCGGTGAAGAAACCGCACTGATGAACTCGATCGAGGGGAAGCGTGGCAATCCCCGGATAAAGCCTCCGTTCCCAGCTGCACGTGGTTTGTTCGGGATGCCTACGACCATCAATAACGTGGAGACATTGACCGCGGTACCGCATATCATCAATCGCGGCAGCTCCTGGTACAAATCACTGAGCCTCTCCAATCCGCGAAGCACTGGAACCAAGCTGTTCAGCGTTTGCGGCCAGGTGCAGAAGCCAGGCAACTACGAAGTCGTAATGGGCTTTCCACTCAAGGATCTACTCTACGACTTGTGTGGCGGGATGCGAGATGGACGCACGCTCAAGGCGTGCATCCCCGGCGGTTCATCCGTACCAATCCTGAACAGGGAGGAATCCGAGGCCTGTCTGCTCGACTACGAAGGGTGCCAGAACGTGGGCACCATGCTCGGATCGGGCGGCGTGATCGTGTTTGATGACTCTGCCGACATGGTGTACCAGATCATGCGCCTGACGCACTTCTACGCTCACGAGTCTTGCGCGCAATGCACTCAATGCCGTGAAGGAACAGCCTGGACCACACGGATACTGCAACGCATCCTGGCAGGAGAAGGCGCAATGGAGGATCTGGATCTGCTGCTCGACTTGTCAGAGCACATGACAGGTCGCACGATTTGCCCACTGGCTGACTCGTGTGCTGCCCCGGTGGTGAGTGGCATCAACAAGTTCCGCAACGAGTTTGAGGCTTACATCAACGGCGCCAAACCCGCGACGGTGGCAGCAGTGTGAGTGACATGGCAGAAGCTGATCTTGTAACCGTGACGATCGAAGGTACCGAGATAACGGTGCCCAAAGGTACCACGATCCTGGAGGCTGCCAAGCGGGCGGGCATTATCGTTCCACACTACTGTTACCATCCGGGGCTGCCTGTCGCCGGCGTCTGTCGGATGTGCCTGGTCGAAGTCGAGGGCTTGCCAACACTCCAGATAGCATGCCACACGCAGGTTGCTGACGGGCAGGTAGTCCATGTCTATAGCCAGTAGGCGGTGAAGGCCAGAGAGAGTGTACTGGAGTTCTTGCTGATAAACCACCCGCTCGATTGTCCTATCTGTGACCAAGCCGGTGAGTGCGAGCTACAGGACTACGTTTTCGAGGAAGGTCGGGCACGAACGCGGTACACACCTACGTATGCAAAGCGATTCGATCCGGTCGAGGACTTCGGTCCCGATATTCTATACGTACCCAACCGCTGCATCCTCTGCACTCGGTGCGTGCGCTTCATGGAGCATGTGGCAGATGACCCTGTCATCGATGTGAGTGAGCGTGGCGATCGGGCATTCATAGGGATACATCCGGACCGTCAACTGGACCACGTGTGGGCGGGCAATGTGGTGGACCTGTGTCCTGTGGGGTCTCTGATATCCAAGGACTTTCTGCACAAGGCTCGCGCGTGGGAAATCGACATGACGGCGAGTATTTGCACCGGGTGTTCGCAAGGCTGCAACGTGAGCCTCGAGACTCGCAGCAATGCAGTGGTCCGAGTCAAGCCAAGAGTCAATCTCGGCGTCAACCGCTATTTCATCTGCGACCATGGACGCTTGCAGTTCCGGTGGATGAACCGAGGTGACCGCGCTGAGGCGCCGCTGGTGAACGAGGGTGGTGAGCTCGTGGCCACCGATTGGGATCATGCTTTGGAAAGGGCGTCGCAGATCATCGCCGGTTCGGGTGGCGGGGCAGTGGCCCTGGCGTCTGCCGGCGCCTCGAACGAGGCACTGATCCTCGTCAAGCGAGTCTTGTCGGGGCTGGAGTTCAGGGGAGCTTTTAGGGCGAGCCGGGGCGATGCCGAGGTACCGCTTGCCGGCGTGGAGGGGCTGGCACTCAGGGGCGAAAGGACTCCCAATGCTACTGGGGCGCGGATGATCGGGTTTGAAGAGGATTTAACCGCCGCCTTGAAGGCCGTTGCGGGAGCGTCGGTAGTATTGGTCCTGGATGAGGTGCTGGACGGAGTTCCCGAAAAGGATATAGGTCGAGCGGAGAACCTCATCTTCTTGGGCACGACCCTGCCAGAATGGGCGCGGGCGGCAACTGTGGTGCTACCGATTGCCAACGTGGCGGAGGAGGATGGGTCATTCGTGAATCGAGACCACCGTGTCCAGCGCTATCTCCAGGCCAAAGCGCCTCCGGGAATGGCTCGGCCCGCGTGGTGGGTACTTGGCGAGCTCGCCGCTGAACTGGGGTTCGGCACGTCACTTTCTTGTGCTGCAGAAGCCTTCGAGCAGTTGGCCGCCGAAGGGGGAGCGTTCTCCGGTCTATCCTATGAACAGCTGGGCTATGACGGTGTCGTAGTGTCCCAACAAGAAACGGCGGAGG
>JBDGXD010000086.1:0-21410 GCA_039584755.1 Gemmatimonadota bacterium
GCCAGAACAGGGACGAGAGCAGCGAGAAGACGAATCCGAGCATGCCGAAGACGACCTTGAGTGCGACAATGCCGACTACGGCGACGATGGAATAGCTGACCAGCGTTCGAACCATGATGACTCCGTCACTTATCTTTACAGGGTCTCTACGAGAGTATGTTTCACTTGGTTTCACGGCAAGGTGAGTGCCATGTCTCATCCTGACATCCTCGTCGTTGGCGCAGGAATCGTGGGCGCCTCCTGCGCTCGAGCCTTGGCGGTTCGCGGGCACCGAGTGGCCCTTATCGAGGCTGGTCCCCGACCCGGAGCCGCGTCTCTGGTTGCGGCCGGGATGCTAGCGCCTCAGGCCGAAGCAGCGGCTCAGGATCCCATGCTGGGCCTCGCTGTCCGGGCTCGCGATCTCTATTTAGAGTTGGCGCTCGAGTTGCTGGAGGAAACCGGAATCGACGTCGGATTGTGGACAGACGGCATCTTGCAGGCCGCATTTACCGAGGAGGAGGTCGCAAGACGCAAGGCGGAGGTTGCCTGGCAGCGACAAATCGGCTTTACCGCGGAGTGGCTATCTCCCGAGGAAGTTCGAGAGCGAGCCCCCGGTGTCTCAGAACAAGTCTTGGGGGCCGCACTCGCACCGGAAGACGGCTCCGTTGATCCACTCGCCCTCTTGGAAGCAATGACCAAGAGCGCAGAGACAAGAGGCACTACTGTCGTCCGAGGAGAGACTGTCCAAGCATTGATGCTCTCCAATGGTAGGGTCGATGGTGTTCGCACCTCCGAGCAGACGCGTCCGGCAGGAGCGGTGGTGGTGGCGGCGGGTGCGTGGTCCGGGCGAATCGACCAGCTACCGCGTCCCCTCTCGGTAGAGCCCATTAGAGGACAAGTCGCTGCGCTCGATTGGCCCGCCGACGAGCCACCCGCCATCGTGTATGGAGCGGGAGGTTACGTGGTCAATCGCGGAGTTGAGGCAATTGCCGGATCTACCATGGAAAACGCCGGCTTCGACGCGTCGGTCACCGAAGATGGCCTCAACCGCGTACGCCAGGTGGCCAGCGACATCTATCCTTCTCTGGGAAGCGCCCCGGTACTGCGCAGCTGGGCCGGACTCAGGCCACAGACTCCTGACGGACGCCCAATCATCGGCCCGGATCGTCATATCTCACGTCTGTGGTACGCCACCGGACACGGCAGGAACGGAATCCTGCTGGCCGGGCTCACCGGAGACCTGATCGCTCGACTCCACTCAGGGGAACTGGTCGAACACGACCTTAGCTCTATCACCCCAGACCGGTTCTGGGACTGGTAGCGACCACACCAGCGGAACAGCCTCAGTTCAACCATTTGGTTGAAAGTCGTCAATTGCCGCCTGGAACAGCTGGACCTCCCTGGGTATGTTTAGCGCTTCCATGGAACTGGTTCAACTGAAATCCGACCCCGGTACTGCGCAGGTGCAGACTCTCCAGCGCAAACCACCCTGGCTCAAGGTGAAAGCCCCTGGCGGGCAGAACTACGCCCACATCAAGCGGCTGATGCAGGACCTACGGCTCCACACAGTCTGTGAAGAGGCGCACTGCCCCAACGTGGGTGAGTGCTGGAACCATAGAACAGCCACCTTTCTGATTCTCGGTGACGTCTGCACTCGCAACTGCGTGTATTGCGCGGTGGCCCACGGCACTCCCCCCGAGTACGACCAGGGAGAGCCCGTTCGACTGGCAGACGCAGTATCCGCAATGGAGCTGGAGCACGTCGTGGTTACCAGCGTCGATCGCGACGATCTGCCGAACGGTGGGGCCGAGATCTTCGCCGGTTGTGTGGAGGAGATATGCAAGAGACGTCCTGACACTTCGGTGGAAGTGTTGATTCCTGATTTTCAAGGGTCGGCGGCGGCTCTCGAGATCGTACTGCAAGCCAAACCTCCGATTCTCAATCACAACCTAGAGACAGTTGAGAGACTATATCCCCTGGTGCGTCCAGGTGGCCGATATAACAGAGCCCTGCAATTGCTGAAGCGGGCCAAAGAGTACGATTCCGAACAACTGACGAAATCCGGCATCATCTGCGGTATGGGAGAGGAATGGGATGAGCTGCTGGGAGCAATGAGTGCGCTGCGCAGTGCTGACGTGGACATCATTACCCTCGGCCAGTATCTGCGACCATCAGGTGCTCACCTTGCCGTTGCCCGATTCTACGCACCGGACGAGTTTGAGCAACTCGCTGAGACTGGGCGTGAGCTGGGTTTCAGACATGTTGAGGCTGGTCCACTCGTTCGTTCATCTTACCATGCTTGGGACCAGGCCAAGCGGGCTACTGCAACGCCGTAGCAGTTCTGGAGATAATCCATGGCTCAGACAGCCACAGCTCAGGTACTCGATACCGAGCAGGCGGGTTTCTACCGTCGGCTCCTACGTCAGATTTGCCTGATCCGTCGATTTGAGGAGCGAGCGGGTGAGTCCTACGCCCTAGGAAAGATCGGGGGCTTCTGTCACCTGTACATTGGGCAAGAGGCTGTAGCCGTTGGGGCCCTCGCTGCGTTGCGGGAGGACGACTGCGTCATGGGGAGCTATCGCGACCACGGTCATGCTCTCGCCCGGGGAATGACGTCGCGTGAGGTAATGGCTGAGCTGTATGGCAAGGTAACGGGGTGCTCGCGCGGGAAAGGGGGATCGATGCATCTGTTCAGTGTCGACCGCCAATACCTCGGTGGACACGGAATCGTTGGAGCACACATCCCACTCGTCACCGGGGCTGCGTTTGCGATCAAGTACCGGGAGGAAGACAGAGTGGCACTTGGCTTCTTCGGAGAGGCGGCAGTCAACAATGGCGCATTCCACGAAGCACTCAACATGGCTGCGGTTTGGAAGCTTCCGGCCATCTTCGTGGCCGAGAACAACCGCTACGGGATGGGGACGGCGACGGAACGTGCTTCTGCCGTCTACGACGTCGCGACCCGAGCTTGCTCTTATGACATGGACCAGGAGATGATAGACGGCATGGACGTGCTGGCCGTATACGAAGCGACCGCGCGGGCAGTGGAGAGAGCACGTGAGCAGAAACTCCCGACTCTACTCGAGGCCCGCACGTATCGTTTCATGGGACACTCGATGTCGGACCCGATCCATGGACACTACCGCAACCGGGAAGAGATCGACGAGCAGAAGAAGCGTGACCCGCTACATGCCTTCCGCGACCGGCTCGTAGCCGATGGGATCATGACCGCTGAAGAATACGAGCAGATGGAAGGCGAGATCGCCGAAGAGCTGGACGATGCCATAGCTTTTGCTGACGAGAGTGCCGACCCGGACCCATACGAACTCTACACCGACGTATACGTCGACTGATATGCCAACGATTACCTATCGTGATGCCCTGAATCAGGCGCTCAAGGAAGAAATGGAACGTGATCCCAGTGTGTTCCTAATGGGAGAGGAAGTCGGCGTCTACCAGGGAGCATACAAGGTCAGCCGCGGGCTGCTCGACATCTTCGGTGAGAAGCGAGTGGTTGATACCCCCATAACCGAGTTGGGATTCGCCGGTGTAGGTGTCGGAGCCGCAATGACGGGACTCCGGCCCGTGATCGAGTTCATGACTTGGAACTTTGCTCTGCTTGCTGCCGATCAAATAGTCAACTCGGCAGCAAAGACGCTTTACATGTCGGGTGGACAGATCCGTATTCCGATTGTCTTTCGAGGGCCCGGCGGTGCGGCTCTGCAACTCGCAGCACAACATTCACAGGCGTTCGACAGCTGGTACGCTCATATCCCCGGTCTCAAGGTCGTAGCACCTTCAACCCCATACGACGCCAAGGGACTGCTCAAGTCGGCAATCCGCGACGACAACCCCGTCGTCTTCCTGGAAGGCGAGATGATGTACAACCACAAAGGCGAGATCCCCGAAGGGGAGTACACCATCCCACTGGGCGAAGCAGACGTAAAACTCGCAGGGTCTGACGTAACGCTTGTGTGTCATGCCAAGACTGTGGCAATCGCTCAAAAGGCCGCGCACCAACTGGCCGAGGAGTACGGTATCTCGGCTGAGATCGTCGATCTTCGAACGATCCGGCCACTTGACGTCGACACCATTGTAAAGAGCGTGGTCAAGACCAACCGGTGTGTGGTCGTCGAGGAGGGATGGCCTTTTTGCGGGATCGGTGCACAGGTCGTCGACTACATCCAGCTGCATGCATTCGATCACCTGGACGCTCCAGTACTGCGAGTTACACAAGCGGATGTCCCGATTCCCTACAACAAACGGCTGGAGAAGGCCGCGAAACCAAACCCCGACAAGGTGATCGATGCCGTCAAGCAGATCACTTATCTCGACTAACAGGCGACAGCGAACGGATCGGTAATGGCTACGAAGGTCTACATGGAAGCGCTCTCCCCGACGATGGAGGAGGGACGCATCGTGAAATGGCTGAAGCGGGAAAACGAATCCGTCACGGACGGAGATGTGCTTGCCGAAGTCGAGACGGACAAGGCCATCATGGAGCTGCAAGCTCGTGGTGAAGGGACGTTGCGCAAGGTTCTCGCTGTCGAGGGAGACACTGTTGAAGTTGGAACGATGATCGGTGTGATCGCTGCGAACGACGAGGACATCGCGAAGATCCTGGCCACCGTTGGCGTCACCGACACGGAGCAGGGACAGGCAGGCGGGGCCAGTCCCGACGAGGTCAGCCAGCAGTTGCAGACCGCCGAACCGGAGCCAACCGCCGCACCGACCGGTCCAGCTGCCAGCTCTCTCCTTCCGGCAGATCGGGTCAAGTCGTCACCATTAGCTCGCCGTCTGGCCAAGGAACGTCAAGTCGACCTGCGTGTGATTCAGGGAACCGGACCCGGTGGTAGGATAACCAAGCGAGACGTGGAATCGGCCGTACCGGGCCCAAGACACGTTACAGCTACGGTGGGCCCGGCCTATGAGGACGTTCCTCTCTCGCAGATTCGCAAGACGATCGCAACTCGCCTGAGTGCGTCTATTGGACCCGTTCCACACTTTTTCTTGACAGCCGAAATCGATATGGAACAGATCGCCGAAGCGCGAGAGGCGCTCAATTCCATTCCCGATGCACCACGCATATCGTACAACGACATCATCATCAAGATCGTGGCGCAGGCGTTGCGTCAGCATCCAGAGTGTAACGCCTGGTGGCAAGACGACCACATCAGATATTTCAATGACGTTCACATCTCGGTAGCTGTTTCGGTGGAAGAAGGACTGATTACGCCTGTGATCCGCAACGCGCAGCTGAAGTCGCTGCGTGAAATAGCCGGAGAAGGACGCGAACTGGCTCGGCGCGCTCGTGAACGCAAACTGAAGCCCGAGGAGTACACCGGGGGCACTTTCTCGATCTCCAACCTCGGAATGTTCGACATCGCTCAGTTCACTGCTGTCATCAATCCACCTGAAGCCGGAATACTGGCAGTCGGCTCGATTGCCGACGCACCCGTCGTGTTAAACGGTGAGATGACGATTCGCAAACAGATGCGGGTTACGATGAGCTGCGACCATCGCGTGATCGACGGAGCGACTGGGGCGAGATTCCTACAAACTCTGAAGCGAATGCTGGAAAACCCGCTGGCGATGGTCTGGTGAGCACTAGCGGACTACCACGCGACAAACGGCAATTCCTAGGACTGACCTGTGGCAAAAGACTTCGATGTTATCGTTCTCGGTGGCGGACCCGCCGGCTACGTATGTGCTATTAGAGCCGCGCAACTCGGACTGAACGCCGCAGTAGTCGAGCGGGACAAGCTCGGCGGCGTTTGCGTAAACGTCGGCTGCATACCGAGTAAAGCGCTGTTGCACAGCGCGTATGTGGCAAATCTCGTAACCCACGACGCCGAGAGACTCGGCATCCGTGTGGGTGACGTTTCACTTGATTTCGGAGCGGCGATCAAGCACTCGCGCCAAGTGAGTGAACAGAACTCCAAGGGTGTCGGTTTCCTGCTGAAGAAACACAAGGTCACTGTAGTAGCGGGCGTGGGAAGACTGTTGCCAGGCAAGAAGATACAGGTGGGCAAGGACACCTACACGGCAACGAAGGGGGTGGTGATTGCCACCGGGAGCAAGGTGAAGGGCTTGCCTCAGATAGGTCTCGCGATCAACCAGACCACTGTGATCTCGACTGACGAGGCCCTTTTCCTGGAGGAAGCCCCACAATCAGTCGCAATCGTGGGCGCCGGAGCAGTTGGTATGGAGTTCGCCGATATCTTCAACGCGTTTGGCTCGAAGGTGACGCTGATAGAAGTCTTACCGAGAATCCTACCGCTAGAGGACGAGGAGTCCTCAGCCGCTCTCCGGAGAGCTTATAAAAAGCGCAAGATCGACATCCTCGCGGGCGCAACAATCAAGAACGTCGTCGTGACAGACAGCAAAGTCACAGTTGACCTGGCTGTCGGAGGCAAAGACCAGACTGTGGAGGTCGACAAGGTTCTCATGGCCGCCGGCCGCGGACTCAATCTCGAGAATATCGGCCTGGAAGATATCGGAGCTGAACTGGCTGATGGTGGCTTCGTGAGGGTAGATGAGAGCCTGCAGACAACTGCACAGGGGTACTATTGCATCGGCGACATAGCGGGACCACCCATGTTAGCCCACAAGGGGAGTCGTGAGGGAGTACTTGTGGCTGAACAGATAGCGGGCAAGAGCCCCCACCGGATCAAGTATGACAACATACCCAGTGTTACGTATTGTCACCCCGAGGTAGCCAGCATCGGACTCACCGAAGCACAGTGCAAAGAAAGAAAGCTGGACTACGTGGTCGGGAAGTTCCCATTGATGGCCAATGGGCGTGCCCGCGCGACCATGGAAACCGATGGATTTGTGAAGATTCTCCGCGATGCAAAATACAGTGAGATCTTGGGTGCGCACATCGTTGCGTCGCATGCCAGCGAACTGATTCACGAGTTAGCCGTTGCCCGCGAGAATGAGAACACGGTTGAAGAAGTGGACCTAGCCGTCCATGCACACCCAACGCTCTCCGAAGCCATAGCGGAAGCTGCACTCGACTCGTTGGGTCGCGTTATCCACAGCTGAAGCTTGACGGTCACCAACGATCCGATCGGTCTGACACTCGCGAGCCTCGGGGCCGGATCTGCGACTGGGGCAGCGTTGGTCACCGCCGGCATGGTGGTGCTCAGATCCTTCCTTTCCCCGGGTGAGCCCGAGGAGTTCCCGGCTGAACGGTTCTACCTGATTTCCATCGCACTCCTGTTGGGGGTCGTGGCTGCCGTGTCGTCCGGTTGGCATTTGACCCAATCACTCGAGGACCCCTGGCGACGGGGAGTGGTCGGAGCACTCTCAGTCTTCGGTGCCGCCTTGCTCTCAATCGTCGCAATGCCGATCGATTTCTTCTTGGGAATCTCTGGATTGACCGTGTATTTGGCGGCCCTCATCGCAGCCATCTTCTATACGCGTCGTAATGCACGCCGGGCAGCTGGTCATGAGCCGTGAACTCGCCGTGGTTGGACTGGGCAGTATGTCCTATGGTGAAGCGCTCCAACTACAACGTCGGCTGGCAAACGATCGGATCGCTGGAAAGATGGAGCGCGACATACTCCTCCTCGTCGAGCATCCCGCCGTAATAACGCTGGGCCGCAGCTTTCAGCTGGAAAACCTGCCGACGCCGCGTGAGGACTTGAAGGCGCGCGGCATAGAACTGTACGAGATAGAACGTGGCGGTGACATTACGTTTCACGGCCCGGGACAGCTGGTTGGTTATCCCATCTTCGACCTGAAACAGCATCGTGAAGATGTGCACTGGTTCCTGCGTCAGCTAGAACGAAGCCTGATCCAGACTCTCGCATGCCTTGGCCTGCAGGGCAAACGGCGGGAGAAATATACAGGTGTATGGGTTGACGATCGCAAGATTGCCAGTATCGGAATCCACGTGAAACAGTGGGTGACGTGGCACGGATTCGCCGTCAACGTAACCACCGATCTGTCCTACTTCGACTTGATCGTTCCCTGCGGGATTCGCGATGTCGTGATGACCAGCATTCACAGGGAATTGGCAGAGCGCACTCCACGGGATGTGTGGGGGCGCGCGTTGGAGGAAGTGGTTGGTGGGGTGTCTGAGGTGTTTGGCATGACGCCCCAGATGAAGCAGCTGGATCAGATCATCTAGAGAGATTAGGAGGTGAAGGAGATGATCCGCTTCATCTCCTTCCCCTCCTTCACCTGCTAAATCTTCTCTAGGAACCTCCCAAACACCTTCACCCCCTTGAGCCCAACGCAGGTACGATGGGGATCGAGCCACCCGACCTGATCGGTACCACGCCGCGTGCCTCCACCTCACGAAACGCCTGATCGATCAACTGGATGTAGGGCCCCGTGCCATCCACCAACACAGGATCAGCACCATGAATGAAATCGATCGATACGTCGGCGTATTTGGGAGCCGCTGCCTTGACCGCCCGCGTTAGCTGGCGCTGCACCGTCTTTTCCTTCTGGTTTGGCACCAACCGCAAGCTGATCTTGGCGCTGGCAACGGCAGGTATCACGGTCTTGGCCCCTTCACCCGTGAAGCCCCCAGAAATCCCATGAATGTCCATTGTGGGCAAGGCCCAAAGGCGCTCGAATACCGAGTACCGTGTCAAACCGGTGAGCTCTCGTGAGCCCACTTCCTCGCGCATGAAGTTACGTGGCCTGAATGGAAGTGACTCCCAAGCCTCACGTTCTTCCTTAGTGGGACGAGCAACTGCTTCGTATAGGCCGGGAATCTTGATGCGACCCTTCGGGGTCTTGAGTTGCGCTAGAATCTGGACCAAGGTCTCGTGCGCATTTGGTGCTACGCCCCCGTACAAGCCGGAATGGAGATCGCCCTTGAGCGTCCGGACGGTGATCTCGGCGTAACACAAGCCGCGGAGACCGGTCTCCACTGCAGGCCAACCAGGAGCGTAATACGGAGTGTCGGCCACCAAACAGGCATCGACGTCCACCAGATCTGGTTCTCGTTCCAACAGGTCGAACAGAATACCGCTACCCGACTCTTCCTGTCCCTCTATCAGGAACCTGACGTTCACCGGTGGCACACCGTTCTGGCACACGGCCTCGAACGCTTTCACGATCGAGAACACTTGGCCCTTGTCATCGGTAGCACCACGTGCGTAGAGGTTACCGTCCCTCACTGTAGGCTCAAATGGCGGCGATTCCCAGAGGTCGAGTGGGTCTGGTGGTTGCACATCGTAGTGACCGTACACCAGCACAGTCGGCTTGCCCGGGCGGCGCGGACCGTCAGCCACGACAACCGGATGCGTGTCGCTAGCCTTCAGCTCGACGTTGGCGCATCCCAGTGCTTTCAAGTGATCGGCGAACCACTGTCCAGCGCGGCGACAATCGGAAGCATGCTCGGGATCGGTGGAAACACTAGGGATTCGTAAGAGGTCATTCAGTTCTTCGAGGATGCGACCCCGCTGGTCGCGTGTGAAGCTATCGGCAGTAGACATGAGAGTCCGTCTCTTGTGTGAGTTATGTCGCATCTCGATGGGCCACTGTCAAAATACCACGCGGGTTGCGATCATGGTACGGACAGCGTAGTCCTCTCGCACTTCTAACCGGGATTACTCATGACGTCTACCGTGCTGACGCTTACGAATGACGACCTGCGCCATCACGCGGAGCCAGTTCGATTTCGCGCCCGGAGAAGAACGCCCACGCGATCGACTGCAAGGTGGTTGTAGCGGCAGCCAACCGTCCGGTCACACCCATCAGCGACATGACCCTGGACGACCGCCGCATCGTCGTGCTACCGGATTTTCTGGTAAACGCAGGTGGAGTGGTGGTCAGTTACTTCGAGTGGGTGCAGAACCTGCAACAGCACCCCTGGACAATGGACAAGGTCACAGAAGAACTAGAGAGGAAGATGAGCGCCGCGTATGAACACGTTCGCAAGATCGTGGACGAGAAAGGAATTCCGTGGCGCACTGCTGCCCTCACCATCAGTCTGGCACGCGTAGCGGATGCCGAGCGGCTCAGGGGTCACCACCGCTCGAACGCCTCCAGCAGCTGATACGGCTCCGCTCCCGGATTCTCGTGGACCATCGTGGCTATGGCCGTGATGGTTACTTCGAGATTGCCGTACAACTGGTAGTAGACCGCGTCAAAGCTCTCCAGCTTGGTCCGATAGATCCGAGCAGCTATCACACTGGCGTTGTTGATGACCCTGCGTAAGAGATTCTGCTTACTGTAGGTCTTGATACGCGTCCCCACAGAGGCCGCCAGCGTGTCGCGCGCGGCCGCAAAGATCACCTCACGCTCGGCCAGAACGTGCTGGGTTTCGAATCCGCCAGAGTACAGCTCTTCGAGCCGTTGAGCCAGGACGCGGTAGAACCGGGTCAACTCGACCTCGTCGCCCCAGATGTCAACGGCACGCTGCGCGTTTGCACTGTCACCCCGGCTCAAAAAGAACGCCGCTGCACCACGGTATCCGACGAAAGAGGCGAAACTCTCGTTGAAGCTGGTTGCACTGGGTACATAGAGGGTGTTGTGTGCAATCTCGTGAATCACGGTGGATACCAGACTCACCGGATCCCGATAGAGGGCCGTCGACAACAACGGATCGTTGAACCACCCCAGCGTCGAGAATGCAGCTGCGGGCCGCAGGTAGACATCATACCCGGTGGATTCGAGTTCTCGAGCTGCGGCTCTAGCGGCTTCCGAGTCGAAGAACCCCTTGTACGGTACCCTTCCCACGATCGGGTAGCGCCACACGTGAGGCCGCAGTACGGTCTTTGGACTGGCTGACAACACCAGCAATAGGGTGTCGCGACCCACGTCGGAAAACGTGGTGTAGGTATCAGCTGCATCGAGACCGAGTGAATCGGCAGCAAACGTCCGAGCAGCCAGCACGAGATCGAACAGAGCGCGCCGCTCGGCCGCGACTGCCGGATCAGCGACTAGCCGTTCGAGCGGTTGTCTCTTGAAAAGGATGCGACCTTCTTCGTAGCCTGCTCTGAGTAGATAGCGGGCTTCCGCACTGACAATGAAGGTGACAATCACTCCAGAGAGGAATAGCGCAGCTAGTCCAGCGAGTAGTTTCCAGCGGTTGTGATGTGGTCGTTCCGACTCACTCACAGGGTCAACCGCAAGCCCAAACGGTGCACCTTGTCCCCCCGAGCATCGTCGGGTTGATATGCGTAGTCGAAGGACAGGCGCTCCATCACGAGAACACTGGCTCCCACCGTGAACTTGGACGCCTGTGTGCCCTGCGGTCGGGACCCGTATGCACCACGACCGATGATGCCCACGCCTTTGACGACAACGCCCGCCTCGATCCCTCCGACGAATCGAGTAGAGCGACCCTCCGGCCACTGCACTTCAATGGTAGACATCAACCGCCACGTTTCTTGTGGATCCACATAGTTCATCGTAAATCCAAATCGGCTCAGCCGCGGTAGATCCAGAACGGAACTGCTCCGCCAATTTCCACCAAGGTTCTGTATCGAGAACGCCAGCGCCATTATGTCAAAGACCGCGATCGTGATCCCAGCATCTCCGCCCAATGCCCGCTGCTCGGCGGTGTCCGCGTTCATTCGGACGTACTTGACCGTACCACCAAGTGCGATCATGCCGAAGCGATAAACGAGCGATCCTTGGGCGAGCCGCTCGCGGTAGTCCGATCCGACTGGCAGACCTGCAATGGGGAAGTTTGTCGCGTCAGTGCCATAATCCAGGAACGCGCCGCCGAGCCCCAGGTGAAACTGGCGGACGCGCACCGCAGCAGCCCCGTTCAAAGCGTTGCCATTCGACGGGAGGCTGCGGTACGCACCCTCCAGACCGATGTGCCTCACGGTCGCCAGACTGGCCGGATTGCTGAACACGGCACCCGCATCTCCTACCAGCGCAGCACCCGCTCCGTTCAATCCTGCACTCCTAACAGACAGCGGGACCGACACCACGGCGGGCACCGTTCCCGTACCTATTTGAGCAGAGATTGGCCTCACGCACATCGCCAAGGCAGACAGTGCCAATGCGACAGTGATCATGCGGCCAGGACCCATCCAGCCCACAGTTGAGTTCATGCTATCTGATGCGAAAGACGTTTAGTCTTGGCTCCGCTGGCCCCGAGAGGGGGCTGCCAGTGTCGTCAACCAACTCGACGGTGAATCCCGCCTGCCCTGCTGTTTGGACTACACGATAATAGGCGCCCGATCCCGATCCCAACAGACCCGTCACAGTGAATGCACCACCGCTGAACATCGGCGGCACGATGGGAAACGGCGTCGGGAACAGCGACGGATCCTGCGCGTGCAGGTTGGCGTAGGTCGCCCTGAAGTCCCACGTCGAATACCGCAGCCGGTCGGGTACGGACACTTCCGGGTGGTGCGACACGTAGTTGGCCAAGAACCAGTCGCTCAACAGCTCAGAGACAGGCTCGCCCACCGCCGCGGCCAGATTGTCAATTCCAACGAGCCCGGTCTCCGACAATTGTCGCAAGATACCCTCCCCCTTCTGATCGGCCAGCCACCGCAACAGCAGCCAGGTAGCGCCGCGCTCGGGCAGAAAACCGGTACCAACCGAGTAGAGTGGAAAGTAGTCCTCGGGGGCTGCGAGGTATTCGTACGCGTTGAACAGGTCCCCCAGAGCGAACGCAGTGAGCCGAGCTGAGTCACCGAGCGCCTCGAAATGCAGGGCCGCCAACTCCTCAGACATGTGGGACATGGCTTCATTGAGCCACGTCTGTTCGGAGTTGCCAGCTCGTACCAGTACATGCTGATGGAAGTTGATCATGTGCTGGAATTCGTGAACGAACGTGACCGGCACCAACCGTTTGACCCGGTCGGCGGTGTGATCACAAGTGACCGTCCCCCCTGGATCCGGTACCATAGCGTAGAAGACTTCCGCCTTGTTGGAGCGTGCGTCGCTTGCCGCCAGAGGATCGATGTCAAGCGGGAAGAAGAAACCGGTGATGAACGAAGTAGAGCATTGCGCCTTCTCAGTGAGGCCATTGACAACCGGGGTCATCAGTATCAACACTCGCCCATTTCGATCGATGTCGGATTCGGAGCCAAAGGCTCGCGTCGCCACATCGTACAGGTCCAGATCGAACAGGGCCCCCAACTCGTTGAAGTCGGCCTGAGTGAGCCCGCCCTGAGGCGCCTGCACATCTTCGTAGATAATGGCCCGCGTACCCGCGTACTTGACCTCCCCGGTTACCCTCGTAAAGTCTTCTACGCTACTACAGGCGATATGCGAGCACACGCGGAACCAGCGATGGTCACCAACCTCAACGTTGAGCTCAATCGGGGCGAGCAGCGGCTCCGCATCCTGCGGCTCCCTAACAATCTGTGCCAATTCGGCTTCTTGTGCCCTGAGATAATCGTCGAATCTGAGGGCTAGCGGCCTTTCAGTCCGCGGCCTGGCCGGTGTCGCGGGAGCCAGCGCAGCCACCTGATTGCCGTTGAACCGAAACTCTAGCGTGAGCCCCAGGGTGCTAGTCACCGACTGTGGGGCAAACAGGTATTCCCTTTCAGTCACAGTGCTATCGAAAACCGCGCAGCCCTGCAGCACCTCGGGCTCAAGTGATAGATACTCACCGGCAGACAACTCTAGCGGATCGGTGGCAGCCACATACGTCCCGGTCACTGGGGATGATTCCGCCAGACCGACGCGGGCCACGATCGTGACCTCACCAGGGATTAGACACGGCGGAATGGTCGCCATGAGACCTCGCCCCGTAACAGACACCATCGCGGTCTCCGCCTGCTTACCACCAATTTCGATGATGGTCGAGTCAGTGATGTTGAATCCCGAGACCACGACCCCGTCGCCGCTAGTGAACGTGCTTGGGTTGACCGAGGTCAAGCGGGGTGCAGCAGTCGCACTCGCGGTGAACGTAACCACGGCGTCCCGCTTGCGGTTCAACGCAGCCTGAACAACGTAGTTACCCGACGACGGCCCCAGCGTCAGGTATGCTTGCGCCATCCCGTTGCCGTCAGTCACCGACAGGGTATCAGACAGAATCGCCCCGGCACCCGAACTCACCGCCCAGACTACAGCTTCGCGTGGCACAGCACTACCGTCTGACGCCGCGACCAAGAGCTGCAGCGGATTGGCCAGTCTATTTCCTGCGGTCGCTAGCTGATTGTCTCCGTCGAGCTTCTCTATGCCTGCTGGTACTGGCAGATCCACGGCATCGCTGCCACACCCGTTCGCCAACAGAAGAGCTGCGACCGTGGCAACGCAAGTTCTAGTTACAGTCAACTTCTTATCCTCCGAAGCACTCAGTAAAGAAAGGCACACACTGGCAGGAGCCGCGTAACCCTTGAAACTATCGCAACATACGGGATTTCGCGGTGTTTTGACAATGCTCACCCAGCCACGTAGCTTACCACTGTACCCACGGTGAGTTCCCCTGGAGGTACGCTCGTGACAGCCTGGATAGGCCCAGCCTGTCCAGAGGAAACGAAACCAGCCGGCCCAGCAGCCCTGCCCGGGCGCTGGGCCCTTGTTGAACATGAGCTTCGTCCACCTACACACTCACTCGGAATACTCGCTCCTCGACGGTGCAAACCGCATCCCTGACCTCGTCCAGCACGTCATTGGACTGGGCATGGATAGCCTGGCGATCACTGACCACGGAAACCTGCACGCTGCGTGGAGTTTCTACGAGGAGGCCAAGGCCGCAGGCATTCGCCCGATAATAGGTTTCGAGGCATACGTAGCATTCGGATCCCGTCACCAACGGGAAAAGCCACCCGAAGCCCCAGCGCAATACTCCCATCTGGTCTTGTTGGCCCGAAACAAGGCCGGTTACAAGAATCTGCTCAAGCTCACGTCCGTCGGTTTTCTGGAAGGGTACTACCGCAGACCGCGGATCGACCGTGAGGTCCTCGAGCGGCACTCCGAAGGCATTATCGGACTCGCAGCATGCCTCTCAGGAGAGATCCCGCTGTGGCTGAGGCGCAATAACTATGAGGAAGCCAAGCGCGCAGCTCAATGGCTGGCATCGACGCTCGGGCCTGACGGGTTTTGGATGGAAATCCAGGATCACGGTATACCTGACGAGCGGATCGTGCGGGACGGGATGTTTCAGCTGGCTGACGAGCTCGGCCTACCGGTAGTAGCCACCAACGACGCCCACTACCTCGAGCGGGCTGACCACGAGGCTCACGACTGCCTGCTAGCCATCGGAACAGGCAAGGACCTAGACGATCCCAACAGATTCCGTTTCTACGGGCAAGAAAGCTACGTCAAGTCGGAAGCCGAGATGGCTCAGTTGTTCCCGGACCACCCTGAGGTTTTGGAGAACACGCAACGGGTGGCCGACCTTTGTGAGTTTGATTTCGAGAAGCGTTACTTCGTCCCGGAATTCCCCCGAGCCGATGAGTCAAAATCGGAGAACGAACTGCTGGTGGAACTGTCTACCGCCGGTGCCGAAGCGCGATTTGGGAAGCCGCTTGCCAACACCATCCGGGAGCGGCTCGAGTATGAACTCGACACCATCACTCGACTGGGCTACTCCGGCTATTTCCTGATCGTACAGGACTTCATCCGTGCCGCGCGAGAACGCGGAATTCCCGTCGGGCCGGGACGTGGATCCGCTGCGGGGTCTCTGGTCGCTTACGTCTTGGGAATAACGACGGTAGACCCCCTGCGCTTCGATCTGCTATTCGAGCGATTTCTCAACCCTGAGCGGGTGTCGATGCCTGACATCGATGTTGACTTCTGTTACGAGCGCAGGGGCGAGGTAATCGAGTATGTACGCG
The DNA here is from genome assembly GCA_039584755.1 of Gemmatimonadota bacterium. GTDB lineage: Bacteria > Gemmatimonadota > Gemmatimonadetes > Gemmatimonadales > GWC2-71-9. Next base: position 15,699 of record JBDGXD010000086.1, read on the forward strand.
AACGGTACGGCAGGAACAGTGTAGGTCAGATCATCACCTTCGGGACCATGAAGGCACGTGCGGCTGTGCGCGACATCGCCAGAGTCCTCAAAGTGAGTCCAAGCGAGACCGACAAGCTGGCCAAGCTGATACCCACTGGACCGGCTTACTCGCTCTCAGTGGCCGAGGCAGCAGCCAAGGTGCCGGAACTAGCCCAACTGGTCCAGCAGGATCCGACAATCGGGCGTTTGGTCGACCTCGCACAGCGGATCGAAGGTCTCTCGCGTCACGCATCGGTACACGCCGCCGGTGTGGTCATCGCCCCCGGACCACTCGACGAGTACGTGCCGGTCTGCACACCACCCCAGCGGGGCACCACCGCCGGTCGCAATGGCGAGGAGTCGGTCATCACCCAGTTCGACATGATCGGACTGGAGAAGATCGGCATGTTGAAGATGGACTTCCTCGGCCTGAGAACGCTGACGGTAATCCATGATGCAGTCCAGATGATCTGGGAACGGCATGGGGTCAAGGTCGATTTCGACTCGATAGACCTCGACGACTCCAACGTATACCAGTTGCTGCGCAGTGGCCGGACGGCCGGCGTCTTTCAGTTCGAATCGCCGCTCGGCACTGATATGCTGCACCAGCTACGAGCCGACCGATTCGATGATCTGGTAGCCACCAACGCTCTGGTTCGCCCCGGTCCACTGGACTCGGGCATGCATCAAGTCTTCATCAGGCGCAAACGTGGGCAGGAAGAGGTCCGCTACCCTCACCCCGACCTGAAAGAGGTTCTCGAACCGACTCACGGTGTGATCCTGTATCAAGAGCAGGTAATGCGGATCGCGAACATACTCGCCGGCTTTTCGTTGGCCGAAGCAGACGTTCTCCGCAAGGCTGTCGGGAAAAAAGACGCTGAACTCATCGAGCAAGAGTTGAAGCGTTTTGTTGATCGCTGCATTGAACGTGGCCACGACCGTAGAGCGATTGAGGACATCGCTGCTCAGATTCAAACGTTCGGTCGATACGGCTTCAACAAATCGCACTCCGTTGCCTACAGTATCATCTCTTTCGAGACAGCTTGGCTCAAGGCATACTACCGCGCCGAGTTCATGGCCGCCTTGCTCTCCTCCGAGATCGGTGATACCGACAAGGTGGTTACCTACATCAACGATGCACGTGAGCTAGGGCTCGAGGTTCTGCCCCCTTCGGTCAATGAATCGGGTTGGAAGTTCACCGTGACCGCAGACACGCAGATTCGATTTGGCTTGGGGGCGATTCGTCACGTGGGGCGGACGGCGATCGAATCGATCATCAACGCACGCGAGTCGGACGGTCCATTCGACTCACTCACCGGCTTCTGTGAACGGGTGGACCTGCGCCTATGCAACAAACGCGTAATCGAGTCGCTCATATCTGCGGGGGCACTCGATCAATTCGGCGGACACCGCGCACAACTCGCCGCAGCCGTGGAAGTAGCGTTGGGCGAGGCACAGCTGCGTCAAGCAGAGCGCGACGCCGGCCAGACAACCTTGTTCGGCGAACCGGAGGAAGAACCCTCAGCCAAGGAAGACCAGCTACCCAACGTGGAGCCCTGGTCGGAGGCTGACCGACTTGCCAGGGAAAAGGGCGTGATCGGTTTCTTCATCTCAGGTCACCCGCTGGAGAGCTTCCGCGATGAGGCCAGACTGTTCAGTTCTCGCACAACGGCAACCCTGGGCACGTGGAGCGAGCACCAGGTCAGCACGGCCGTAGTGGTAACAACCGTCAAGCGGCGGATCAGCCGCAAGACAGGAGCTGAATACGCCCGGCTGACAGTGGAAGACTTTCATGGAACGGCCGAAGCGTTAGTTTTTCCGGACACATGGAGCAAGCTATCGGACGTAATCGTACCGGATGCAGCATTGCTGTTGAACGGTACGTACAGCGCCAGAGACCGAGGTGAAGAGAGAGCTCCCTTCATTGTGGAGTCGGCACAACCGCTTGCCGACTTGCGTGAATCCGGTTCTGTCGGGCTGGAACTGGTGTGGGACCGCGAGAACACAGCGGCTCCACAGTTGGCTAGGGGAGTAGCAGCATTGTGCGCTGCCCATCCGGGGCCGGCTCCGTTATTTGTTGAATGGAGTGACGGCAACGGTTCGACCGCACGGCTACGGTCGCGCAACGTACGAGTGCAGCTGGACGATGAACTGCTGGATGCTCTGAGAGAATTGGTGGGAGCCGGCCACGTGCGGCTCGTGAAAGCGAGATAGGCAATCACAGTGGGAACTACTGCGTTCAACGCTGAATTCGAGAAACCGATCATCGAACTGGAACGCCAGATCGATCACCTCAAACGGCTGGCTGCCGACCGGCAGCTGGACGTTCAACAGGAGATCGAGCCGTTGCAGGCGAAGCTCGCGGAACTACGCGCCGACATCTACCAGCATCTCACACCGATGCAACGAGTGCAGGTGGCGCGACATCCGAGACGCCCGTTCACACTCGACTACATCGCCACGGTTTTCACCGATTTTGTCGAGCTCAAAGGCGATCGGTTGTATCGTGACGATCCGGCAATAGTGGGTGGGTGGGCTCGGCTGCGGGATAGACCTGTGGTGGTAATCGGCCAGCAGAAAGGGCGCGACACGAAGGACAACCTGAAACGCAATTTTGGCATGGCCCACCCCGAGGGATACCGCAAGGCGCTGCGGCTCATGTTCATGGCCGAACGATTCCAAGCCCCCGTCATTACGCTGATCGACACGCCCGGTGCGTACCCAGGATTGGGAGCGGAGGAACGGGGTCAGGCGGAGGCAATCGCTCGCAACCTGGAAGAGATGGCCGCACTGCGAACACCCTTGGTGGCGGTCATAATTGGAGAGGGTGGGTCGGGTGGTGCTTTGGCTCTGGGATTGGCCGATAGAGTGCTCATGATGGAAAACGCCATCTACTCGGTGATCTCCCCCGAAGGATGTGCCGCAATTCTGTGGAAGGATGCGGCACAGAAGGAGCGTGCCGCAGAGTCGCTGAAGCTCACCAGCAACGATCTGTTTCGGCTCGGCCTGGTCGACAAAATAGTCGCGGAACCACGCGGTGGCGCCCACGCCGATCCCGAAAAGGCGGCGGCCAATCTCGAAGTCGCCCTCGCGGCAAGCGTCGCAGAACTGACGAAGGTGGCTCCGGACGAGCTGAAACAACTCCGCAGAGACAAGTACCTACAAATGGGCAGCTTCGCAGAGGGTTGACTTGTCCGAGCTGATCGAAGTCCGGTTCAAGGGCAACCGCAAAGACTTCTTCACGTGGGACAGTGAGTCACCACCAGAAGTCGGGACACCTGTTGTGGTCGAGGTCGACCGTGGCCGAGATCTCGGGCATGTGACGGCGATTGGTGAGGCTGCTGCCCGCAAGTGTGGAGCCGGCTGTAACGGCTGCGAGTTAGCGACACCCAAGGACCCGCGTGGCTCTGTGGTGCGACCGGCCAGTGCAGATGACACTCATCTGACCGGCGAACTCCGCAAGGCCGAGGACGACGTACGCCGTACGGTGGCTGAGCGGGTGCAGGCACACGGTCTCTTGATGAAGGTCTCTGACGCCGAGTGGCAGTGGGACCGCAAGAAGCTCACGGTCTACTTCACTGCCGAAAAACGCGTAGACTTTCGGGCCCTGGTAAGAGATCTGGCGGGTCTGTTCCGCACACGCATTGAGTTGCGCCAAATCGGTGCACGCGACGAGGCAAAGCGACTCGACGGACTCGGCCGCTGTGGCAGACAGTATTGCTGCTCTTCGTGGTTGCCAGAACTCAAGCCGGTCAGCCTCTCGCTTGCCAAGGATCAGCGACTCTCACTGAATCCGTCGCAGATATCGGGTGGTTGTGGACGTTTATTGTGCTGTCTGCGATACGAGCACGATTTCTACGTCAGCGCTCGAAAACGATTCCCCAAGGAAGGGCGCACAATACGCACCCCCTCGGGTCCAGAATTGGTCATCGCTGTTGACATATTCCGCGAACAGATTCTACTGCGAACGGAGGACGGCTCGACGAGGTCAGCCACGTTGGCGGAATTGAAGCAGGACGTGTCCGAGGTCGAGAGCGCCAAGCGCGCAGCTGTCACACCACCTTCGGCGCTTGTCACATTCGACGAGGCCCACCCGCAGATCACGGCGGAGGACGCGGCCGAGGCAGTCACACCACGGAAGCGGAAACGTAAGCGACGCGGCCGGCGGCGCGGCCGTGGCGGGCAGAAGCGGCGCGAGCCCAGCGATGGCGGGTCAGAGGAGTCCGGAGGGGAAGATAGTGGCTGATAAATTCTACATCACCACTGCCATCGACTACTCAAATGGTGAACCGCACATCGGGCACGCGTTCGAGAAGATCGGTGCCGACTGCATTGCCCGCTATCGCCGCCTGAGAGGCCAGCAGGTGTACTTCGTTATAGGAATGGACGAACACGGGCAAAAAGTGGCTCAGACCGCGGACGACCAGCGCACCGATCCCCAAACGTGGGTCGATGGCATCGCCGCGAAGTTCGAGGCGGCCTGGCGCGAACTGGCAATAAGCAACACCGACTTCATTCGGACCACGGAGGAGCGGCACAAGCGCACCGTCGACGAATTGTGGCAGCGAGTTCAAGCAGCAGGCTACGTGGACAAGGGTACTTATAGCGGCTTCTATTGCGTCGGCTGCGAGGCATTCAAGCTGGAGAAAGATCTCGTCGAAGAAAGATGTCCCGAACACCCAACAAGAGAGATCAAGTGGGTGGAAGAGCCCAACTTCTTCTTCAAGGCCGGAGCCTTCAAGCAATACCTGCTCGATCTGTACGACTCCTCATCCGATACAACACCCGATTTCGTTCGCCCCAGGGCCAAGCTCAACGAGATCAGAAACGTGGTCGCGGAATGGGACCAGGACTACGCGATGTCCGCCAGCAGGGCGAGCGTGACCTGGGGAATTCCCTGGCCGGGGGACGACTCGCATACGGTCTATGTATGGTTCGAAGCGCTGATCAACTACCTGTCGGCGACCGGTTTCCCCGACCATGCCTACGAGAAGATGTGGCCGGCCGACCTCCACGTCATCGGACCAGACATTCTGCGGTTCCACGCAGCTTTCTGGCCCGCGATGCTCAAGGCCGCCGACCTGGCTGTCCCCGGGGGCGTTTGGTGTCATGGCTGGGTCAACACCGCTGGTGCGCGGTTCTCCAAGAGCGCCGGTGTACGTCTGGATCTGCGGGAAGCGATCGACCGACACGGGCCAGACGCGTTGCGTTACTTCCTGCTTCGCGAGGTCCCGTGGGACTCGGACGGTAACTTCACCTGGGAACGGTTCGATACCCGATACACGTCGGAGCTGGCTGACGGTTATGGCAACTTGGCAAGTCGCATCCTGGCGATGATCAAACGATACGGCGGCGGAGTGGTTCCACAGTCGGTGGAGGCCACGGAACTCGATGCAGCCGGCGACCGGACGATTGCCGCGTATCGAGCAGCAATGGATGCCAATCTCATTCACCAGGGGGGTGACGCCACCTGGGGCCTGGTTACCCGCGCAAACCAGTTCGTTGAAGAAACGGCGCCGTGGGACCTGATGAAACAGGGCGACGCCGCTCAACTCGAGTCGGTTCTGGCCTCTTTGGCCAGAGCTTTGGCACGCATCACCGTGATGGCATCACCGTTCATGCCTGGCAAGACGGGGAGTGTCTGGCAAGCTCTGGGATGGGAAAATGATGTCAAAAATGCCAGGTGGCAGGA
>JBDGXD010000087.1:0-13289 GCA_039584755.1 Gemmatimonadota bacterium
CGGGAACATCGTGACGTTTTGGGCAACACTCGACTGCGGTTCGATCTACAACACCTTGCCGTCGAACGGCCGGTTCTTGAACGCATCAACCGTAATTGTGACTTCGAGGGCGGGCTTGATCTTCCCGATGTCGGTTTCGTCGACCAGTGCCCGCGCTTGCACCGTGTCCAGGTTCGCCATCTGCAATAAGATCGTGCCGCCGCTGACTCCCTGGGTTGCAGAGGTGATGACCGTTCCCTCCTCGACGAGCTTCTGCATTATCACGCCGTTGAGCGGGGCTCTGATTTCGGTGTCTTCGGCGGCGATGCGCGCATCCTCGAGCGAACGTTCCGCCCGCACCAGCTGCGCTTTCGCGCTCGCAACGGAGAGTTTGGCGGTGTCGTATTCCTGTTCCGTGATCGATTCGGTCGCGAACAGTCCCTCGGATCGTCTCATCTGGGCTGCGGCATTATCTAGCTGGGCTTGCGCCAAGGTAAGATCGGCTTCAGCCTGCCGCAGTGTGGCCTGCGGTATTCGAGAGTCGACCCTAACGATTAACTGGCCCAATGCCACGGCATCACCGGTCTCGACCGGCATGTCGAAGATCTCGCCGGAGGCTTTCGAGCGGACTTCTACTGTCCTGATGGGCTCAACCGTGCCAGGAGCATTCGCTGTGACCACGATGTTGCGCTGCGTGACAGTGGCGAGCTGATACATGGGCGCGAGGTCTTCTTCGCCGTTGCGCAGCATGGCAAATGCAGTGGCTGCGCCTGCTACTATGAGTAGCGCGAGTATTCCTAAGAACTTCATGCTGTTCTCTCTGTTATTACGTCTTGTTCGATCTGGCCGTCCAGAAGATGGATCTGACGGCTCGCGTGTGCTGCGATGTCGTGTTCGTGAGTAATCAGGATGACGGTCTGTCCTCCGTCGTGCAACCGTTCCAGGATCTCCATGATCTCCGAGCTGGTGCGGCTGTCCAGGTTACCGGTCGGCTCATCAGCGAGCAGAATGCTCGGGTTGTTCACCAACGCACGCGCGATTGCGACCCGCTGGCGCTCACCACCGGAGATCTCACTCGGGCGGTGCTGCATCCTGTCGCCAAGGCCCACTTTCGAGAGTGATTCTGCCGCCTGCTGCTTGCGTTGCTTGGCCGAGACGCCGGCGTAGATGAGCGGCAGCTCGACATTGTGCAGTGCCGTGGCACGCGGCAGCAAGTTGAACGTCTGGAACACAAATCCAATTTCCTTGTTACGGATCCGGGCCAATTCGTCGTCGTCCAGCTCACTCACCTTCTGCGAATTGAGCCAGTACTCGCCTGCAGTAGGCGTGTCGAGGCAACCGAGCAAGTTCATCAAGGTGGACTTACCGGAACCGGATGGGCCCATGATCGCGGTGAACTCGTTCCGCTTGATTTGCAGGTCGACCCCTCGCAGAGCGCGCACTACTTCGGATCCCAGTACGTAATCACGCGTCAGTTTATGCGCCAGGATGACGATATTCTCGGTCGGCATGTCGCCGGTCTGGAACTCCATGTGCTTGATAGCAGTCATAGCTCTCTTCCTATCAATGCCTCGATCTGGGCCTTGGCTACGAGGTAGTCCAGACGGGCTTGTACAATGCTGACCTCAGCGTTGTCTAGGCTTCCCTGTGCGACCAGTACCTCCAGCAACGTAGCTGCGCCGAGGCGGTAGCGCTCCCGCTGCACCCGCAGGTCTTCTTGGCCGGCGGCTATGTTACCCGCGGCGACGTCGTGTTGTGCCTGTGCCTGAGCCAGCGCCGTCAGGTGCTGTGTCAATTGGGTGTTGACGTTGCGGCGTGAGTCGTCGGCCTGAGCACGCGCGTTGTCACGACTGACTTGAGCGCGCGACTTGGTGGCCTCGCGGGCGAACCCGTTGAACAGTGTCCACGAAGCACTCAAGCGGGCCGACCAACTGGGATTGAGATCGAGGACCTCACTACCGGCCCAGGATCGGGAGTACGAAGCCGAAATACGAGGGAGGTACGTTCCGTAGGATGCTGATAGGTTGGCAGCCGCTGCACGGACAGCCGCGTCTGCCTGATAGATAGTCGGTGAGCGCTGCAGAGCTTCATCCCGCAACGCTGTGGTGTCCACCACAACCATCCCGAGCAGGTCGTCTTCGCGAATCGCCTTAACAGGACCATCAACTCCGATCAATTGTGCCAAAGCAGCCTCGGCGTTGGCCAGTTGAGCCTGAGCATTCAGCTTCTGGAGTCGAGCATTGGCAAGGTCGACACTGGAACGCAGAGTGTCCGAACGCGTCGCGGTGCCGGCAGCGAGCTTGTCCTTGGAGATCTGGTGTTGCTCGAGAGATCGCTCGATCTGTGTTTCGCTGACACGAACCAATTCTTCAGCAGCAAGAGCACTGAAGAACGTCTGCTTCGTTTGCAGTGCGGTCTGAAACTCCTGATTGACCAGGGTCGCATCGGCCGCATCCGCATCTGCATTGGCGATCCGGTTGTCGTACATGCGAGACAGGCCGTCGAAGACCGTCAGATTCGCACTTATGCCGGAGCTGTACGATGTGGAAGATCCTACCACCGTTCGCTGCGTAGCCTGGTCATACCGTGTCGTCGAATTGCTGCTAAAGCCCGAACTGGCCGACAGACTAGGTAGCCAACCGCCAATGGCCTGAAGCTTGGCCGAATTCGCGTTGCTCACCTGGCCGTACGCCTGTACCATAGCCGGCTGTGAGCGCATCGCCATGTCTATGGCCTCTTCGAGCCTCACCGATTGCGTCTGTGCGACTAGCGATGCTGTGGCCGTGGAAGCAACGAACACCACCACTGCGACGGCCCTAGTTATGAGTCCTGTTTTCACGATCCCTTTCTCCCCTGCGACTGCCGTGATCTAGCAACTCGCGATATTTCTGCTGTTGTTCTTCAGTAAGCACGTCCATGATCTTGGTGCGGATGGTGTCACGTAGCGCGTCGAACTTCGGCCGTACGTCCAGCCACAGCTCTGCCATGTCGGACTCTCGCCGAGCCACTATCGACTCGACCTCCACCTGCTGACTCTCGGTCAGGTCCAGGTGCGCTGTGAGCCGCTCGACGTAACTGGGCCTCGCGCGGTCGGGACTGTCCCTACCTGTGCTGCCGGCATTATCGCCGTCTCCTCGCCAGGCCTGTGACATCCCGCCACCAACCGCCGCACCGGTCACGAACATCGCAACCAGCAACCCGGTAGCCCAGAGTTTCGATCTGTTGAACATTAGTACACCACCTTGGATGTGCTTCTATTCTTGCTTTCTTGACAGTTCATTGCACTCGAGTGTTACGGGCGTTGGCAAAACCACCAGCTATCAATTGCCCAATCCCATAGCCAGTATCTCGTTCAGACTGGGCGGCTGCGCCGTTGCCAAAAACGCGGCTGGCACTCCACTATCTCCCACCGACTGCAATGGATCGCCCAGGGCCACTGTTGTCTGGCCCCCAAACGTTAGGCCGCCAGCCCAGACCATTACCGCCGCAACCAGTCCCAAAGCCGCCGCAACCAACCCGGGCCGTGCCCATGTGTCGAGCACTTCCCACCAGGCTAGCCCCACGCCGCCGTTCGCCTGCATTTCGGCGGCACGAGCTAGCACCCTCTGTACAAACGCCTCTTCGTCTGCACCCGAGAGCACGGACTGGAGCGCTTTGCCCAACTCTCGGTCGGGCCGATGATCAAACGGAGACACCCTCATATGATCTCCTCCTTCAGGTCCTCCCACGCAGCCAACTCCTTGCGTAATGCGCGACGTGCGTGGAATACGTCTGAACGCACGGTTCCCACCGGGACGTTCAGTACCTCCGCTATCTCCTGATGCGAGTACCCCTCTACATCGAACAGCACAACCGCCATGCGCCGTCGCTCCGGGAGCGTGGCCAGCGCTGCCTCCAACGCCGCCCGAAACTGACGCCTGAAGGCTTCCTTATCGGGCAGCGGTCCATTGAACGGCGTTTGGGGCGAGATCTGGTCGGCGGCCCGAACTTTCTGCCTTCTTCGTCTGTCGGTGGCAGCGTTAGCGACGATTCGCATCAGCCAGGGGCCGAACGGTCTTGCAGGATCGTAGCGGCCCAGATTTCTCAGTGCAGCCAGAAAGCCGTCCTGCGCCGCGTCGTCCGCATCAGCCTCGTTGGCCACCACGGACCGTGCCACCCGGCGTGCCTGGCCAGCGTACCTCTGCACCAGTTCGCCAAACGCCTCCCGGTCGCCTGCATGCGCCAGAGCGGCTAGTTCAGCGTCCTCCATGCCTGTACTACGCATGGCATCCTGGGGGTGTTGAAGTCTCCTTCCCTCCTTTGCTGCCCGGCCAGATTAGGAGGGGAAGAAGGGGAAGGAGGGGAAGAGCAGCCAGACTGGTCATTCGCCGCCCAGTCCGAGGCCCTGCTCGACGGGGTGGAGCGAGTCGATCACGAACTGGACGTGTTCGTCGAACGGGATTCCGATCTCTTCGGGACCTTGCTGGACTTCCTCTCTACTGACCGCCCGGGCGAAGGCCTTGTCCTTGAGCTTCTTCTTGACGCTCTTGACCTTGAGGTCGCCGAAGCTCTTCGACGGCCTGACCAGGACGCACGCTGTCAGAAAGCCGCACAGTTCGTCCACGGAAAACAGAGTCTTTGCCATCAAAGACTCCCGTGGTACCCCCGTGTAACTGGCATGACCCATGATGGCCTCGCACATGTCTTCAGGCAGGCCCCCTTCCCGCAGCAGGTTCACTCCAAATGACGGGTGCTCCTCGGTGGCTGAGTGCGCGTCGTTGGGGTAGCGTTCGTAGTCGAAGTCGTGGAGTAGTCCCACCAACCCCCACTTCTCCTCGTCCTCACCGAACTTGTGGGCATAGGCTCGCATCGCGGCTTCGACGGCGTACATGTGTTTGCGCAACCCATCTGAGGGGGTGTACTCGTGCATCAGGGCGAGCGCTTCGTCTCTGGTCATGATTCCTTCCTTGTCAATCAGCTGAACCCCAGCGGTCGATCCAGTACTCGAGTATCAAGATTGTCCAAATGGCTCTGCTGTGGTTGGCGAGTCCCCGCCTGTGTTCTGACACAAGTTGCTGCACTTTTCTGCCCTGCAACAGTCCCCTACTCTCGATTCTATTGGGGGCCAATAGCCGATCAACCTCCGGCCTGAGTCCGCCATTCAGCCACTGTGCCACCGGTACGCTCAAGCCACGCTTCTTGCGGTGCACAATGCTACGTGGCAGCCAGCGACGGGCTACCTGCTTCAGCAGCCACTTGGTGGTGGTGCGTCTAATCTTGAGGGAGGAGGGCATTGCCAAGCCAAACATGACAACATCCTTGTCGAGGTACGGCGCCCGCGACTCCAGCGAGCAGAGCATGGTGGCCCTGTCTACCTTGGTCAGGAGGTTGTCTCTCAGATAGGTGCGAAAGTCGTACACGGTGGCACGAGCCACGTCGTCCGGGCCCTCAGGGAATGGGGGTGGATCATGCTGGGCACGTATTCCATCCTGCCAGACCTGTGGACCGAGGCCCGTTCCGAACCAATGCCGATGGCGGTCAGCAGTCTCCTCCTCCGCCGACATGGCGAAGCGCTTCAGCAGATACTCTAGCGGTACTTTGCCCCGCTGGGAGACTGGAAGTGCATTGAAGGCGTGAGCCACAGTATGGCGGATCGGAGTGGGAAGTTGGCGGTAGAGTCGTGCCGCCCGGTGGCCCAAGTAGGTCGGATACCCGCCAAACAGCTCGTCGGCTCCCTCTCCACTGAGCACTACCGTAGCGTGATCCCGTGCAGCTCGGGCGAGGAGGTAAGTCGGCAAAACCGCGGGGTCTGCGATCGGTTCGGCGACACGATCGATGATGATACCAAGTGATTCTGCGAGAGCGGCTTCGTCCAGCTGTAGGGTGAGATGTGGAGTGCCCAGAAGGTCCGCTACCTGTCGCGCATTCTGGCTCTCGTCGTATGGCTTTGCCGTGAAGCCCACTCCGAAGGTGCGAACGGAATCGGCTCCTCTCGTGCGCACAGCCAACGCAGTGAGCAATGCCGAATCAACACCGCCGCTCGAGAACACGCCGACCGGCACATCGGCTGTCAACTGCTTGTCGACGGCCTGGGCCAACAACCCCTCGAGCTGATCCGTGGGACTGTCTGCCATCTCGACCGCGTGAGCCGCGGCGTCGCAATCCCAATACCTGACTACCTCGTGTCCTCGCTCGCTCACCAGCCGTATGGTGCCGGCTTCAACCCGGTAGATGTGGCGAAACATGGTGTGTGGCTCACTGATGTAGCCGAGGGTAAGAAACTCGCGCATTGCAGTCTCGTTCAGTGAACGATGTGGACGCCGGTCGAGTAAAGCCTGCACCTCGGAAGCGAACCAGATCTCTTCGCCGACGGACGTGAAAAAGAGGGGTTTCTCTCCGGCCCTATCACGCGCCAGAACCAGTTCACGAGTTCTCGCATCGAAGATCGCAATGGCGAACATTCCGTCCAACTCGGCCAGACCGCCGCGTCCCTGATCCAGATAGAGCGGTAGCACGGTCTCGGAGTCCGACCGCGAACGGAATGGAAAGGAGCTATAGCGCCGGCGCAAGTCTGGTGCATTGTATATCGCGCCGTTCATCACCAACAAAACGCGTCCGTCCATCGCTGTGAACGGTTGATCTCCCGCAGGTGTTGGGTCTATCACCCTGAGCCGTTCAGCACCGAATGTGGCGCCGCAGGCGCTAATAGTCCCATGGGCATCCGGGCCACGATGCTGAAGTTCCCGGCCCATGCGGGTCAGCGTCTCGGGTTTCGCCAGAGGTGCACCTGACAGGGACACCATGCCGTAGATGCCGCACATCAGCGAACTGGTGTGTGCGCCAGGTTGGTGATGCCGCAGGGGCCATAGACGGCGTACTTCCGCGTCTCGAGCATGAGATCGAGGGCGGCCCTGAGGATCTCGCGCGCATGACGGTCTGCAGCTGATACAACAAAAACGGTGGGCCTATTGCATTCAACGAGCGCCGTGCGCCACCAATCCGCTGGACGGAGCGTTGAACTGCCAGCATAGTCATCGAAGTGACGAATGATGTAGTTGCTGGTCAACTCGGACCCGTCCTCAGTGGCCAACAGTACCGGGTGCTGGAGATAAAACGGGAGTGAAAGCGGCAGTGCAGCTACTCCTATGACTCTCGCGTCTGCCCCGGCTGCTGACTCGACCATCCGAGCTATTGTGGCAGCTGAACGTTCATCACCGATAGCGTCCATTAGCCGTTGACTCGCGACCGGAACGGCGGCAACGGGAATTGCAAATGCGATCAGCACCAACCCAAGACGGTGTGCAGTCAACCATGCGAGGACACCCGCTAACACGCACGCGAAGCCGAGCACCAGCGCTGTTGCGGGAATGGTGTTGGATACAGTCGAACTCGCAGGTACCAGATCGGGAATGATGTGGCTCGCGGTCAGGAAGAACGCACCCAACAGGGCTATTCCCGTGGCTGCGATTCGTGCTCCAGGAAGGCGATCACCCGAGCCATGCCATGCTGCTGCCACCAACAACGCCACGGCGGGCATCAGTGGCAAGATGTACTGCGGGCGTTTGGATTGCGACAAGCTGAAGAACAGGAATGGTATCAGAATCCACAGCAGCAAGTAGACCACCCGCCCATCCATGTTGCCATGGCGGTCACGGCGACGTTTGATGGTTTTCCAGGCTCCGATAGCGACGAGTGACCACGGCAGAGCTGCGGCAGGTAGTATCGCCAAGAAATACCAGATTGGACCGGTGCGCTGCAGTTCATCCGTGGTCAAGCGATTAGCCGTCTCGGTCACCATGGCGTAGTGGAGGAAGTCCGGTATCTGCCGTGAAACTCCAAACAGCCACGGTGTCAACAGAGCGGCGAAGAGTAACAGGGACAGTGGATCCGCAATCGTGCGCCAAGCGCGGCGCCACGCTGCGAACGGAATTGCAACCATCAAGGGAATGGCGAGAGCAATCGGGCCCTTGGTAAGAACGCCAAGTGCCATGGCGGTCCAAGCGATGGTTGTCCACCACTCCCCCATCCGCCCCCGGGTGGCTGGACTTCCTGATGGACTGGCGGGCGGCCCTCTTTCCCCCATTCCATGCAACAACCCGCTGTGATCGCGGGCCACCATGGCCATGTAGAACGCGACCAGAGCAAGTACCACGAAGAACGTGAGCGTACTGTCAAAGATCACCGTCCTCGAGTACGCCAGCGTAAACGGCATCGAGGCTGTCGCCAGAATCGCGGTCCATGCACCGGATCGTCCGAATATTCTGGCTCCAAACCACCCAACCAGTGCCACCGTTGCTAGAGTCAACAGCAACGACGGCAAGCGCGCCGCAAGCACGGTGGGGCCCAACAACTTCATGCTAGCGGCACCCAATGCGAAGTAGAGTATCGGTTTGTCCAGGTATGGTAATCCGTTCAGCTGTGGAACGACTACACCACCACCATCGGCCATCTCACGCGCAACCTCCGCATTGCGACCTTCGTCCGGGTCCAACAGCGGATAGCCACTGAAGTTGTAGGTGAGTCCAAAGATGCAAATGATTGCCGCAATGACGAGCCACGGATTATTGCGGGCAGCAGCCCATGTGGAGTTCAAAGACGCAACTACCCTAGAATCAACCGAACTACTCATCCTAGTTCAGCTCTTTAGTTCCACCAGCCGAGGAACGAGGACCCATCGAGACCGTGATGGGCACTAACGTGCGTATGTCACCGTCGACTTCTATCTCGAACTGGTATTTGCCAGCTTGCTCGAACGGTACATCGAACACTAGGACGGCACCGGATTCTACTTCGAGCACACCGGCCGGTGGTTCCGAGAAACTGACTTCACCGTCACCGGTTATGATCTCGCGATCTTCGGAGTCGGTGAGCTTGATCTTCACCTTATGTTCGCCGATCTCCGTGCGGGCCCCCTTCAGTCTCAGCACGAGGTGGAGCCTGGGGTGAACTGTAGGGAACTGACTCACCCAGATGTGGTGGAAGATACCGAGCACAGAAAGCTTGCCATATTGATCTATCAAGGCATAGTCGCATACGACGGCGAAATCGATTCTCATGAGTGCGTCCCGTCTTCAGTTTCTCGGTGAGTTGCCCTTTGGTATCAGGTCGATGATGGGCAGAGGTCGTTGATGGTGCACATCTCGCACTTCGGCTTCCGCGCTTGGCAGATCGCTCTACCGTGATGAATGAGGAGATGGGGCCAGAGTGTCCACTCTGGTCTTGGAATTAGCTCCGTTAGATCTTGTTCGATCTTCTCAGGGTCCTGGTTGCGTGTGAGGCCAAGCCTGTTCGATATCCGCTTGACGTGCGTGTCGACCACGATGCCCTCATCAATTCCGAAAGCATTGCCCAGCACGACGTTCGCAGTTTTGCGTCCCACACCGCGCAGACTCGTCAGCTCCTCCATCGTCTGGGGAACTTGGCCGCCGTGCTTGTCCACCAAGTCCTGTGCCATCGAGATGATCGACTTGGTCTTGTTGCGGTAGAAGCCTGTCGATCTGATCTCTTCTTCAAGCACTGCCGGATCGGCGTTGGCATAATCCCGAGCCGTTTTGTATTTGCGGTACAGTACCTTCGTGACGATGTTGACCCGCTCGTCAGTACATTGCGCACTGAGAATAGTCGCGACGAGCAGTTGCAGTGGACTCCGATGAGTTAGTGAGCAACCCGCATCGGGATATTGCTTCTTCAGCCTGCGGATTATTGGTTTGGTGCGGTCCTTGGCGCCCTTCACTTTGTCCCCTCTATCCCTGTGAGCCGTCCCGAGTCGGCGTCTCTAGACGCTGGTTGCCGGTCGTCAGCGGCTCAAACTAGCTCGTGGCCTGGTTCAATGCGAGTTGCGCTAGCAGAAGCAAGCCTGCTACCGAACTCACAGATCTGAATCCTGCCTCGGCTCCACCATCCATGAGCGGTGAAAATAACGGAGTGTCTGTATGGAAGTCGGCCTCGTTCAGGTCAGCGGTGGCCACGGTCAACGAAATCTGGCTAAAACCACCCCTTTCAGTCCGAAGTCCCAGCACCGCAACTACTACCAGCTGTTGACGATCAGCCGATTGGGCGATGAACATGCCGTCGAGCGGCTCGTGGGGAGCCCCTTCGTCGATCTGGGCCCAAAACCACCGTTCGCTGAACTGCACATAGCAGGCGCCGGACGGGACGTCCGGGAACTGTGATCCGCGGAGGCGGCCACAGTCGCTCCAATCCTCACGAGCTATGCCATATACGACCTTGCCGGCACTCCAGAACCGGAACGCTGAATAGAGTAGAGCGAGGTATTCAGCCGCCGCTTCCGGATGTTCAGAGAGGAGTTCAGGCGATTCGATGTCGGTGAGTATGCGCTGCACCGTAGGAAGAGACGTAAACTGTGCGGGATCGGTGGCGTCTTTCATTCCCGCCTGCGCCTCGGCCTCCACAGCTGGAAACCGGTTCTCGATGTCCTCACCAACCGTCAACTCATAAGGCGTCGGACGGTTCACAGCGCGTCACTCGGGAGGAAGTCGTCGAGCAGCGTTACGAATCGATCGAACTCCTCGATGAACGGTAGGTGACCTGAGTTCTCCATGACCTCGAATCTCGCATTGAGGAGCTTCGCAGTACACTCTGCCGTTGATATCGGAATCGAATCGTGACGCCCGTGTATGACCAACGCCGGCACTTCGAGATCTCCTAGCTCACTGGTTATGTCATATTCGCCAAGGCTCCGCCAGGCAGCTTCTCGTGCTCGCGCCGCAATCAGGAACTGCTTCGCACCAGCGGCGAGTTCTGGTTCCCTGAAGTATGGGGCGACGGAAAGCTCGAAGGCCCGCTGACGAAACGCAGCGGGATCTGAATGACGCAATCCGGACGTCTCCAGTTTCGCGCGCTGTTCAACGATCCACGGATTGGCCATTCGGGCCGCGAACCGCTGTACGAACAGAGCCCGTCCCCTTGATGTTGCAGGGGCAGGAGAGATCAGAGCCAGACTCGCCACGCGATCAGGGTGTACCGTGGCATACAATAGAGCCAGCAACCCGCCCCACGAATACCCCACGAGGCTTGCCGAACGAATCCGCCAGTGGTCCATCAAGCCGGTCAAGTCGGTCACGTGTTGGCGCCAACCGAGTTGCGCACCTCGTGGAGCCGTCGACCTACCACCGCCCCGCTGATCGTAGTAGATGAGTCGCCTGTTGCCAGATGACGCGTCGAATTGCGGAAGGAGTGAGTTGAAGTCTGCGCCGGGGCCGCCGTGGAGGACTACTACATGGGGACCTCCACCACGGTAGCGTGTGCAGATCTCCAATCCGTTTACGGCAACTCGTTATGTCTGTGGAGCAAACTGCATGGGACTCGAAGGTCAAATGAGCGCCGCTAGTGCATCAGCTACCTGCTCTACGGCGTTCTGCTCAGCTCTGCTGAATCCGTTGGGACAGTCGCATTCTACATCGATCTCACCGAGAATCTCAGCGTGACGGCGAATCAAGACCACGAGTTTCGACTGCGTCTCACTGCTGTGAGGCCGATGGTGTGCGATGTCGGAGATATCGGGCACATTGAAGTTGGCCTTCTCGGCCAGCGCTCGCCCACGGATTCCTATCGTAAGCGAGATCCTACTGGGATCTGCAGGTCTCCCGGCGTATGCCGAGAAGTCGAGATCTCCGCTGGGAGCCACCGAATAGAAGTAGATGCTGTCATATGGCGAACCAGCCGCGCGCATCTTGGTCGCGGCTATGTGCATCAGCTCTTGGGTTGGCGCTCCACGACAGAAAGCGGCGTGCAGCGCCCTTGCAATCGTCTCGGATTTCAGAATCGGTTCAGCCGCCACGCTTTCCAAATGTGACTGTCATCTCAATGCGCTCGCCGTCGCGCATGACGGCCACTGTTGCCTCGTCACCCGGCTTGAACGAGCGCAAGGCGTCTGTCATACCGTACAGGTCTTTCACCTCGAAATCGCCGATCTGTACGATTATGTCACCACCCTGAATGCCCGCCAACTCAGCCGGACCGCCCTCTCTCACTCCCGTGAGGCGGACGCCACCCGGTGAGCTGCTCATGTCGGGTATCGTTCCGAGCCAAGCTCCAGAGCCACCGGCCATCGGCTGCTGGGGCTGTGGGTGGTCGACGTAGGTCAGGTGGTTGGTGCGAGTTGCCAGCACCCATGCCAGGTCGGCTGCGTACATCGACACTCGTTCGATGCCGTCCACGTTGATCTTGTCCCAATCATCCGTCGTACGGTGATAGTCCTCGTGGGTGTCCGTTAGGAAATGGATTACTGGGATACCCGCAGCATAGAATGAAGAGTGGTCACTGCGGCCCCAGGGGTCATCCTGTGCGGCGAGGTTCAATCCGTAACCAGCGTTCACGGAGTCGAGTAGCTGCGGGAATTCAGGTGCCGAACCGGTGCCACCTGTGACTAGCTTGTTCTCCCTCAGCCTGCCAACCATATCGAAGTTCAACATCGCGTAGGTAGAATCGTTGGCAACGCTGGGGTCTTTCACGTAGTGGTCAGATCCGATCAACCCTAGTTCCTCAGCGGTGAAAGCCACAAAAACGATCGTACGCACATCCGGGGCGGCACGACGGTTCAGAATGCGAGCCGTCTCCAATAGAGCTGCGGTTCCCGATGCGTTGTCGTCTGCGCCGTTGTGCACGACCCCGAGGCTGTCAGGGTCGAGGCTGCCGGATCCACCCAAGCCGAGGTGGTCGTAGTGGGCGCCGATCACGATGGCCTGCCCGGCCAGGCGCCCGCTTCCCGGTATGAGGCCCACGACGTTTTTCACCGCAGCCCCACCGATGCCCGAATGAGCCAAGGCGGGCGCGGTCGGGTCGAGCTCAAACATTTGAAAGAACTCGTCAGTCCCGGCGGGCCGGAGTCCAGCCTGTCGGAACTGCGCCGCCAGATAGGCTGCCGCCGAGTCAAGGCCTTCCGTGCCTGCGCCGCGGCCCTCTCGGGCATCGTCAGCCAGATACTTGAGGTCGGTCAGAATGCGTTGCTGAGCTGATTGGGCTCGGGCCTCGGAGGCCAGGATACCCGCAAACCCAGCTGCCAACGTGGCCAGCATCGCAATGCGTAACTGTTTGAAAAATAGATACATACGCTTCATGTCCCCTAGCTCGGTTCCTATTGCCTCTCACGAGGGCGACTCACAGAGAACCCGTAAGCTAATAGGAGTGCGGTTCTTAGCGATCTCTTCTGCCAATGCCTGTTCGCTAGGCCTGTACAGAGCTGCAGCGTCTGTCCGGCTCGAGCTCGAGTTTCTACCTTGGGGTGAAGTCCATTCGCGCGGTCACTGTTCGGGTAAATGCTGCGAGCAGTTGAGCGGCCCGTTCGAGGTCGGCAAGGTCCACCATCTCAT
>JBDGXD010000088.1:0-13220 GCA_039584755.1 Gemmatimonadota bacterium
CGATCAACACGATCTGCCCCATGCCGAGCGTGGCAGCAACGACGACGGGTGCCATCACGTTGGGTAGTAGGTGGTGCAGCAGCACCCTGCGGGTCCCGATGCCCAGTGACCGGGCCGCGACCATGTACTCACGTTCTGTGACGCTCAGCACCTCTGCGCGTACGATACGGCTCACTCCAAACCAGCTCGAAAGCCCCAGGATGATGACCAGTGTCCAAATGTCTACCCGTTCCCAGAGGGCAAGGATGACCAGGAGGAGGAACACTCGTGGGATTGCGAGTGCGGCGTCGATCGCTCGCATGATCAATGTATCTAACAGGCGTCCGCCATACCCGGCTAACAAGCCGATGCACGTGCCCAGGGTCACCGACAGCAGTACAGAGAATAGTGCGATCACGAAGGAGATCCGGGCACCGTAAATGACTCTGCTCAGCACGTCGCGGCCGAACATATCGGTGCCGAAGGGGTGGGCTAGTGAGGGCGGTAGCAGCTGCTTGGGCAGTCCCAGGTGCATCGTTGGATCGTACGGTGCCAGTAACGGTGCCAAAGCTGCCAGTCCTCCTAGGAGGCCGAGCAGCAACACACCGTGCCGCCACCTGCGGTTACCCGACAAACGGCGTGCCAGGGACATCATCACGCGCCCCGTACTCTTGGATCGACAACGCGATAGAGGATATCGGCCAGGAGGTTTCCCACCACCACCATGCCGGCGACAATGATGGCAGCACCAGTGACGACGTTGTAGTCACGCGCAAAGATCGCGTCGACAACGAATCTTCCCAAACCGGGCCAGGCGAATACCGATTCCACCAATACAGCACCTGAAAGCAGAATCGGGAATGACAGGCCGAAAAGCGTGATGATGGGCAACAGAGCATTGCGCAAGGCATGGCCGAGTATGACGGCACGCTCTGTGAGTCCCTTTGCGCGCGCCGTACGTATGAAATCCTGGTGGATCACATCGAGCATCGCGGCGCGTTGGTATCGGGCAGTGCCGGCAGCTCCCACGAGGCCGAGAGTCACGGCGGGCAGTATCAAATGCCGGATGCGATCCCACAGTTGCCCCAGCGGTGTCAGATACTCGTACATCCCGGTTGTCTTGGCCCCCGTCGCGGGCAGCAGGTCCAGCAGCCCGACATTGTGGGCGAAGACCAGCATGAACATGAGGCCGAGCCAGAATCCGGGGACGGAGTAGAGGGTTAGTGTAGCGGCTGTCAGCAGGTCGTCGGTTTTGGATCCTGCCCTTGCACCTTGAGTGGCGCCAACGAAGATGCCCAGCAGAAAATCGATCAGTAGTGCCGCTGTCGCCAAGATCACGGTAGCAGGCACGCGAGCGAGGATGGCGTCCAACACCGGGCGTTGCTCGGAGAACGACATTCCCAGATCGCCACGGGCGAGGTTTGTCAGGTAACGCAGGTATTGCGTGTGGAGCGGCTGGTCGAGGCCGAAATTGCGCCGCGCCTGGTTCTTGAACTCCTCCGATGCCGACGACGAGTCGCCCATCCGGGTGAACGGATCCCCGGGCGCAAGCCGAAATAGAACGAACGTCAGGGTCGCTACCACAAAGACCACGACGACGCCCTGCAGCAGACGACCGGCGATGAACCCAACCACGCTAGTATGCCGCTATCAAATCACGGTCGATGAAGCGCGAGGGTGTCACGCGAAAGGTCCAAAGGTTCTTCCACCACTCATCCCAGGGAAACGACACATTCTCGAACCGTTCGTCGATCCCGACTTTCACGACGCCACCGTGCGTCCAGATCGCTGGTGCATCGTCGTTTATCAATCCGACTATTTCCATCCAGGCTTCTTTGGCCGCAACTGGATCGAGTTCTGAACTGGCAACTGTGATCAGTTGATCGACCTCGGCATTGGTGTATGCTCCATAGTTGCCTCCACCGACACCCGAGGTTGCCCAACTCTCGGCGATGGACCCCGGACTGGGATCTTGCGCCCAGGCACCGAAATACGCATCGAAGTTTCCGCTAACAACGCGGCCACCCATCGCGTTCGGCTCGAGGGTCTGCACCACCAAGTCGACACCGACCTGTCTGAGCTGCTCCTGAAGAAAGACCGCCGATCGGACCCGGAGTACACTCGAGGATGTCATCAGCAGCTCGAACGAGAGTGGATCTCCGTTGCGATCCAGAATGCCGTCACCGTCTGAATCAGACCATCCCAATTCGGCAAGAGTTCTCCTGGCGGCGTCGGGATCAAACGGGATCTGGCGAATGTCGTCGTCCCATATCCAATGTCCGGGAGTTGTTGGACCGACGGGAACGATGCCGCCTTCTCCCATTATACCCTGCACGATTGCTGCACGATCGACGGACATGAAGATGGCACGCCTGAGATCGCGGTTGGCGAACAACGGATGTGGCAACTGTGGGTTCTCGGGATCTCGGAAATTGAACGCAACGTAGGCGTACGCGTTGGTTTCTACGTCGAGTGTTCGCAGGTGCGGCTCGCGTTGGATTCTGTCTACGTTCTCCAATCCAGTCACGGGATACAACACGTCGACTTCTCCAGCGGCAAGCTGCGTTACCATGGTGGGTACATCGCTCGAGAAGCGCCACACGAGGCGCCGCACACCGGGCCGGCCCGCGAAGAATGTGGAATCCGCAATCAGCTCGATTGCCTCTCCGGTGTCCCAGTGTCCCAAGCGAAAGGGACCGTTGCCTACGGGGTTTCGGGCAATAGGGTGATTGCGCAACTCGCCTCTGGGGATCGTGTCCAATAGATGGTGAGGGAGAATGCGCATGTGGTACACTGCATCGAAGAACTGCTCCGGATAGCGGTCTCTGAACCGGAAGGCCACCGCGAGAGAATCTTCAGCAGTTACGCTCTCTATTCTATTCAAGCGGGATCGGGGTAGTGCGTTGATGATGGTGTCGCGGTACAGGTCAAACGTGAACGCCACGTCTTGTGAGGTCACGGGTGCACCGTCGTGCCAGCGAGCCGCCGGGTTGAGCCGGAACGTGATAGTCAGGGAGTCGGCCGAGAATTCCCACTCCTCAGCCAGCCGCGGTACGAACGATTCATGTCCGCGAGATGTCGCTTTCTCACCCACGTCGGCGAGACGCCAGAACAATTGATCGGCCAGCGCTATGTGAATGTCGAAAAATGCAAACGGTGGTAGTAGAGTAGGTGGCTCTGCAGAGGAGACTATAACCAGTGTACCACACCAGTCTCCCTCGCAGGTGAGATCGCGGGTACAGCCCCACGATCCCAGTGACGCCGCTAGAGCGGCACCGGCCAAGAAGGAAGAAATTCGTTTCATGAGCCCCGCCGTTTCATGGAGTATCTACCGCCGCCAGGTCCACACCGAATCTGCGAAGCGTTCGACGGTAGCATCTATCCCCTGTGGTTCAGCCTCGGTCCACTCACCCGGCCAGGTCCTTTGCGCCTCGAGTTTGATCACCTGGGCAACTTCTTCAAACGTCACCTGGCGTCCGAGCAACACACTGATGGATGTTGCCAGGGGCTGCACTCGTTCACCGCTGGTTACCCGCGCGACCATGTCCTGTCCGTTTTCGAGCAATACGGATCCGTGCTGCAGGAACGCCGCGCCCTCTCGTACCTGTGCACTACCAACGAGTTTGCGTCCTCCGGCAATCACCTCTCCACCAACAGGAGATGCAAAGCATGCCCCGCCTGCCAGACCTGAGCCTCGCGCATCAGGTCGGCCCGCCTGGTTGGCTGGAACACCCAGGCTCCGGAGCGCGGCCGCGATGGTGGCGTGGATAATATTGTACGTTTCGCGCAACGCTCCAAACGTTGTGCCGGGTGCGGCGACGGCGTAGGTCACCTCGGCGTCGTGCCACACCGCCCGCCCGCCAGTCGGGCGTCTGACCGTGTCGAGTCCCAATCGCTCTATTTCCGCGAGATCGTAGCGAGCTGTGGCCGGCTCATTTCGACCAAAAGAGAGGCAGGGCGGAGACCAGCGGTAGAGCCGCAAGAACGCGACTCCCCCCTGCGCTGCGCGCAGAAGGGAGTGATCGATGCTCATGTTCTCGCTGCCACTGCGCCCCGACGGCTCGACAACCAGGGTCCAGAGCACCGCTGTCAGGCTCCCACGGGAATCGGCTCGTCGGTGTAGGCTGACATGGGGATGCAGCAGACGAGGTTGCGGTCACCAAAAGCGCCGTCGATCCGTCCCACGGTGGGCCAGCACTTGTAGTCCCGTGTCGCTGCAGTTGGGAAGGCCGCCCGCTCTCTCGGGTACGGGCGATCCCATGTGTCGGCCGCGATCACTGCAAGAGTGTGAGGCGCGTTCTTCAAGAGGTTGTCCTCGCGATCCGCCTGCCCGTCTTCGATCTCGCGGATTTCTTCACGAATGGCCAGCATCGCGTCACAAAACCGGTCTAGCTCCTCTTTCGACTCGCTCTCAGTCGGCTCGACCATCAAGGTTCCTATTACTGGGAAGGACACAGTGGGAGCGTGGAAGCCGTAGTCCATCAAACGCTTGGCGATGTCTTCAGCGTCGATCCCCGATGTCTGTTTGAACGGTCGCGTATCGATGATGCACTCGTGACCGATCAGTCCATTCTCTCCCGAGTAGAGTAGAGAGTATTCGCTCTCGAGACGCTTGACCACATAGTTCGCGTTGAGAATCGCGGCCTTGGTTGCCGTCGTCTGTCCCTCGGACCCGGTCAACGCTATGTAGGCCCACGAGATTGGCAGTATCGATGGACTGCCCCAAGGAGCGGCGGAGATCGTGCCACAAGACTGCTCGTGCCCCAACTGAACAATCGGGTGATCCGGCAGAAACGGTGCGAGATGATCGGCAGCGCAGATTGGCCCCATGCCCGGCCCGCCACCACCGTGCGGGATGGCAAATGTCTTGTGCAAATTGATGTGGCAGACGTCAGCTCCGTAGTCACCCGGTCGGCACAAGCCAACCTGAGCGTTCAGGTTGGCTCCATCCAGGTATACCTGTCCTCCGTTCTCGTGCACTGCCTCACAGATGTCCCGAATGTCTGCTTCGAATACCCCGTGGGTAGACGGGTAGGTGATCATCAATGCTGCGAGCGCATCCTTGTGCTCTGCCGTCTTGGCCCGGACGTCGCCGAGGTCGACGTTCCCTTGTTCATCCGTGGCTACCTGTATCACCTTCATGCCGGCCATTACCGCGCTGGCGGGGTTGGTGCCATGGGCTGACTTGGGAATCAGGCATACGGTTCGACCTGCGTCTCCGCGCGAATCGTGGAACGCACGGATCACCAGTAGTCCCGCAAACTCACCTTGTGCCCCAGCGTTGGGTTGCAGCGAGATGTGGGGCAGTCCCGTTATCTCTGCTAGGTGTTGCTCGAGTTCCGTGAACAACATCCGATACCCTTCGGCCTGTTCGCGAGGAGCAAACGGATGCAATCCACCGAACTGACGCCAGGTGATGGGCATCATCTCCACGGCGGCGTTGAGCTTCATCGTACATGAGCCCAGTGGAATCATGGCGGATGTCAGCGACAGATCGCGTGACTCGAGCTTCTTCAGGTACCGCATCATCTCGGTTTCCGAGTGATATCGATGGAAGGCCCTGTGAGACAGAATCGCGCCCTGGCGCTCGAGGTCGTATGGAATCGCGGTTTCGTCCCTGGTCTCAGCCGCGAGCTGGAGCATGGTGATCGGGAGCTCCTGTCCCAGAGAGAAGCACGCTGCGATGTCCTCGATGTCAGTGACCGATGTGGTCTCATCCAATGCGATCCCAATGCGGCCACTCGAGATGACGCGCAGGTTCATGCGGCTTTGAACTGCAGCGTCGATCACCTTCGGCACTTGTGCCGGATCGACAGCGACACATATCGTGTCGAAGTAGCTGTCGTGAACCACGTGGTGTCCCAGCCGCCGCAGGGCTTCGGCCAGTGTCACCGTCAGTGCGTGCACCCTGCGAGCGATTCGAGTCAGGCCCTCGGGTCCGTGGTAGACAGCGTACATGCCAGCGATTACTGCAAGCAGAACTTGGGCAGTGCAGATGTTGCTGGTGGCTTTGTCGCGGCGGATGTGCTGCTCGCGAGTCTGCAACGACATTCTGAGTGCGGGATTCCCGGATCTGTCTTTCGAAATCCCGATCACGCGACCTGGTATCTTGCGTTTGTACTCGTCCCGCGTCGCAAAGAACCCTGCATGCGGGCCGCCGTATCCCATGGGGACGCCGAACCGTTGTGAGTTCCCCACGGCGATGTCGGCACCAAATTCCCCCGGAGGGGCCAGGATGGTGAGTGCCAGCAGATCTGTCGCCACGGTCACGAGTGCCTCTGCAGCGTGGGCCTTCTCGCATATGGAGCCGTAGTCGTCGATCTGACCCTCTGTCGTGGGATACTGTATCAGCGCACCAATGACACCAGGGGCAAACTCGAACTGGTGGGGATCGGCCACGACGACTCTGACTCCGCGAACGGTGGCCCTCGTTTCAACCACGGCTATCGTCTGGGGGTGGCAATCGCTGGCTACCAGGAACGTGGGTTCGTCTGCGTGTTTCACCAAGCCAAGGGTCATCGTCATCGCCTCAGCTGCAGCCGTTCCCTCGTCGAGCAGCGAGGCGTTCGCCACCGCTAGACCGGTTAGGTCAGAGACCATGGTTTGGAAGTTGAGCAGCGCTTCCAGCCGTCCCTGGGCGATCTCGGCCTGATAGGGCGTGTAGGCTGTGTACCAGCCTGGGTTTTCCAGCAGGTTGCGCTGAATCACCGGTGGTGTGATGCAGTCCGAATAGCCCAGCCCAAGATAGGATTTGAATACCTGATTGCAGGCTGCCAACGCATCGAGTGCTTCGAGAACGTCCCGTTCGGTGCGGGCAGTTGGAAGCTCGAGCGGGCGGTCCAGCCGAATGCTCTGGGGCACGACGGCATCCACCAACGAGTCCAGGGAATCGTACCCCAGGGTCTCGAGCATCGACTGGATGTCATCCGGTCGAGGGCCGACGTGTCGGCTGATGAATTGCTCGGTGTCGGTGTGAGGAAGTGGGGTCTGCATCTCCAGTTTCCTTTGTGCAAACGCCCCGGAAGGTCTCCCGGGGCGTATAAGTCCATTGGTGTCGCGGCCCGGCCGCTCCAAGCTGGCTACTCGCCGATATGCTGTCTGTAGTCGTCAGCCGTGAGTAGTTGGCCCAAGTCGTCCGGGTTCTGCATGCGGAGTTTGATCATCCAGCCATCGCCATACGGATCCTGGTTGACCAAGTTGGGGTTGCTGTCCAGGTCGGGGTTGATCTCGACCACCTCGCCCGCCAGTGGGGAGAACAGTTCGGTGACAGCTTTCACGGCTTCGATCGTTCCGAACACGTCCATCTGTCCCACAGTGGACCCAACGTCAGGTAGGTCGACGTACACAACGTCGCCCAGCTCACCCTGCGCGTAGTCTGTGATACCCACAATGACCACGCCGTCGCCACCGGTCGACTTGACGTACTCGTGCTCTTCGGTGTAGTGCAGATCATCAGGAATATTTGACATTTTGAGTCCCGCTTGTTGTCGTCGTCAGGTTGCGAGGCGTAGGTTATCTGCCCACCCTGTAGCTGTCAACCGTCGCCGGCATAATGGTCACCGGGACGAGTGAATCCCGGCTCCGGTGAGATTCGAATGCCTGATTTGCCATCATCTGGCGGCAAGCTCGCAGATCCGGTCCCAAGCGCCCCGCGCAGCTTCCCGCAGCTCTTCGAGCGATCCCGTGTTGTCGATCAGGATGTCACTCAACTCTCTCTTCCGCTCGGTGGGCTGCTGGGTGGCTATGAGCCGGTTCGCCTCCTCCAGCGGGATTCCACGGTTGAGGAGCCGTTTGCGTCGTACTTCTTCCGGTGCATCGACCAACACGATCAGGTCGAACTCCGCCGGATCGAGCACCTCGAACAGCAATGGAATGTCGTTAATGAGTACCTGCTCTCCTCGAGCTTCAGCCTCGGTTAGAAGCTCGGCCCGGCGGCGTTTGACCGCAGGGTGAACGATCGCATTGAGTGCGGCAAGACTGCCCTCCTCGGCAAGGACAATGCCTCTCAGGGTTGCCCTGTCGAGCGAGCCGTCGGGCCGAAGTATCCTCTGGCCAAAGCATTCTGCCATGGCTGTCAGGATCGGCGTGCCGGGTCGCTGCACTTCGCGGACCAGTGCATCCGAGTCGATGACGGCCGCGCCCCACTTGCCAAACCAGCGTACCACACTCGATTTGCCGGCGGCAACATTGCCGGTGAGTGCCACGTTCAGCATGACTGGTCGCAATCGAGGCAAGGCGTGCTCTTGTCGCACGTCCGTCCGCCCGCCTGCTTGTTCGCGCTACAACAACTCCGTCTGGTTCTCATCGATCCTCGGTACCTCGTGACACCCGCGGCAGCGTGCTTCGTACTTCTCGCTGCCACCCACCATAATGGTGGGAGATTCGTACAAAGCCGGTCTGCCGTCGATGAGCCGTTGATTCCGGCACGCGTCCTCTCCACAGCACATGCAGATGGCGTGGAGCTTGTCCACCAGCTCTGCAATGGCCATGAGTTCCGGCATACACCCGAACGGTTCGCCACGGAAATCCGTATCAGTACCGGCCAGTATCACGCGCACACCCTCGTTTGCCAGGGTCGTACACACCGACACGATCCCCTCGTCCAAGAACTGTACTTCGTCAACTGCCACGACATCGGAGTCATCCCTGGCGAGGCGCATGATTTCCGACGCCGAGTCGACCGGTTGTGCCTCCACGGCAATCCCGTCGTGTGTGCTAACGGAATGGAGGCCACGGTGTCGATCATCGAAATGCGACTTGAAGACCTGGACCTTCCGGCCCGCAATCACAGCCCGGCGGACTCGGCGGATCAGTTCTTCGCTCTTGCCGCTAAACATGACGCCGGCAATAACCTCGATCTGTCCGGTTTTCGAACGTGAGGCCACTTTGGAATTGCCTTTCGGAAGGAGCAAGTGAGGTTATCGTGGGACTGCGGGAGAATCAAGAGACGCTTGCTTTAGAGCGCTCCCGCTACTACTTGTTTGTGAGCGAGACTTTCGCCCCGGGTGCTGCCGGAGCGCCCGATAACTCACGATGTCCATCACGGAGACTGGGGGTACGGTGAACAAGACCGAGTTGCAGGAAGGACTGGCGTCGGCGGCAAACCTGTCCAAGGCTGACGCGGCCAGAGCCATCGATGCTCTGTTCGGGACCAACGGTGTGATTGCAGGGGAGCTCAAGAAGGGTAGCAAAGTGCAGATTACGGGTTTCGGCACATTTGTCGTGCGCCAGCGTGCTGCCAGGACCGGCCGAGATCCCAGAACGGGTCAGGCTTTGCAAATCGCGGCGGCCGCAGTTCCGGCCTTCAAGGCAGGTCAGGCTCTGAAAGACGCGCTGAACTGACGCCGCAGGGCTGAACGGCAACCAGTGGCGGCTCGACGGTCGTCTACCGGCGATCGAACCGAGCCGCTACTTTCTTGCCGCGCAGCACGACGCCTTCCAACTCCCGTCGAACCATCTCGGCCACCTCGGCCCGAACCTCAATGACCGAATGTCCATCCCGGACCTCCACCTTTCCAACCTGGGATTTGGCCACTCCGACTCTATTGAGTAGGGCGCCCACCAAGTCAGCTGTGCGTATCCTGTCCCGCTGGCCAGCATTGACTCTAATACGCACCCACGATTGCAGTTCGCTATCGACTGCTGGCTGCTCGGGGGCCCAGCTGTGTGCCGCAAGCGCCGCAGCGATTGTCGCGGGGTCGTACTCGTCGAACAACGGCTCCAACAGCAGCATCTCGATGCGGCCCCTACCCTGATCAATAAGCTGGCGGATGTCGTCTCGTAGCTGACTGGTGCGATCTCGGGCGCGATCGACTGCGCTGGGGAGTCGCAGAGACCGAGCCCTTCTTGCCGACGCCTTCAGGTACGGCACCTGAAAACCGCGGAGCAACACCACGACCTCGTTACCTGCCGCAGCCAACATTGCGAGCGCGGGGGCGGTTGGGAGATCGGTGGCAAGAGCGAGATCCACCGGGCCGGTGTCCGCCTCTGGATACAGGTGCACGGTCGGGTCGTCTGCGTACTCACTCCGTCTGCCACTGGCTGTGGGATTGGGGTCCAAAATCAGAGTGCTGCCGGGATTGATGATGTCGAGAACTGAGCGGACCGCCTCGCTCGTGCTGTTCGCATCAGTCACGCTGTAGCGCAGCGAGACCGACGCTGCTTCTTGAATCCGGGCGGCTGAGACGGTTGGCGCCCGACGGGCGTGACGTTCTGCGAAGTCCGATATCCGAGTCTCGTCGGCGGTGATGATCAGCCGTTGGGACGTCCGCGACTCTGCCAGGATCGTGTCGAGCTCCTCGCCCAGGCCCAGCTCGAGCAGCAGCTCTGGCCAACCGATTACGATTCTCTGGACACTGCCGAGGTTGAGGCTGGAACGGGAGAGCAGTTCCACGAGATCTGACGGGGTGGTGACCAGCGTCGTTACCACCTTCTGGTCCAGCCGCCTCCCGGTGCGTGCCAATCCTGTGACTGCATGGATTGGCGTGAGCGATTGCACGGATCGCAGGATGGAGCTACCCTCGCTCACTCCCAACGCCTCGGGAACCACGATCACGCTGTGAACCCCTGCTCCGGCGACCGGCTCCAGTTCTTGGAACAGAGGAACGGCAGCCCACCAAGTCGGTGGGGAGACATACACCAAGCTCTTGCCAGTGCTCAGAGCGGCACGGTGGCCCGCATCGAAGTCGGGCGCAAATTCCCAGGACACGAAACCCTCAGTTGTCAAAGAAAACGACATGCCATCGACGTTGCGGAGATGCTAGCTTGAACGTGTGTTTCCCGCAACCTACACGCCCAGCAACGTGGGCAGCGAGTGATCCGATGATTGCTATCGAGCTGAGAACCATAGTCACAGCAGTGACCCTCGCTACAGTCACCAGCGGCCTTGTGGCGCAGGAGCGACACAGTGCTAGAGATCTGGGTATCGTGGTCGGTGTCCTGCGGACGGGGCCCCTGAATGCGATTACCGACGTAGCGGGTGTTCGGGTTGGCCAGGTCACCGTGGTGAGTGGTGACTCGATCAACACCGGGGTCACCGCCATCCTGCCCCATGGTGGCAACGTGTTTCGCGACAAGGTCCCGGCCGCGGTTGTCATCGGAAATGCCTTCGGCAAGTTGGCCGGGTCCACCCAAGTTCGAGAACTCGGGGAGCTGGAATCACCGGTGGTGCTAACCTGCACCCTGTGTGTCCCGCGAGCCGCCGATGGGGTGCTCACCTACCTGCTCTCCTTGCCTGGAAACGAGAGTGTACGCTCGGCGAATCCGGTTGTCGGGGAGACCAACGACGGCTTTCTGAATCACATTCGTCTCCGTCCAATTACGGAGTCCGATGTGCTGCGAGCCATTGGTGAGGCGGAGACCGGTCCGGTGGCTCAGGGCAGTGTGGGTGCGGGACGGGGTACAGTAGCGTTTGGCTGGAAGGGTGGTATCGGTACATCGAGCAGGACACTGCCGGATGATTTGGGCGGATGGACCGTAGGGGTGCTGGTGCAGACGAACTTCGGAGGTGTCCTCTCGATTGCGGGTGCCCCGGTTGGAAGAGAACTGGGGAGGTATTACCTGAGGAGGGAAGGAGGGGAAGGAGGGGAAGCAGAAGATGCCGGGGATGGATCGATCATGATCGTGGTAGCAACCGATGCACCACTCGATAGTCGCAACCTGACCAGATTGGGCCGGCGGGCTCTGGCGGGCTTGGCCCGCACGGGTAGTTCGATGACGAACGGCTCGGGTGACTACGTGATAGTGTTCAGCACGGTAACCGTGGAGCGTTTGGCAGATATCGGCCCCATTCCCAATGACCGAATGAGCCCCCTGTTCCAGGGTACAATCGAGGCCACCGAGGAGGCCATCTACAACTCACTCTTTCTGGCAACTGCGGTAGAAGGATACCGGGGATCGATTGAGGCGCTACCTTTAGATTCAACGCTGGCAATCCTCAAACGTTACGGAGTGGTGAAGCAGTGACTGAGCCAACAGCCAACACCGAATTCAAGCGCTCGAGGAACCTCGAACATCTCGAGCCGTCTGCAACACTAGCAATAAGTCAAGAAGCGCAACGCCGCAGGGCTGCGGGAGAGGACATAGTTAATCTGTCGGCCGGAGAGCCCGACTTCGAGACACCGCGGATTGCGAGTGAGGCAGGGATCAGGGCAATTCAGCAGGGCAAGACGCACTACCCACCCAACGTGGGGATCCTCGATCTCAGGGCCGCAGCTGCCAGGCAACTCTCCTTACTTTCAGGGGGAAGGCCGGTCAACGCTGACAACATCGTAGTGTCTTCTGGAGCAAAGCAATCGGTGTTCAACGCATGTTTCACGTTGTTCGGCGCCGGTGATGAGGTGTTGCTGCCAGCTCCGTATTGGGTCTCGTATCCGCAGATGGTCTATCTGGCCCGCGCCAAGCCGGTCGCAGTCCCCGGACACATGGAGTGGAGCCTCAAGGTCGGTGTGGATCAGCTGGACAAAGCGGCGACCGCACAGACCAAGGGACTGATCTTGTGTAGCCCATCCAATCCAACCGGAGCCGTATACACCCGCGCAGAACTCAAGGCGATTGTGACCTGGGCGAAAGAGCGCAACATCTGGGTCATCTCCGACGAGATCTATAGGCGGATTCATTACGGATCCGGTCCAGCACCGTCGGTGCTGGATCTCTCAGACGAGTTGCTCGAACAGGTTGTGTTGATTGGCGGTGTGAGCAAGAGTCACGCGATGACCGGATGGCGCATTGGTTTCGCGCTGGCACCGCGGCCGGTAGTGAAGGCAATGTCTGGGTTCCAGTCACACGTCACGTCGGGATCATCACATCCAGCTCAATGGGCTGCCGCCGCGGCATACTCAGATGAACGCGTCGAGAGTGATGTGGAACGCATGGTGGACGAGTTCCGCCAGCGTCGCGATCTCGTGGTTGGGTACTTTCGTGAGAGGATGCCGGGAGTAGAGTTCGTGGAGCCCCTGGGCGCGTTCTACTTCTTCTTCCGGGTGGACAACTTCTTCGACGGTGAAATGAACAGTGCGCTTCGATTCTGTGAACGCTTGTTGGCTGAACAAGGCGTTGCGCTGGTGCCGGGCGAGGCCTTCGGAGACAACCGTTGGGTCAGGCTGTCCTTTGCCTCGTCGGAAAAGGAGCTAAACCGGGCACTGGCTCGGATTTCGGATTTCGTCGACAAGTTGTCTGTTCGTACCGTTTGAGAAGCACGTCGAGCCATGCTATGGTCGCGCCTCGCTCGCCAACCGAAACCA
>JBDGXD010000089.1:0-13935 GCA_039584755.1 Gemmatimonadota bacterium
CCCATTCAATGTCACCTGTTCCGAACCGTTCAGGTCGGTGTCCGTTACCGTTTGATCCTGACCAGCGTTTGCAGTGGGTACCTGGTTGGCCACCACCGTGACAACGACCTGGTCCGTATCGGTTGCATCGCCGTCGTCGGTGACGGTCAACATGATTGTGTGCACGCCAACTGTGAGGCTCACCGTCGGCGCCACACCCGTGGCAATCGAGTTGCCACCCTCCGACCAGTCGTAGCTCACGATGGTGCCGTCGTCACTGGAACCCGATCCGTTCAACGTCACCGACTCGGCACCCGTGCCATCGGCATCGTTCAGTGTCTGGTCTTGGCCAGCATTGGCAGCAGGTGGTTGATTGCCTGCAGTGACGGTGACGAGTACGTCGTCGCTAGCGGTAGCACCACCGTTGTCGGTCACGGTCAGGGTTATGGTGTGTGCACCCACGGTCAGGTTCACCGCTGGGCTCACGCCAGTCGCTATCTGGTTGCCACCCTCCGACCAGACGTAACTCGCGATAGTGCCATCGGAATCAGTCGATCCCGAACCGTTGAGCGTTACCTGTTCCGAACCGTTCAGGTCGGTGTCGGTCACCGTTTGATCCTGACCCGCATTGGCAGTGGGTACCTGGTTGGCCACCACCGTGACAACGACCTGGTCAGTGCCGGTTACATCTCCGTCGTCGGTGACCGTCAGCGTGATGGTGTGTGCACCCACGGTCAGGTTCACCGCCGGGCTCACGCCGGTCGCTATCTGGTTGCCATCCTCCGACCACACATAACTCACGATGTTGCCATCCGGATCATTGGAACCGGATCCATCCAACGTCACGGACTCGGCGCCGGTACCATCGGCGTCATTCACTGTCTGATCCTGGCCGGCATTGGCAGCAGGTGGCTGATTGCCTGCAGTGACGGTGACCGTCGGGCTCACACCGGTCGCTATTTGTTCGCCGCCCTCGGACCAGACATACGTCTGAATCGTTCCATCGGCATCGCTCGATCCTGAGCCATTGAGGGTGACCTGTTCCGAACCGTTCAGATCGGTGTCGACCACAGTGAAGTCTTCTCCTGCGTTTGCGGTCGGCAGCGGGTTGTCGCGAACGACTACTGTTGCGGTGTCCTCGATGCGTGGTGCTCCCGACCGCAGAACGGGGAGCATAGCCACGACGCGGGCCTCCCCCAAGACAGTGCCAGCTCGCGCCAGTCCGTCACTGGGATCGTCGAACGTCAGCAGCGGATCGAGAGCCATCCATCCAACCCGAGCATCTGCAACGATCTGACCGGCCTCGTCTCGAGCGACTGCGTTGATTCGAACGGTATCACCAGTGTAGACCGATAGGTCGGTTTCAGTGATCTCCAGGGTTACCGCATCCGCACCGGGCCCGCAGAACTCAATCGGAATGGTGATCGGAGTAGCGGCACTACCGGATACCCCTACAGTAACTGTGGTCGGGTCTGGCTGAGCGCGGTAGACTTCCACACCCGCCGGATCCAACAAGACGAGGCTGAGCAACATTGTCTCTGCCTCGCCTGTGATTGGGACCGTCAGGTCGATTGCAAACTCGATTTGGTTGGGGGAGACCGAAACGGTCGTGTCGAGAAACGGCGTGGGCTCGCCCATTCGAGTGAGTCGAATGTGCACGGCTCCGACTTCGATGAATGCCACCGGATTATCGGCGACAACGGGCGCGATTGATAGCTGACCTTCGCGCATCCGGTAAGGGCCGGCAGTATCACCGCAGGCGACGCACAAGGCTGCTACCGCTAGGACAGCACGGCGCCTCAAGAATCTGACCTCCTGCTAGGTCGTTCCTTCCTCGGTACCTGATCGAATTACTGCACGTTCGGTACCTAACGGAACTACCGCACGATAATTGAGGAAGGAAGAGCGAACTTGCAGGCACAGACCCCGAGTGTCAAGCAGTTTCCGTAGTCATAACGCACCAGTATCAGGGCAGAGCAAACAGTTGCTTTAACGGCAACCTCTTGTAGCATGACTGCTACACTATCTGGTGCACCGATCAATGTGCAACGCGTCTGTGTCGGTTTTGCAGTCGTGGTGTGGTACGTCCCCGTTGCACGCCAGGCCTTGGGCGTGCTACCTTCTCGCATCAGTCAAATGATTACCAATCCGATCACGATATTCTTCGTCCTTGCGGCGGTTGTTTTCGTCTCAATTCTGTTGGAGCAACGAGTCGGAATCTTCCGGTCTCTCGGTGCTGCACTCACAGGAATACTGCTCGGCATGCTGCTGTCAAACATCGGGTTGTTGCCGGGCAACTCGTCCACTTACGACTTTCTGATGGGGACGGGTGTGAATCTCGGTATCGCACTGATCCTGCTGAGCGTGGACTTGCGGTCGGTGCTGCAGGCCGGACCCAAGATGCTGGCCGCATTCGGGATTGGAGCGGTTGGGACTGCAGTTGGTGCCGTCACGGGTGCCATACTGCTGTCCGGGCCAGTCGGTCCCGAGACGTGGAAACTCGCTGGGCAGTTTACCGGTACCTACACTGGCGGAGGGGCTAACTTCGCCGCCTTAGGCAGGGCCTTTGAAACCAGCCCCGAGATGTTCTCAGCGGCGACAGCGGCGGACGTCATAGTGACGGCAGTGTGGATGGCAGCGTGCTTGGCTGTACCCGTGATGCTGGGACGCCCAAAGCCTTCACAAGAACCCGATCCTGATACTTCGTCAGATAAGAAACCGGTCACACTGGAGCACACGCTCAACGACAGCGTAAGACCGGTGTCGATCTTGGACACGGCAACTCTGGTCATGATCGCGGTTGGTGCCGTATGGGCCGCGGGTGTCCTTGCCAGGCTGATGCCGTTCTTTCCCGAGGTGCTGTGGCTGACCACCGTGGTGCTGATCCTGGCGCAGGTGCCCGCGGTGAAGTCCCTCTCCGGAAGTGCGTTGTTTGGCAACTATCTCATTCTGCTCTTCTTGGCCAGTAACGGAGCGCGCTCGGTAGTTGCGACGATGATGGCTGTGGGGCCGCCCGTCTTTTACTTTGCGATCATAACTGTTGCTTTGCACGGACTCGTGATATACGGTCTCGGGCGTCTGGCCCGCATTGATCTCGCGACGCTGTCAGTTGCTTCGCAGGCGAACGTAGGTGGCGCGGCCTCGGCCATCGCGATTGCTGGTGCTCGCGGATACACCAATCAGCTGCTGCCAGGAGTGGCTGTCGGATTGCTGGGCTATGCTGTGGGGAACTATTTCGGGTTCATCGTGGCGGCATTGATGAGGGGCGTGCTTTAGACCGTCTTCCACCGTCTTTCAACAGTAACCAGTAACGGAAAACCTCAATGTTCATTGCCGATTTCCGCTATCATCGACCTGAGACACTCGATGATGCGGTTCGTCTGATAAACGACAGTGCGCAAGGTGTCCTCTTGGCTGGGGGCACGGATCTGTTGGTTGATTTGAAGCAAGGGAAACGGTCCTGTCAGGATGTCGTTTCACTGACGCGTGTAGCGGCATTGAGAACCATTCGTGTTGATGGAGACACTTTGGTCATCGGGGCGACCGTGACTCACAATCAGCTCGTTCATTCGCCAGTGATCGGCGAGCAATGCTACGCGATCAGTGAAGCGGCAGAGTCGATTGCCACTGAACAGATAAGAAATACCGCAACGGTCGGAGGTAACTTGTGCACCGCCGCGTCCTGTGCTGACACGGCTCCGATTCTCATGGCATTGGGTTCTGTGGTGGAGATCGTTGGCAAGTCAGAGAAGAGAACGGTGGCACTTGGCGATTTTTTCGTGGGTCACAGATCAACCGCACTCGCGCGAGGTGAGGTACTCAGCGCCATTTACGTCCCTGTGCCAAGAGCAGGAGTGGGGGCCGCATACGAGAAATTCGGCCTGCGGCAGGCAGCCAACATCTCGGTGGCATCAGTGGCCGTCATGGTCCGCGTACAAGGCGACCGGGTCACGGAGGCTCGTTTTGTCATGGGAGCGGTAGCGCCGACGCCGAAGATCTCGGCACGTGCATACGCGGCGATAAAGGGCCAAGCCGTGGCTGACTTACTTCCTGGTGGCAGATTGGCCAAACAAATCGGCGAGGCGGTGGCAGCCGATGCCGAGCCGATTGACGACTTGCGTGGCACAGCTGGTTTCCGGCGCGAGATCACAGGAGTCTTGGCCCAACGTGCGTTGGCCAAAGCCCTCAATCGGGCAGTGGGGTGCGCTGAGGCGGTGCGATGAAGCAGATTGTCAATATCATCGTCAATGGTCGTCCGTACGAGGTTGCGGTGAACCCCGGGACCACGTTGCTCGATCTGTTACGTGACGAGTTGCGGCTGACCGGGACCAAGAAGGGGTGTGAGCTGGGCGACTGCGGTGCCTGCACCGTTCTGCTCGATGACAGGGCAGTGAACTCGTGTCTCACCCTTGCTCTGGAAGCTGACGGCAGAGAGGTCATTACCGTCGAGGGCGTCCGCAACGGCGACAGGCTTCACCCCATACAGCAGGCCTTGGTCGATACCGGGGCAATTCAGTGTGGTTTCTGTACACCCGGAATGGTCGTGAGGACCAAAGCATTGCTAGCTGCCAATCCCCGGCCGACGGCTGACGAGATCAAGCTGGCACTGAGCGGCAATTTGTGTCGTTGCACCGGCTACTCAAAGATCATTGAGGCGGTTGACCGGGCTGCCCTATACATGCGAGGGAAGCAGCCAGCGAAAACGGAGTTTGCCTCACAGAAGTCGGTGGCAGGTCTGTCTGTGGTAGGGAAACGCCTTCCGAAACCTGACGCTCCGGACAAGGCAACTGGTAGGGCCATCTACACCGATGATATCTCACTGCCGAACATGATCTACGGCAAACTGCTGCTGAGCCCGGTCGCACACGCAGACATCAAATCCATGGACATCAGCAAAGTCTCTGCCCTGGAAGGGGTTCACGTTGTGATGACCGGAGCAGACGTCCCCGCCATCACCTACGGAACATCTCCGCCACGCTACGATGAGAATGTGTTGGCAAAGGACAAGGTCAGATATGTCGGTGACGTCGTTGCCGCCGTCGCTGCGGTAGACGAGGAAACCTGCTACAGGGCGCTCGAGTTGATCGACGTCGAGTACGAAGAACTGCCCGCTGTGTTCGACGCACACGAGGCGATGAGTGATGGCGCTCCGAGATTGTTTGCTGATAAGTACGAGAACAACGTCAATACGCGAGTGGATCACCATTTTGGGGATGTCGATCAGGGATTCGCGGCCGCTGATTACATCAAGGAGGCGACATTCGTCGGCAACCGCATATACCAGAATCCGATCGAGCCTCACTGCGCAATAGCGGAATGGGACCACCGCGGCAAGGTCACCCTTCACACCTCAACACAAGTTGTCCATTACGTACATCACCAACTCTCGCGCATTCTCGACGTACCGCTCGGCGACATACGAGTGGTAATGGATCATACGGGGGGTGGTTTCGGTGCCAAGGCAGCAACCAACCCGCTCGAGATCGTTTCCATCCTGCTGGCAAAGAAGGCTGGCCGCCCTGTCAAAATGCGATTCAGCAGAGCTGAGATGTATCTGTACGGACGGGGTCGTCACAAGCAGTACATCGATCTCAAGATCGGTGTGAAGCGAGACGGTACTATTACGGCAGTACAGCAGAAAGCCGTACTGGAGGGTGGAGCATACTCGAGTTTCGGTATCGTGACGGCCTACTATGCCGGATCGATGATTCCCACACTCTACAAGATTCCCAACTACAAATACGATGGCTACCGGGTCAACACCAATCTGCCACCGTGCGGTGCCATGCGCGGTCACGGATGTCCACATCCCAGGTTTGCGTTCGAGTCACTGCTGAGCATGATTGCCGAAGACCTCGAGTTAGA
The DNA here is from genome assembly GCA_039584755.1 of Gemmatimonadota bacterium. Classification (GTDB taxonomy): domain Bacteria; phylum Gemmatimonadota; class Gemmatimonadetes; order Gemmatimonadales; family GWC2-71-9. The sequence goes on from JBDGXD010000089.1 coordinate 5,845, forward strand.
TGCAATAGACATCCGCAAGAAGAACGCGATGGAACCCGACACGCGCACCTGCAACGATCTCGATATCCACTCGTGTGAGTTCAACGCGTGTCTTGACGAGGTCCGACTTAAATCAGGTTGGGACGAAAAGAAAGGCAAGCTCCCGCCCGGAAGGGGTGTCGGGATCGGATGCGGCGGGTTTGTATCGGGTGCTGGATATCCCATTTACCGCTCACAATTCCCCCATTCAAATGCGATCATCAAGGTCGAGGAGGACGGATCCAAGGCTGTGCTGTTTACCGGTGAGGCGGACATAGGGCAGGGCTCCGACACCGTGCTTGCCCAGATGGCAGCCGAGGGCATGGGGATCACGCTCGACCGGATTGACGTGGTGTCGGCTGATAGCGACACGACCCCGCTGGGATTTGGCGCCTACTCTAGTCGTGTCACACTAATGGGTGGGAACGCCTGCAAGATGGCCGGTGAGGAGGTGAAACAACAGATCCTCGAGACCGCTGAAAAAATGCTGGACGTACCCGGGAGCGAGCTGGATGCCAAGGCCAATGAAGTGTTTGTGAAGGACGACCCTGACAAGTCGATCCCGTGGGCTCGAGCTGCGGCCGCCTTCTTCTCCCAGGGTGGTCCGCTAATTGGACGCGGTCACTACTCTCCGCCCGAAGGCTTGGGTGGCACCTACAAGGGAGCAGCCGTCGGGACATCTCCGGCATACTCCTTTTCTGCTGCCGTTTGTGAAGTCGCCGTCGATATGGAAACGGGCAAGGTCAAGGTCCTCAACTTCTGGGACGCACACGACTGCGGTACGGCCGTCAATCCGTTGGCAGTAGAAGGACAAGTCGAAGGTGCCGTAGTGATGGGGATGAGTGAGACGCTGCTCGAGAATGAGGTGTTCGACGCAGGGGGAAAGATTCTCAATGCCGACTTGCACAACTACCTGATGGCCACATCGATGGATGCCCCTGCAATCCACTCTTCGATAGTCGACAGCTATGAGCCTGAGGGCCCTTTCGGCGCGAAGGAGGTCGGTGAGGGAGCCACGCTGCCCGTGTTGGGTGCAATAGCAAACGCGGTAGCCGATGCGACTGGTGTACGGATCTACGACCTTCCCATAACGGCGGAGAAGGTGTTGCGGGGGATAAGAGAGAAGAAGGACAGGGGTCTCGGTTGACTGCTGCTGTCCGGTGACGAATATTGTCGCAGGCGGTCGAAGGCAGCCCCCAGCCTGCGGAAAGGGTTGAACCCACCTTCGAGAGTGTCTATCAGCACGACTTTCTTTCCTATCCGTGGAAGCAGGCCTCGGACGTGATGGAAAGGAAGGTATGTCATGGGTGCCTCACTCCCACGCCACCACAGCATCGAACACCTCAAGAAGTCAGCGAAGCAACTACTCGCTGCCCAACGAAAGGGCCTGGCCCAGTGCTGTCCCTTCTTGCGGCGCCTCCACCGATTCTCGACTGCCACAGACGAACAAATTCTCAGCGCTGAAATCACGCTGGCCGAGACTCAACTGCTTGTGGCGATGCACTACGGTTTCACCAGTTGGGCCAAGCTCAGAGAGGAAGTCCAAACGCGCCCCGCCGCCAACCCGAACTCACTCGACGCTGTAATCACGCGCTGCAAGGAGGAAATCCCGGAGTATGCCGGTGCAGGAGTCCCACTTGGTGTAGTCGCGGCGTTGAATGATGCCGGTATCGACATCGACTACATGGAGTTCGCCGCCGCAACTGGTTGGGCATTCAGCTTTGGGTACGGCTATGACAATCTGCCTGCGGCGTACATGGCAGTACGGGGCAATCCCAAGGAAGATGGCCCTCTCGAGGTGTTCGCCTTTCTCCCGCTGCAGTATGGATTCGACTATGAATTGGCCCGCACGGCAGAGCCGGATGAGCTGTGGTCCTTCGTGAGGGATCGAGTTGAAGCCCGCACACCCATCATGAGCGAGCATATGGATGGTGGTCTCATCACGGCGTATCGCGAACAGTCCGGTCGGCGCCAGCTCTACTTCGATGGCACTGCTTTCCCTGGCTGGATTGATATCGACAAGCTCAACCCGTACGCGGTTTATTCTTTCATCAAGCAGCGTGAGGCCCGGCAGCAGGATGAGATTCGACACGCGGCGTTGGAGCGTGCGGTAGCGAAGGGCTCTGCGCACTCGTGGAAGGGTGCTCCGCAGGGTATGGCAGCGCTGCAGTGCTACCTGGCCGATGTATCTGATATAACCAAGAACTTCGCGGATAGAGGCGAGTGGTTCTGTTGGGCCGCATTCGAGCGCCTAATGGCCAGGCGGTGTTGCGAGGTCTGGTTGCGCCGTACCGCCCAAGAACTGAATGGCGAAAAGCGGACGTTAGTGAGCAAGGCAGCCGGGTGTTACGGAGAGGCCTTCGAGTTCTACGACCGGTATCGGCTGGAGATGGGTGCTGGTGAGCCGGCTCCACGCAGCAACGAGGAGAAAGCTCGCACGCCGGATCGCATTGTCGCTACCACACGGATCTTGGAGTCGGCCATCAAGGCGGAGGCCGCGGGTCTGAAGGCGCTCAAACAGGCGGTAGTGGCATAGGTGGCAGCAGGCCGCTGATGGACGCCGATGGAGGCGGATAGAGGCGGATGAGGGCCGCGAGGACGGTGAAGAAGGCGGACGATCCAACGCCAAAGGGCGCCTCACGCTCCGAACAGTCAGGTTCGGTACGGAGACGCCCTGCTGGATCTGCGGTTTGACCGCCAGCCGATAGTAGTACTTTGTCTTGTTAGGAATCACCCCCGGTGGCACTGACCAGCGCGTTGAACACGAATTTGAAAGTCCCATGCGTTTGTAACCTATGCTGTGCGCGGAATCCGATCAGTACGACCTTTCCCTGACCGTAGCCTACCGAGACGACGGCGGCTTTCTCGGCGATGTGATCTTCGCCAACCAACCAACCGCTCTGCATGATGTCGCGATCGACGAAGGTCGCAATTCGCTCGATCTCTTCGTTACGGGCGCTGGGTGTTACCTGGTATGCATGATTCCCTTGTAGAAAGAGACCGAGTGCCTCGTCCGGCATGCCATACGCGATCGGGTTCGTGTTGTCGACCTGCATCTTGAGTGTGGACCCTGGGGACCAGAACTCCGTGGTCGGTACGTTTGCCACTACGTTTCGCACGGGTAGGCCGAACTTCTCGATCGCGAAATCGCCGGCTCCCGCGAATGTGACTATCGTGCCGCCACTCGCTACGAACTCCTCGAGTGCATCGACACCTTGTTGCCCAAATCCGCTACGATACTGCGGTGGATACGCATCGCGCCCCGTTACGAAGTAACTACCGCCACCACCGTCGCCCCGTGACTCACCTGTCATCCGTCCTACGTTGTCGTCGGGCAGTATGATCACGTCATAGTTTCGGGTGAGGTTAGCCGCTCTGAGTTCCTCGTCAAAGATGGACGAGTAGGGGAACTTGAACCGTTCGAGCAGAAGACGAGTCCATCCCTCGTCCATATTGCCGCCGAGGTAGCGTTGGTACATCCCGACCCGCGGTCGTGTTGCCGGACGGCTGATGGATGATGCGTCAGAACCGAGAGCAGTGAAATCGATGCCGGTTTCATCGGCGACTCGTGCCACGAGTGCATCTGAAACAGAGCCAGCCACGACAAAGTCGCCCGGCTGCAATCCGTTGCCTGCCACCACTACTCGGCGTAGGTCCACGTTCTCATCCCACAGCATGTTCGCGGCCTTGAAGCTGTCGTTGAGACGTCCGTCGATGACGTATCCGAATTGTCCCCTGGCAACTTCGCCGGCGGGATCGATCGTGTCGGCAACCACCGCCATTAAAGCTTCCACCCATGTGTCGACTGGATCGACCCGTACTCCCATGTACTCGGCGATGTTGTCGGTCGACATGTCGTACGGGCGCATCGGAGTTCCGTCTCGACTGCGGGTATAGTCATTGTCTGGGTAGAAGGTGCGTCCCAGCAGCCAGCGAATAACACCGCGCTTGGGCTGGGCCATCGATACCACGTAGGTACCGGCACCATACACGCGACCCTCATGGGTGAACTCGCCTGAAGCGCGATGCACCTCGATCCCCTGACCCAGGAGCTTGTTCACCATCTTCTGCATCGTCAGCGGATCGTGTTGGCCCGTAGGAATCACGAATGCTGCCGGACTCCCCTCTGCCCCGCGTTGGGTCTGACGTGTCGCTTTCAGATAGGAGTTGCGCAGCACGGTTTCGCGGTTGCGTGCGGCGATGTCCAGTACGGCAATCGTTGCGACCTCTTGTTGCTCCACGATGTCACGCACCCGCCACCAACCACCCGGCCAGGGATTGGGGAATGTGGTTTGCGCTTCGTACTCGGGCATGCCGCGCCGCGAGCCTTGCAGTTGATCAGGATGCAGGAACATAGGCGTCGCCAACCGCGCGCTGGCAGACTCTGTGAGCATACCGGCGATGTTGTGGAATGGCGTGATCCAGTGAAATCCAAAGTGTCCCCAGCCGGAGTAGATCGCCGCATTCACGACACCCGAGATGCCGGCTTCCTCTTCTTTGTACGCGATATGCGCACCATACCAGCTCATCTCGCGCCAGGTTAGCGGGTCGGCTTCGGGGCGAATCGGCTCCGCGTAGGGTGGTACGTAGAGGCGGGCACCATAGCCACCCATCTGATGGTGGTCTACGTACGCCTGGGGCACCCACTCACGGAACATGATCTCTGCCCCATAGAACGACTCGATCGTGTTCTGCATGAAGGCGTCGCGGTTGTTGTCGTGGCCAATGTAGGGGTGGTACAGCCACGGCATACTCACGCCCTCGTATTCTGTCCCGACCCACTCATTGTACCAATCCGTGATCATGATCTCACCGTCGGGGTTGAGACACGGGATCATGATCGCGATGGTGTTATCGAGAATGCGCAGCATCTCGTCGTCGTTACGGGTCAGCATGTCGTATGTGACTTCCACTGCCATCTGGCTTGCCGCGACTTCAGACGAATGCAGACCCATCGATTGGACTACCACTGCCTTGCCTTCGGCAATCGCACGCTCGATCTCAGCCTCCGGCACCCCCCGCGGATCCGTCAGTGTTGTGTTGATCTGCTTCAGTTGGTCCAACCGTGCCAAGTTATCCGGTGAGGAGATGAACAGAGCCAGGAACGGGTTTCCCTGGGTGGACGGACCCATGTGTACAACTTGTAGTCTGGGGCTTTGTTCTCCGAGAAGGTCATAGTATTCCACCATCTTGTCCCAGCGGGCGAGCTTGCGATCGGCACCCATCTGGAATCCGAAAAAACTCTCGGGAGACGGAAGCTGTTGACCCAGGGCTGTGGCTGGGAGAGCAACGGCGCAAGCGAGCAGCAGGTGGACTGTTCCAAAAACGCGGCAGTGCGGCTTCATAGGGATCTCCTGGCAGTGAGTCAGGACTTGATCTGTGGTAGTGTGACAGGAAGAAGATGGTGGAAGAGACATGGAGGCGCGAGGGCAACGGTATCCAGGATGTTGCGTCGGTCTTACTTCTCCCCGACCCATCTGCCTATTTTTGCTACGATGCCAACGACTATGGAAACGATACAGGCAGCGATCGGCGACACCTACCGTCTGATCCGCCCCATTGGCCGCGGCGGCATGGCCACCGTGTACCTGGCGGAGGACTTGAAGCATCATCGCAGGGTCGCCGCAAAAGTCCTCCGGCCTGAACTGGCAGAGGCTTTGGGTAGCGATCGTTTTCTCCAGGAGATCGAGATCGCGGCAGGACTTACCCATCCCCACATTCTTCCATTGCATGATTCGTGTGATACCGAAGGTTGCTTGCACTATGTCATGCCATACGTGGATGGGGAGTCGCTGCGTGCGCTCGTCAATCGCGAGAAAACCGTGAGACTGCCCCAGGCGCTTCAGCTGGTTGAGCAAGTCGCCAGTGCACTGACCTACGCGCACCGCCAAGGTGTGGTGCATCGTGACATCAAGCCTGAGAACATTTTGTTGTCTGAGGGTCATGCGGTAGTGGCTGATTTCGGGATCGCCAAAGCCATCAGTACGGCGGGTGGGGTGAACTTGACGCGCACCGGGTTTCCCCTGGGAACGCCGGGATACATGAGCCCGGAACAGGCGGTTGGTCGCACCGATCTGGACGAAAGAACCGATGTCTACAGCCTGGCCTGTGTGTTCTACGAGATGGTGATCGGCGAAACGCCCGAGATGTGGCCTACCGAGGAGGCTGTACGACTCGGTCGGTTTGTCGACGGATCGGAACGGCATCGCGCCGCGTTGGATGGGCTACCGGGAACCGCGGAGCAGGTGCTCGTAAAGGCGCTGGCTCTGCGTCCCGCAGATCGTTATGTAACGCCGACCGATTTCGCGGTGATGCTCAAGGCATCGTTCGGTGAGAAGAAGCAGTATCGATATACTGAAGCAAAAGAGTTGGTCAGACGAGCCGCCGATCTGCAATCGCGGGTGCCAACCCAAGCGGATGCGCTGTCACTAGGGGGAGTGCAGCAGATTGCAGCCGAAGTTGGGATACCACCGGACTATGTAGATCGGGCTGCCAGAACCATCGACCGGCCAAGCGAGACTCCACGCCGCAACGCGTTTCTCGGCGCGCCCCATGTCCTGCAGTTCCAACGTGTTGTGGACGGAGAAGTGCCGGATTCGGAATACCCCGAGCTGGTTGAGGAAATCAGGAATACGCTGGGTGTCATCGGAGAGATCGATACGTTGAGCCGCTCGCTCACCTGGCGTACAGGGGCGAAACAGGGCGGCCGCACGGTGAGTGTGACGGTGAGACCACGGGCCGGCCGCACCAGGATTCGGGTTCAAGAGCGGGTGGGTGAACTCGCAGGCGGACTGTTCGGTGGGATCATGGGTGGGCTCGGGGGCGGTGGCGGGAGCGTGGCTATTGGCGTTGGGATTGGTGCTGTAGGAGCGCCCGTCGCTGTGGTGCTTGGTTTGGCCGGCCTGGTCATCGGAAGTTCCTACGGACTCGCCCGTGTGATCTTCACTGCCAGTGTTCGCAGCAAGACTGCCGAACTGACCGGGCTCATAGACCGGCTGGCAGAACAGGTGGCGGAGACTAGTGTGGTGCAGCAGCTGAGGCGGTAGTCTTGAGAGAGCTGAAGTGTAGGCACGCCGCCGAATTCAGTGGTGATCGATGAATCGCTTCTCCTTCCCGGTCGTATGCTTGCCGAGTCGGCGTTCCGGCCGCATCATCTAACATCACAGTTCTTCCCGTACATGCGAGCCCCATATGATGCGGCGGCGTTGGGACTACTTCGTGACGCATCTGTTGGGTGCAGTGCCGCCCAAGGAATGCGAGTTCGGGCGGGTGGGTTGCTAGCGGCCAGACCGCGGCAATGTCAGCTTGGTGCGATCGATGTCCCGAGGCATTCCCTGGGGGAAGCGCGCGAACTTGCTGACCTCTTGCCAGCGGAGCGTATCGTTGCCCCGCACATCTTCAATTGGCTCTCTCGAAACTGCCGCTGCGGTGATTGAACCAATGATTATCCAAATTGGGGCAGTGATGATCGCGTAGCCACCGTGTGACGCAGTCATGAACGTGCCCCCGGTGACCCAATAGGCGAGGTTTGCCCACTCGGAGTCGTATGTGCCGAGGCGTGCAGCGTTGATACTCGCGCGTGCGATCGTATGCAACCCGCTCCTGGTTAGCACGAACACCGTGTCGGGTCCGATGGCTACTAGCTCGCCTGCCAGTTCAGCCCGGTCGTCCCTGAAGTCCACGTCGATCCAGGCACCGTAGGCCTCGTGCTGTGCCACCTGGGCAGGTTGCAGGTAACCGGACGGCCCCGGAGTGCCGGCGCAGCCTGCAGCTAGCAGGCTGAGGTAGACAAGGCGAACGTCATGGGCGAACATACTTGCTGTTCCAGAATGCGGTTTCCATGGCAGGCTCGAGACGCTTGAACTCTGGTGCGAGCTCTCGCAGAGTCCGGGCGGGGTCGAGAAACAGGGCGGCAGCCCTTAGCGGGTTTTCCTCTGCAATCCACTCGTCCCTCATCCACTCCAGGTAGTAGCCCCGCGACTCGAGGAAGAGTTCGTGGCGAGAATATGTGTCGGGTAGTCTATATCTCAGTACGTATTCGTCTCCGGGGAACGTTGCGAGTACGCGGGTCGA
>JBDGXD010000090.1:0-13093 GCA_039584755.1 Gemmatimonadota bacterium
CTCACTGCGGCGGCAGCCAAACCCAACCGCTGTACCATGCCCCTGGAGTACTCTGACACACGGCGTCCCACGAACGATTCGAGATCCGCAAGTTCAACAGCCCACTGCAGCAACGCGGTTCGCTGCTCGGAGTTGGCTGCGCGATGGCTTGCCAAGTAGTCGAGCCACTCGATCCCAGTCAGCTCAGGCGGCACTACCGGTGGATCAGCTGCAAACCCAACCGCCCGGCGTGCCGCTCGCGACCCCGAACGCTGACCAGCAACAAGCAGGCAGCCCGAAGTCAATGAAAGCTCACCGGCAACCAGACGCAGCATGGTGGTCTTGCCGGCACCGTTCGGCCCGACTAGGCCGACAATCTCACCGCCGCGGAGCTGTAAGCTGCAGGGATGCAGTGCTGGCCGCCGGTACTGGCCGGAGCCGAAACTGCGGGATGCTCCGTCCAGCTCAACCGCGATCACAGGTCAGCCCCCGGGAGTCGATCCCGCAAGCGGTAGCTTGACGACAGGGACCAAGCCGATACTGTGATTCCGGCCAGCAACCAGCAGACGAACAACCCACAGTCGAGCGCGTTGCCTGCCTCGAACCAACGAATTGCTCTCCAGCCGAGAGGTAGTGTGTTCCAAGAGAGTACCAAGGGGCCTCTTATCAGCGACCACCGTTCCACGGCCAGCGCCACGGCCGAGGGTGGCACTGTCCCAAACCACGCAAGAAGAAACCCGATCGCAGCTGCGGCGGACGCCCCGATAACTGGAGTCAGTGCCAGGACCAACGATGAGCTCGTAGCCGCATAGCAGATGATTACTGCACTGAGCCTGACGGACCCTTGAGTCGTAAGCCCCACCGCGCCGAGCAGCAGAGCCACACCGGTCACCACGGGAAGGAGGGCCAGGAGTCCACCGGCCAGACGACCTGAGGGAACCAACCACCAGGGTGACGCGACCCGGTAGCCTGCCGCCAGGTTGGCCCCGGGGGCAAGAAGGCGTGAGGCAGCAACTGCACCTAGCAAACCAGTAACGACGAGACTCAGCCAGACAGAGTGGGGGGCTGTCACTTCTCTCCCAGCAGCCAATGTCGACGTCACGACCACCAACACCAAGAGAGCAGCAAGTCGAGGAGTGCGATGGCGAACGACCAACAGGACGCCTATCACCACCTCTGCCTTGAAGGCCAGCATGAGACTACTCATCGAGCCTGGCTGGCCGGGAGCAGGTAGCTCCCCGCCAGCGCCTGATCGGCCAGTCGATTGAATATCGTGCTCGCGTTCAAGTCACATAGCAGATCGCTCCGCGAATCATGTAGCACCATCCACGTATGGCCACCATTCTCTCGTCGTCCGGCTCGAAGTCGTTGTCGCATTCCTCTACAGCCTCTTGGAGACACTTCTTCAGTTTCCCGTCTTCCCTCCCCTGTGCGTCGACCGGCTGGGGTTGGGGTAGCAACCCGATGAATCCGGTGATCAACGCAATTGCCAGCAGCCGTCTCATGAAATACCTCCTCCACGCTCTTGCATGGGTTGGTGGCCGACCAGGCGGCCAGTCTCTGACGGCGCGAGCCCAGTCTATCACCTCCGAATTGCTGTCACGTCACCAAAGCCTCGCGGTGGGGTGCATTTCTTTGCGGCACAAGTAGGGTGTCAAAGGCCGGTCGTAACGTGGAGGATGCTGCAACAGGAAAAGCTCAAGGCCCGCCGGTGGGTCAGGCGGGCCTTGAGCTATCACACGGGGTCAGATCTGGTCGGTCAGATGCACACTACTAGTGCTTTTCACCTTCTTCGGCAGGAGCTTCCTCATCCGGAATCTCACCAACCACTTCAGCGTCCGCGACGTCTTCGTCTTCGCCCGAACCGAGCTGTGGCCGATCACTCTCACCGGGCGCTAACACCCCCATCTTCTTCTTCAACTCCAACAACTGCTGATCCGCATTCCCGTGGTACTCGAGGGCTTCAAATTCCTGCTGCAGCAGGTCTCCCGACAGATCTTCGGAAAGTTCGGCAGCTGCAAGCGCTTTCCGCTCGGATTCCTCGATCTTCTCGGTCATTCGCTCGAAACTCTCGAAGGCGCTCTTGTCCGACATCGAACTCATCGTCTCTTGGATGCGCCCCTGGGCTTCGGCTCGTTTTTGACGAGCGACCAGAATGTTCCGCTTGCGCTTCGCCTCTTCGATCTTGTCGTTCAGCTGACGGAGCGACCCCTTGAGGTGCTCAGTCTCGGTCTTGTGACGCACCCAGGTCTCGTGCAGCGCCTGACCGTGCTGCAAGTGCTCGCTGTGCCGCAGGAGTGCCTGCTTGGCTAAATCGTCACGGCCTTCCTGCACGGCCAACATGGCTCGCTGTTCCCACTCTTCGGCCTGCTTCTTTTCCTTTTCGACCTGTGCGTGCAGCTTCTTCTCGTCGGCAATGGCTCCAGCCACTTCTTGCTTGGCCTTCGAGAGCTGGGACCGCATGTCGTCGATTGCCTGATTTAGAACCTTTTCGGGGTTCTCTGCACGAGAGATCAGGTCGTTGATATTCGACTTGAGCAGCGTCGATATGCGCTGGAAGATTCCCATAACAGCGTCAAACCTCCCTATGCAGCGGTTGTGTCAACTCGGCAACACAGCCGCCATTCATACTATTCGATGTTTCCACCAAAAGATGACCAAACGAAGTCATGCCTTGGGTTCGGGCAGCTCCGCCCGATGCCGCACCTCCACGAGAACACGCTCTGTGAAGTCAAGCCGCTCACTCAGCTCTGTGATCTCGCCGCGAAGATGGACCAGTTCCTCATCCATCCGCTCCGCCAACTGCTCAATACGCTCCACAGTCTCCGGCTCGACCTCTCCCCGATGCTTGCGCCGCACCGATTCCGCGACGGCATCCGATAGCTCGGAACGGAAGAACCAGCGAGCACAGATGACGAGCGCTACGGCCAAGAACAGCGTGCCCAGAATACCCCTCCTGTTTAAGATCCACTTTCTGGGCAACTTCCGCCACTGCGGCGCGCAGCAAAGCTGGCGACGAGAATACCCAGTCACCTCCCTTTACGCTAGCGATACCCCCAATGTTTCATGTTTGAACGCTCCACCGCTAGCCCCCATCGCCCAACCTCCCGGGCTCTCGCTGCCGCGCCAAAAGGCGTTCGGTGAAATCGAGCCTTTCCTGCACGTCGGCTACCTCTTGACGCAGCGCGTCCAGCTCGTCCAGCACGTGAACCTGGGTTTCCTCGATCTGGCGCACCACCTCTCCAGGCGAGCCTGGTGCCGTACCTTTTATGCGGTCGGCGATGGCGCGCCCAATGGGTGAGAGACTCAGGGCCAACAGGGTTCCACCCCCAAATAGAAATACGATGGCTACGATGTCTTCCATCGCTTCAGTCGCCCTGTGGAGAGCTAGATGGGTCTTGCGCCCTTGTCAGCAGCCTCTCCGCAAAATCCAACCGCTCCTCGAGGTCTGTCACCCTGTACGCCGCATCCTCGAGCGCCTCAAGACGGGTTCTCATTTCTTCCAACTCGGGGGACGCACCGCCCCTGTCCGTGGCCAACAGACGCTCGTGGCGCCGGTCGAGAGCGCGGTTGATCGTCCGGTAGACCCCAAACATGGCTAAGGCTCCGAGTCCCATTCCGAGGACCGGAATGACGACGTTCTGAAACCAGATCCAGTCCGGCACGCCAACCTGCAGCAGTCCGAGCTCAGGCATCCCAACCCGCTTCATTGCGTTGGTTCATGAATCGCCCCTCAACTGTGGGGCCTCGCGCTGTCGCGCCAGCATGCGTTCGGCAAAGTCCAGCCGTTCCTCGAGCTCCGCGATCCTGTCACTGCCCTGGTCAACAGCATCCAATCGATCTTGGAGGACGCGAAAGTCCTCGCGCAAGGCCTCGAGCTCCCGTTCGTTGGAGCCCGCTCGGGCCTTGCGTTCGAAATGCCGCACCCCCGCCAGCACTACCGGAAGCAGCAGGACTACGGTTGTTGCCATTCCAGCTATTGGAATCAGGACGTGTTCCACTACCCCTCCTTGGGGGGCAAGGCTCCATCGGGCCTGCCTTGGGCGATCAACCGTTCCGCGAAGTCGAGGCGCTCCTCTACTTCGGTCAGGTGGAACCGAAGTTCATCGACTTCTGCGTGCAGCGCCTCGGTCTCCTGCGAGTTCGGTGCCTCGAGACTCCGCCCGGCGATCCTTTCGCCCAGCGCCTTACCCAACGGCCCTCTGAGAATGAAGACAGCCGCCACGGAAACGAAGAGCGTCATGGGAACTAGGAAGGGAGCGATCGGAATGATCTCGCCCATTACGTTTATCCTTTCTCTCAGAACGTCAGCCCGGCACCTCTGGTATGCAGTACGAGGAACGTTTCAAATAGTGTCACTGTGCAACACCCTAGTAAAGCCGCAACTTCACCGCTCAAGTGCGTAAAGCCCGCTTGAGAAACCCCCCAGTATATGATGCAGCCGCGCCTGCGATGGTTTCAGGCGTTCCTTCGGCAACCACGAAACCACCGGCGTCGCCACCCTCAGGCCCAAGATCGACAATCCAGTCGGCGGTCTTCACGACTTCCATGTTGTGTTCGATCACGATCACGGTGTTGCCCTTGTCGACCAGCCGGTGCAGCACATCGAGCAACATTCTCACGTCTTCGAAGTGCAGCCCCGTGGTGGGCTCATCCAGGATGTAAAGGGTGCGCCCTGTATCGCGCTTGCTCAGTTCTGTCGCGAGTTTGACACGCTGGGCCTCACCTCCCGACAGAGTGGTCGCACTCTGCCCGAGGTGGATGTAGCCGAGTCCAACATCGTTCAGTAGTTCGAGGCGGCGGTGAATCTTGGGCTGATGCTCGAAGAACTCGAGGGCATCCGCCACAGTCATGTCTAACACGTCGGCGATGGAGCGCCCCCTGTACCGAACCTCCAGCGTCTCGCGATTGTACCGCCGTCCCTTGCAGACATCGCAAGGCACATAAACGTCCGGTAGGAAGTGCATCTCTATCTTCACCAGGCCATCCCCCTGGCACGGTTCGCACCTTCCCCCCTTCACGTTGAACGAGAATCTACCGGGTCCATAGCCACGGATCTTCGACTCCGCAAGCTGCGAGAAGAGTTCTCGGATCGGCGTGAACAGACCGGTGTAGGTGGCCGGGTTCGATCTCGGTGTGCGCCCGATCGGGCTCTGATCGATGTCGAGGACCTTGTCGATGTACTGCAGCCCGTTGATTCGATCGTGCTGGCCAGCTATCACCTTGCTGTTGTAGAACTTGCGTGCCAAAGCGTAGTAGAGGATGTCCGTCACGAGCGTCGACTTCCCCGAACCGGAGACGCCGGTAACAGCAGCAAAAGTTCCCACCGGGAACTTGACGTCGATTGCCTTCAGGTTGTGTTGCCGCGCCCCGACGATCTCGATCACTCTTCCGGCCTCAGCTGACCGGCGCCGTGACGGTACAGCGATCCGCAAGTCACCACGTAGATACTTGCCAGTCAAAGAGGTCGGGTGATCGACTACGGCATCGACTGTGCCTTGGACGATGACTCTGCCGCCGTCCCGTCCGGCGCGTGGCCCCAGATCGATGACGTGATCCGCAGAACGAATCGTGTCCTCGTCGTGTTCAACAACCAGCACCGTATTACCCAGGTCTCGCAAACCGTCCAGGGTCTCGAGCAACCGCGTGTTGTCACGCGGATGCAGCCCGACCGAAGGTTCGTCAAGTACGTACAGCACCCCCACCAAGCGACTCCCTACCTGCGTTGCCAGTCTGATCCGCTGCGCTTCACCACCCGACAGTGACGCGGCGGCTCTCCCCAGCGTGAGGTACTCCAATCCTACGTCGCACAAGAACGTCAAGCGATCGGTCACTTCCTTGATTACTGGGCCGGCAATCTCCGGGTCGACCCCTTTCTTGCCGCGCTCCCGCAACGGGATGCTCGTGACGAAATCGAGCGCTCCGGAGATGGATTCACCCACTACTTCTCCAATGGATCTGCCATGTACCAACACACTGAGGCTCTCGGCCTTGAGACGGTGCCCTCCGCAGGTGGTGCAAGGCAGCTGTGTCATGAACTCAAGGAGCTGTCCGCGCACCGCATCGGAGCTGGTGTCACGGTACCGCCGCTCAACGTTCTTGAGGATTCCCTCCCACGGAGCTTCGTACTTGCCTTTGAACTTTGGGGACTCGTAGCGGAATTTCAGGACCTCACCATCGAGGCCATGAAGGAGTGCCTTGCGCGCGCGAGCCGGGAGTTTCCCCCACGGTTTGGACAGATCGAAATCCAGCACCTTCGCTAGCATTGGCAGGACACTGTTGCGCAGGTACCCTTTCGGTTCTCCCCACGGCAGAACCACACCCTCCAAAATGGAGATCCTTGGATCACCCAGGACAAGCGCCTCACTCACTACCCGCTGGGTGCCCAATCCACCGCAGGCAGGACAAGCACCGTAGGGTGAGTTGAACGAGAACTGGCGTGGCTCGAGCTCGGCGAGCGAGTAACCGCACTCGGGGCACGAGAAGCGCTCGGCGAAGAGCACCGGCTTGGGTGAGCGCCCATGCTTGATCACCTTGACCAGGCCTTCGGACGCACGGAGCGCCGTCTCCACTGAGTCGTGCAATCGGCGGCGGTCCCGAGACCGGACCACCAACCGATCGACGACGAGACCGATATCGTGGTTCACGCGGCGGTTCAACTTGGGCGGATCCGACAAGTCGTAGACCTCACCGTCCACCAAGACCCTCACAAACCCTTGTCGGCGGGCACCCTCAAACAGGTCCTTGAACTCCCCCTTCCGCCCTCGAACCAACGGCGCGATGACCTCGATCTTGGTACCTGATCGCCAGCCCAGGATAGAATCCACCATCTGAGTGGCACTCTGCTTCTCGATGGGCGCGCCATCATTGGGACAGTGGGGCACCCCCACTCGCGACCACAGCAGTCGCAGGTAGTCGTAGATCTCCGTTACTGTCCCCACAGTCGAACGGGGATTGTGTCCTGCGGTCTTCTGCTCGATGGAGATCGCGGGTGACAGACCCTCAATGACGTCCACATCCGGCTTTTCCATGAGTCCGAGGAACTGCCGCGCGTACGCAGACAGCGACTCCACATATCGCCGTTGTCCCTCCGCATAGATCGTATCAAAGGCGAGCGACGACTTCCCGGACCCGGACAATCCGGTGATAACGGTGAGCCGATTACGGGGGATATCGACGTCCACATCCTTCAGGTTGTGAACTCTGGCACCCCGGACCAACAGGTTGTTCTGTCCCATAAGCCTTTGAACGTAGGCTGGCACGAGAGGCCTGGTCAACGGTTCGCTCCAGCCGGCCGGAAGCGTGCTTGCCATCGGTGGTAGCAGGGCGTAGTTTCTCCCTCCCCGTGACCGGCGTTACAGTTTCGGATGAGCAATGGCAATAACGTCTCACATGTCGTCGTTCTCACGACCTTCGCTACCGCAGAGGATGCGAAATCGTTAGTGAGACGCCTTGTAACCGATCGATTGGTCGCCTGTGGGACGGTTCTGAACAATGCATGCTCCATCTATGAGTGGAAGGGGAAACTCGAAGAAACGCCGGAGGCGTTGGTGATCCTGAAGACGCAGGGCGATCGCTGGCAGGAGCTGCGATCCACGATTGAGAGGCTTCACCCGTACGA
Source organism: Gemmatimonadota bacterium (assembly GCA_039584755.1). Lineage (GTDB taxonomy): Bacteria > Gemmatimonadota > Gemmatimonadetes > Gemmatimonadales > GWC2-71-9. Next base: position 7,601 of record JBDGXD010000090.1, read on the forward strand.
CACGCCGGAGCTGCTGGCTCTGCCAGTGGACGCCGGTCTTCCAGCATACCTGGAGTGGGTGGTGGAGCAGACAGGGGAGCTACCGGAGTGAGGAACCGAGATAGAGGCCGGCGACGACAGATGCGTAGGAGGCGTACCGCCGAACTGGCAGCCCAGGCAGCCAGGGAACAAGCTGACTCTGTTGGCGGCGGACTAGGGACTCCGCTGACCGCCGCACCCGATTCGCAGGGTATGGAGTTGCCGTTCCAGCTGACCGATGACACGGAAATGGAAACAGGAGTCGCGGCCAACGAAACGGAAGGCGACACGTCACTCATCGACCCCGACGCATTACTGCTGGAGATCAGCGACAGACCAGAGCCAGCAGCAGGGCGCCAGGAGCCAGCGACGGAGGAGTTGCTCGATCGAGCGGCAACTGAGGCCCTGGATCGGGGTGAACCCATGCGGGCCGTCGGCATCTATTCGGAGCTACTGAAGCTCAATCAGAAGAACGTGAAGGCTAGGAACAACTTGGCGCTGTTGCTCGACCAGGAGGGGGACCATGAAGGTGCCCTCGAAGCCCTGGATCGCTGCGTTAGTGATGAGCCGGCCAATGTACAGGTTCTGGTGAATCGCGGTGCGATTCTGGGATCACTCACTCGCTACATCGAGGCGGAAGGTGATCTCCGTGAGGCAGTACGGCTGGACCCGGCCAGCGCGGAAGGCCATTTCAATCTCGGTATCGTTTCGGTCAGAAGGGGGTTGTGGGCCGAGGCCGTCCCGTACTTGCGCCGTGCCGTGGAACTCGACGCTGGCCGAGCCGCAGCCTACTTCTATCTAGGAGAGGCACTGAATCACGTTGATGACCTGCAGGGTGCACTGCAGTCGTATCAGCGCGCCACCGAGCTGCAACCCACCAAGCCAGAGTATCTTTATGGTCTCGGCATCATTCTGGATCGCCTGAATCGGCCGGACGATGCCGCGCAAATGTATCGCCGGTCCCGGGAGGCGGCCGGGCGGTGATACTGGTGGTGGTGGACGACCTCGCGTTCGTGACAACGGACGCGGTGATCCGACCCACTACCTCAACTCTGGACCCCCTATCTCCATCCCTGAAACGACTAGAACAGGTCGGCGGGCCGACCTTTTGGGATCAATTGACGGTGCAGCATGAGTTGGCGGTCGGGTCTGCCGTGGTAACCGACGCCGGTGGCCTCGCTGCCGACTTGGTGATCCATGCCGTCATTTGCAGTGCCAACGAGCCGGTGACCTCAGGACAGGTGAGACAGGCGCTAATCAGCGCGCTTCAGCGGGCCGGCGATTGGCAGTTGCGCAGGATCGCGGTGCCACCAATGGGCACGGGGGCAGGCAATCTCGAGTTGGACGACGCCGCGCGCATCATGGTCGAAGTCCTGGGACCGGGCATGGCAACTGCCACCTTTCCGCAAGAGGTGTGTATCGTTGTGGACAGTGATGATGACAAAGCGGTTTTCGACGCCTACTTGAGGAGACTGCCTCAGTGAACCGTCGCACTGCAGCCATCGCGATCCTGCTTGTATGGGTTACAGCAATAGGCTGGTTGGTCCAACGCAACTACCTGAGGCCACACTCAGCGCTGTTGGCTGATGCTGCTCTGAGGATTCCACCTGGCGCGACTTATTTCTCTCTGCAGTTGGGCGGGCAACAAATCGGAGTGGCATCCAACCAGGTAGACACTTTACCAGAATCGATTCGGGTCGAAGATCTGATGTTGTTGGAAATCCCGGCGCTCGGAGTCAGCCAGCGAATCGAGGCCCGGACGGAAGCGACACTCAGCCGAACCCTGAGGCTGCAGAGTTTTCGTGCATTTCTCAGGGGAGATGGAGTGCGGTTTGGGACGGAGGGCACGGTATCAGGTGACTCATTGCTGACGGTTTCGGTTGAAAGCGCCGATAATCGCCAAACCTTTGACGTGAAACTCGATGGCGAGGTGGTCTTACCGGTCCTGCTACCACTCCACTTGGTCTTTGGAACCGAACCCCAGTTAGGGGAGACCTATGTCATACGACTGTTCGATCCCCTGTTGCTCAAGGAACGCGACGTCGCTGTTACGATCATGGCTGAGTCCACGCTGGTGGTACCGGATTCAGCTGAGTATGACCAGTCCACGGAACTGTGGGTAGCTGCACGGTGGGATACGCTACGAGCTTGGCAGATCAGCCAAGACATGGGCGGTTTGACCGTAGAGGCCTGGATAGATGAACTCGGTCAGGTCATTCAGGCCACCTCTCCGGTGGGTTTCAGCATGGAGCGGACTGCATTCGAGATCGCGTTCGAGAACTTCAGAGCACGTGATCTAACCGCGACGGAAATAGAGATGGGCCTGGGCGGCGACATCATCCGCCAAACGGCCATTGCATCAAACGTGGTGCTCGACACGCGAGATATCGTGGAGCTGCGCGTGCGCCTGGCTGGCGTCGATCTCACCGACTTCGATCTAACCGGTGGGCGGCAGCTGCTCCGAGGTGACACTTTGGTGATCCAACGGGAGGGCGATGAAGCACTCGCCCCCGACCCCGAACGTCACACGCCCGAACGTGTGAGAGAAGTCGGTAGGTACCTACAACCCGATCTCCTGATTCAAAGTCGTGACCCACGCATTGAAGCACAGGCACGTCAAATCGTCGGCCGGCGGAGAGATGATGCACGCAAGGTGCAGTTACTGAACGACTGGGTGTTCGAGAACATCGAGAAAAGCATCACGGTCAGCGTACCGAGCGCAGTAGAGGTGTTGGCAACCCGGCGTGGCGACTGTAATGAGCACACGGTCCTTTTTGTGGCTCTCGCCCGCGCCGCCGGAATCCCAGCCCGCACGGTAGCCGGTTTGGTGTACGTTGACGGAAACTTCTACTATCACGCATGGCCCGAGGTTTACCTCAATGGCTGGGTAGCAGTGGATCCGACTCTGGGACAGTTACCAGCCGACGCCGCTCACCTGAGGTTCACTATTGGAGGACTCGCGCAGCAGGTTGAGCTCGTGAAATTGATCGGGCTACTTCGTCTCGAAGTACTGCAGCCGGACAACTAGGCAATGATCCGACTAGAAAATCTCACGAAGAGGTACGGCAAGTTCGTTGCCGTCAACAACATCGAACTCCACGTTCCACGGGGGGAGCTGTTTGGTTTCCTGGGGCCCAACGGCGCCGGCAAGACCACTACCCTGCGGATGATTGCCGGAATCCTCCAGCCAACCGAAGGCCGAGTTTGGATCGGTGGCGATGATCTCATTGACAGCCCGATGGCAGCCAAAGCGAGACTGGGCTTCATCCCGGATCGGCCATTCATATATGAGAAGCTCACTGGGGCTGAGTTTCTCAGGTTCGTCGCCGGGCTGTTCGGTCATGATGGCGAAAAGGTGGAGCAGCGGATCGACGAGCTGTTGACGGTGTTCGAGCTGTCACATTGGAAGGACGAGTTGGTGGAGTCGTACAGCCACGGGATGAGGCAGAAGCTCATCATCTCCAGTGCGCTAATTCACCGCCCCGAGTGCATTGTGGTCGACGAGCCAATGGTGGGGCTCGATCCCAAAGGTGCCCGTCTCTTAAAAGACATCTTCGGGAGCTTCGTGGAGCGTGGAGGGACGGTCTTGATGAGCACCCACACCATGGAAGTGGCCGAGGCCATGTGCGATCGCATTGCGATTATTCAAGAGGGGAACATTGTAGCGTGTGGTTCGATGGACGAACTGAGAAGCCAGACTGCGGCTGGCGACGTGTCACTGGAGGAACTATTCCTCAAGCTGACAGGCGGGGCTGCCGTTAAGGAACTGGCTGCGGTGCTGGAAGATTGATCGGTCCACTCTCTCTCATAGCATCGCCCAAGTGGCGTAGTGCACGTGCCCGCATTCGCCAGGAACGAAGTACCCGGGGTGGTCGCGCTCTCTTGATCGGGGGAGTCGGAATGATCTTCTGGCTCGGGGTGTTCGGCGTCGTCTATCGGGTGCTGCGGTACTTCAGGGGTGTGGAGGAAATCGGTCCCCTGCTAGCCGGCAAGCTGCTCAGCCTAGTGCTGCTGGCGTTTCTCTCGATACTCCTGTTGTCGAACGTGATAACAGCTCTGTCGTCATTCTTCTTGGCAAAGGACCTCGACCTACTTGTTTCGGCTCCAGTAGATTGGCTGCACCTGTATCTCGGCAAACTCGGGGAAACGTTGATCCACAGCTCCTGGATGGTTGCCCTGATGTCCGTCCCGATCTTCGCGGCCTACGGTTTCATCTACGGCGGCGGGCTGCTGTTTCCGTTCTACGTTGCAGTAGTCTTTTTCCCAATGCTCGTCATTCCGGCAGTCTTGGGTACCGCACTCACCCTCATTCTCGTCAACGTCTTTCCAGCACGAAGAACTCGAGATCTCTTGTCAGTCATCGCAATCGGCGCGGCCGGTGTATTGGTGCTGTTGTTCCGGTTGGTGCGGCCCGAACAGCTAGCACGTCCCGAAGGATTCACCAACCTGCTGGACTTCATCACACTGTTGCGGACACCCACCTCTCCGTTCCTGCCGAGCGAGTGGGCAACAGAGGGCATCATGGGATTTCTCGTCGGTCCGTTTGACACATTGCCCTTGGTGTTGCTATGGAGCACGGCTGCAGCTCTTGTGGTATTAGGTGCGCTGTTGCACCAGATGTCATATGCCAGAGGTTACACGAGAGCCCAGGAGGGGGCGGAGCGGTTTGTCAAAGGATGGATCTGGCGCGTCATCTTCGATCCGCTGTTTCATCCGCTGTCCGTGGCGAAGCGCGAGTTCGTGGTCAAAGATCTCAAGTTGTTCTTCAGAGATACCACTCAGTGGAGCCAGTTGATTCTGCTCGCGGTGCTGGTTGTCATCTATCTTTTCAACATCAGAGCGCTGCCACTCTTCTCGGGAGAGCGGGTCCCCTTCTTCATGGTAACCGTGATCTCCTTTCTCAATCTCGGACTCGCCGGCTTTGTGCTGGCATCCATCGCAGCCCGCTTCATCTTCCCGTCGATTTCGCTCGAAGGCAGGCAGATGTGGCTGCTGCGCTCCAGTCCGCTGGACCTCAAGACTTTGCTCTGGTCCAAGTACTGGATCGGCACAATCCCCCTACTCGTTCTCGCACTGGCGATTACGGTGATGACCAATCTGTTGTTAAAGGTCACACCCTTCATGATGGTCGTTGGAATCGGGACGATCATCCTGCTGACGCTCGCAATCAGTGCACTCGCTCTAGGGTTCGGCGCTCTTTACCCTCAGTTCGAAACAGAGAACGCCGCACAGATTCCCACATCATATGGGGGATTGGTATTCATGATGACGACCATTGCCCTGTTGGGAGTCGTGATCGTAATCGAGGCCATTCCCGTCTCCAGCTACTTGCGTGCCGCATTCCAGGGTGAACCAGTGCATGTGAGCGCATGGATGATCGGAGCGTTCGCAGCGGTCGCGGCAATTTGCACGTTGGCCGTCATCCTACCGCTCAGGATCGGTTTGCGAAAAATGGAGCAGTTCGAGTTCTAGTGT
>JBDGXD010000091.1:0-17234 GCA_039584755.1 Gemmatimonadota bacterium
GAAACCGCCTCCCCTCACCGCTCACTGCTGTGCTTCTCGCTGCGCTGCCGCCGCTGCATTCTCTCCAGTTCGGTCGTCGCTTCCTCACACCATTGCCTGAGTGCCTCCCCGACCAGTATCCCCTGACGAATGGTCAGCAGCCAGTAGACCCCTTCATCGGTATCGCCGTACTTCTCTCGCAACAGCTGGGCACCCTCGGCTAGTTGGCTTATCCAAGTCTCGACTTCTTTGTGGTATTGGGCAACGTGCTCCAGGTTGGCTTCTACCGGTACCTGAGTCCCAAAGAACAGCTTCAGTAGTAGCTCGTGTCGTGGGATCTCGATCTCGACTGGCTGAACCAGCCAGTCACGCAACTCCTGACGCCCTTTGCCCGTTATGCGATAGACGATTCGATCCGGGCGTCCCTGTCGGTCCTCGACTTTGTGGCTCACCAGGCCATCGGCGTCTAGTTGTTTCAGCGTGGGGTATATCTGCCCGTAGCTCTCACGCCAGAAATTGCCAACAGAGCGCTCGATGAACTTCTTGATGTCGTAACCAGACTTGGGACCGAGTGTGAGCACACCCAGAACCGTATAACGGGTGCGACTTTGCCTTGCCATGGCATCTCGACTTGAACTATTGTATCTTTAAGATACATTACTGGTAGATATTAAGCAAGCAATTGCTCTCATGAGCGACCGGACGTAGAATCAGCGTCCCAGCAAACCGTATCTGGACATGTCATGACCGATCCAACTCATGATCTATCCAAACTGAAGATTCGCCGTGACGAGCCGTCGCCGTCGGCACGACGGGCACTCAGGACGGCCGCATGGATTGCGGGGTTTGCAGTTGTGTTTGTCGTGGTCGTGCTGGTTGTAGTGCGAGGTACGGGGGGTGTCCAGGTCACCGTCGGGCTGGCCCAGGTGGTCGGCGGTCAGTCAGGGAGTTCGCTGGGAATAACCGCAAACGGCTATGTTGTGGCGCGCACCAAGGCCTCAGTCGCTTCGCGGATATCGGGGCGACTGGTGTATCTCGGCGTCGAGGAGGGGTCGGTGGTCACCCAGGGTGATACGATCGCCAGCCTGGAGAACGCTGACTACAAAGCCGTGGTGGCACAGACTGAGGCTGAGGTGATGAGGGCGGAAGCGGTGTTGCAGGAGGCTGTCGCTCAGCGCGATCAGTTGATACGGGACGTACGTCGTGCGCGGGATCTGCTGAGCGACAGCCTGATCTCGGAACAGGAGGTAGAGGATGTGTCGGCCCGGTTGGACGCCGCGGAGGCTCGTGTTGCCGCGCAGGCAGCGCAGGTGAGGGCGTCTCTGGCAGCGGTGGGTGTGGCACAGGCCAACTTGGAGAACACCTACATCCGCGCTCCGTTTGACGGCACGGTGCTGCGTAAGGACGCGGAGGTTGGTGAGGTCGTCGCTCCGGTTGCGACCGGTGGAGGTCTGACTCGTGGTGCCGTCGTCACCATGGCGGATCTCGAGACCCTGGAGGTCGAAGTCGATGTCAACGAAGCCTACATTGCGCAACGAGGTGAGGTGCGCCAGATAGTCCCCACCGCGGATCGGCAGCGAGCGACGGTTTTGGTCAAGATCAGCATTCTGGATAGGGATCCCAGGATCCTACCCGAGATGGGTACGCGCGTTGATTTCATGCAGGCACCTGATGCGGTTGCCGCTGAGCCCGAGGCGTCGCGTGTCTTCGTGCCCTCTTCGGCCGTACGTGATGAGCAAGGCCAACCTGTTGTGTGGGTCGTGCGGGAGGGACGAGTCTTCCGGACGGTGGTAACGGCCGGTCCGGTCTCGGGGGGACGTCGGGAGATACGGTCTGGATTGAGCGGCGGTGAGCAGGTAGTGATCGCAGGACCAGCAGTTCTGGAGGACGGCGCCGCGGTGCGCGTGGTGGTTCAATAATCAGGAGGAGATGACACATATGGCGCTCGTTGAAATCAAAGATCTGACGAAAGTCTTCTACCGCGACTCGCAACAGATTCCGGTATTTGACGGTGTCAACTTGGAGATGGAGCCGGGCGAGTTCCTTTCTCTGATGGGGCCGTCTGGTAGCGGTAAGAGCACCTTGCTTCATCTCCTGGCTGGTCTGGACCAGCCCACGTCTGGTCAGATCTCGGTGGGTGGTGCCAACGTAACTGGCATGAAGCGCAGGCAATTGGCTGCTTGGCGCGCGCAACACATCGGATTTGTGTTCCAGTTCTACAATCTACTCCCGGTGCTCACCGCGGCTCAGAACGTGGAGTTGCCCCTTCTGCTCACTTCGCTCTCAAGTAGCGAACGGCACGATCATGTGAAGATGGCTCTCGACATTGTGAGATTGAGCGACCGTTCCGATCACTATCCCCGACAGCTGTCGGGCGGTCAGGAGCAGCGCGCGGGTATTGCGCGTGCAATCGTCAGCGATCCCACGATCATCCTTGCGGACGAGCCCACCGGTGATCTGGATGCCAAGTCGGCCGAAGAGATCCTTGAGCTACTCAAGCGACTGAACGAGGAACTCAACAAGACAATCCTGATGGTGACACACGATGCGCATGCAGCTGAAAAGGCGCACGCCGTGATGCATCTCGATAAGGGGGTGCTGTCACGATGAAGTTCATACGCCTGATTTGGGTCAACCTGTGGCGCAACAAATTGCGCACCATACTGACGGTGCTCAGCGTAATGGTGGCCTTGTTCCTGTTCACGACGTTGCGGTCGGTGGTAACCGCGTTGGAGGGAGTGAGTGAGGTCGGCAGCGAGGTTCGTCTGGTTACCAGGAGTTCGACCGGAATAACTTTCCCGCTGCCACAATCCTATTTCGAACGCTTGAAGGCACAGGATGGTGTGAGGAGTGTCACTTGGGCGAACTGGTTTGGCGGTGTATACATCGACGAGAGCAACTTTTTCGCGCAGTTCGCCATCGACCAAGAGACATACCTCGCAATGTATCCCGAGATGGCCATTCCCGACGATCAACGGCAGGCTTTCCTGTCCGAGAGGACGGCCGCTCTTGTCGGCCGCGGATTGATGGAGCGATTCGGCTGGGAATTGAATCAAAACGTGACGCTGCAGGGGGCCATCTTCCCGGGCGACTGGACTTTCACCATCCGCGCAGTGTTTGAGCCGGACGATCCGAGCTTCGGTGACCAGCAGTTCTTCTTTCACTACGACTACCTGTATGAGGGTGTCAACGGCAACATGATTCCCGGTTGGTACATAGTCCAGCTGGAAGATCCGGAAGCGGCTCCCGCAGTGATAGAGAATATCGATCGACTGTTCGAAAACTCCAGCAATCCCACCAAGACCGAGACGGAAAAGGCGTTCAATACCGGCTTCGTTACCATGTGGGGCAACATCGGCTTTCTGGTGAAAGCAATTGGAACTGCAGTGTTCTTCGCGATTCTGTTGATTGCTGCCAATACGATGATGATGGCCGGCCGCGAGCGGATCGGCGAGAATGCCGTGCTCAAGACGCTGGGATTCCAGGACGGCCTACTGTTCAGGCTGGTCCTGGTAGAGTCGGTACTCATCACCGCGATTGGCGGAGCGCTGGGTGTGTTCGGATCCAAGTTCATGTTCGGGCCCGGCAACCCCGTCAACAACTTCATCCAGGGGTTTCAAGTGGAGTGGAGTACCGTGATACTGGGGCTGACCATGGCGACTCTGCTGGGTGTGGTGAGTGGCATCGTGCCGGCCTGGCAGGCGATGAAGCTGCCGGTCATTCAGGCGCTGCGGCGTGTGGCCTAGGAGGGCAGCGTGAAGATTCCAGTTGTCTACAATCTGCGTAGTCTCAAGGAGCGGCCGGTCTCGACGCTCACAACGGCTGCCGGGATGGCGCTAGTTGTGGCCGTGTTCGTGGCAATGATGGCGTTAGCGAACGGTTTTCGCGCCGCTCTGGTGAAATCCGGTTCATCCGATAACGTGCTGGTCCTCAGAAAAGGCGCCAACACCGAGATGTACAGTGGCATAGCGCGCGGTACCGCGAGCACCATCGCGGGGATGCCGTTCGTAGCGCGCGGACCCGACAACCAACCGCTTTCCAGCCCCGAAGTCTTCGTAGTAATCGGGGTGGACCGCCTTACCGGTGGGATGGCCAACTTGGTGGTTCGCGGTGTGAGCCCACAGGCGATGCAAGTGCGGCAAGGCATCGAGATCGTTGCCGGTCGCGACCTGCGGTCGGGGGCATCAGAGATACTGGTGGGCGAGAAGATCGTGGACCGGTTCGCCAATACCGGAATCGGAGAAACTCTTTCGTTTGGCGGGCGCGACTGGACGGTAGTCGGCCACTTCTCGGCTCGAGGCTCGGCATTCGAGTCAGAGATCTGGGCCGAGAACGAGCAGGTCATGCCTGTGTTCCGAGGAGAGGTCTTTCAGTCCGTCACTTTCCGCATGACCGATCCGGCTTCTTTCGAAGGGGTAAAGCAGCAACTCGAGGAAGACCCACGACTGTTCCTCGATGTATACAGAGAGAACGAATTCTACCAGAACCAGTCAGCCATCCTGACGTTCATACTCAACTTCATTGCGGTCTTCATCGCTGGTGTCATGGCAATTGGTGCCGTCTTTGGCGCCATTAACACCATGTATGCGGCCGTATCTTCAAGGGCACCCGAAATCGCCGTGTTGCTCACTCTGGGATTCAAGCCTGGCAACGTACTCAGTTCTTTCCTCATCGAGGCGGTGTTGATTGCTCTGATAGGCGGCGCTATGGGCTGCATTCTCACCTTGCCCATAAACGGCCTGGTGACTAGCACGACTAACTGGAACTCGTTCAGTGAGGTGGCGTTTGCGTTCCGGGTGACCCCGGTACTGTTGCTGACGGGCATGATATTCGCCGCGACAATGGGATTCCTGGGAGGTTTCTTGCCGGCGCTCAAGGCGGCGCGGCAACCGGTGGTCGTCGCATTGCGACAGGGTTAGGTCGGGGAGTACAGAGTACAGAGTACAGGGTACAGGGTACAAGGTGCAAAGTGCAGGGTGCAGAGTTTAGAGTGCAGGTTGCAGAGTGCAGTACGCATGTCGAATGTAGAATATTGAATGTAGAACGTTGCTGTGGGGCTGAGGCCGGGTAGACGGACCGTCGGGATACCGGGACATACAGTCGCTACCCCGAAACCTCAAGAGGTGCTGCCCATGGACCATCTGATTTCGTTTCTCGATGAGACTCTAGAGGCCTGGGTCGACGTGCGTCAGGGCATCGTCGACGAGGTCAAGAACATTCCGGCGCGGCAGTTCGGTTTCCGCCCCACGCCCGATACACGGAGCGTGCGTGAGTTGGCACAGCACATTCTCGAGGTATCGATGCTGATGACAGCTGAGCTCACACGGCTCGACACCAACCTGCGGCGCCACCCGTGGCCTAAGATGTTGAAGAAGTATGCTGCGGCCGCTCACCAAACCGAATCCAAGAAGGAATTGATCATACTGCTCGGAGCTCAGATGCGAGACGCCGAGAAGCGGTTCCGCAAAGTCGGCGAGCTGGCTATGTGGCAGTTCATCGAACGCTTCGATGGGCGGCAGGGGACGAAGATGCAGTGGCTGCACCACGGCATCGCGCAGGAGATGTATCACAGGGGGCAGCTGACAACATACGCGCGGTTGCTGGGATTGAAGCCTGCCTTGACCAAGCGGATCGAGGGTGGATAGAGCCCCAGCCACCCCCACAACCGTGATTAGAAGGGGAAGGAGGGAAGGAACCAGCCTGCACCCTGACCCTGTACCCTGTACTTGTACTCTGTCTACTTCCTGCGTGCCTGAGACCAAGAGACCTCCATTTGTGATCGAGGATGCTGTTCCCTAGCAGAAGGTGCGTTGTCTCGACTGAGCCTGGTGGCGGAGACCGATGAAAGCAGTGGTCATTTCACGGCCCGGTTCTCCAGCTGTGCTGGAGATTGGAGACGCTGCCAAACCCGAGCCGAGGCCGGGAAGTATTAGGGTTCGGGTTCGCGCATTCGCCGTGAATCGAGCGGATCTGTTACAACGTCGTGGTCTGTATCCAGCGCCACCAGGTGTATCACAAGAGATTCCCGGCTTGGAGTACGCGGGAGAGGTGGACGCATTGGGGGACGGTGTCCGAGGCCTGGTACCAGGTGACCGGGTGATGGGCATCGTGGGGGGTGGTGCCTATGCCGAGTACCTGGAGACTCCGGCGGATCATGCGGTCTGCATGCCGCAGAGCATGACGTTCCTGGTTGGGGCCGCTGTGCCGGAGGTCTATATCACCGCGCATGATGCGCTGGAGCGTCTGGGTGTGGTCGCTGCCGAATGGGTGTTGGTGCATGCGATCGGGAGCGGAGTGGGAACCGCAGCGCTGCAACTGATCGGAGTGCGAGGAGCGCACTGTGTTGGCACGAGCCGTACGGAAGACAAGTTGGCGCGAGCGAGAACACTGGGCATGGAGTACGGTGTCAACACCAGCGGCCGGAATTTCGCCGCCGAGATCCTGCGTGCCACGGATGGAGGGGCGGCAGCCGCAATCGACTTGGTTGGCGGCTCGCTATTTCCACAAACACTGGAGTGCATGGCAAGTCGTGGGCGAGTGATTGTGGTAGGACTCACGGGCGGGCGAACGGCCCAGGTCGACCTGGGTGTGATACTACGAAAGCGGCTGAGGATTGAGGGTACTGTCCTCAGGTCACGCAGTGACGCGGAGAAGACCCCGATCATTCAATCCTTCCGGGACAAAGTGCTGCCGCTGCTGGCGGAGGGGCGGATCGAGGCAGTGGTCGATCGCGTGTTCACCCTAGACGAGGTCCGGCTCGCTCATGAATATCTGGAGACGAACGCCAACTTTGGAAAGGTCGTTGTCCAAATTGACTAGCAGGTTTCGCAGCTGGATCCTGGTCATCTGCATATGCTGGACGCTTCCATCGCCGTCTGGTGTGCTCGCCCAGAGCGTCGGAGAGATTACGGCAATTCTGGTGGGTGCGGGCGACATAGCGCGCTGCGAATCTGAAGGTGACGAAATCACAGCGTCTCTGCTGGATAGCATTGTGGGAGAGTCGACCGTTCCGACTGTCGTCTTCACGTTGGGTGACAACGTGTACGAACGGGCGACCCGAGAGAAGTTCGCCGAGTGTTATGATCCGACGTGGGGACGACATAAGGATATCACTCGTCCCGTGCCTGGAAACCACGACTACAAGAACGGCTTCCTCTGGTTCGTGTTGGGTGGCCATGCCGATCCCTACTTCGACTACTTCAGCGCCTTTCCAGGTCAGGCGGGTGAACGAGGCGATGGCTGGTACCATTACGGACTCGGCGGCTGGGATGTTTATGCCTTAAACTCGAATGATGGCAAGACGGTGAAGCGAGGCTCCCGTCAGTGGGACTGGCTGTCGCAAGAGTTAACAACGAGAAGCAGCATGTGTTCGATTGCCTACCTGCATCACCCGCGGTTCAGTGTCAGCAAGCACGGTGACAACAACAGGATGCGCGATCTATGGAAGCTGCTTGCTGAGAGTGGTGTAGACCTCCTCATTGCAGGGCACGACCACAACTACCAGAGGTTCGATCCGCAGGACAAGGACGGGGATGCTGACGATCGCGGCATCCGTGAGTTCGTTGTCGGCACAGGTGGCACTTACCTGGTTGCTGAAGAGGATGAGACCCGTGGTAACATGGTCCGCTGGACTCCAGAAAACCACGGTGTGCTGAAGCTGACGCTGTACCGGGACCGCTATGACTGGGAGTTCATTGTGGAAGATGGTACGGTGTGGGATTCCGGATCGAGCCCGTGTCAGAACAACCGGCACTTGCCATGACTGCGATTCCCAAGTTATTACCAATCCACTAGAGATGGCGGCAACTCACATCGGAGCTACGATGGACTCAGCCGAACAGAGACTGCGCGACCAGGACATTGATGTCTTCGGGATGACGGACGTTGGGAAGGTGCGCAAGCGCAATGAGGATCAATACTTGATCTGCTCGCTGCACAAACAGATGCGGGTTCATAGCACCAGTCTGCCCAACGTAGAGCAGTTGCCTCTCAGTGGTGAGACCATGGCGTTTCTGGCGTTGGTAGCTGACGGTGTTGGTGGACACGCAGGTGGTGACGAGGCCAGCCGTCTGGCTACCGAGTCGATCGCCCGCTACATCACCCACAGCATGCAGTGTTACTACACACGCGATCCTCATGAAGACGACTTCCTCGACCAACTGCATAATACGGTCATGCAGTGTCACGCCGACCTGCTGACCGAGGCGGAGAAGAATCCCGAACGGGGTGGAATGGCGACCACACTGACCTTGTTCTTGGTCATGTGGCACAGAGCCTACATAGTGCAGGTGGGAGATAGCCGCTGCTACCAGCTACGCGGCAGCAAATTGAATCAGATCACGAGAGATCAGACTCTGGCTCAGGACCTGATCGACGAAGGGGCGCTCACGGAATCGAAGGCCGGCGCATGGAGTCACGTGCTTTCTAGTGCGGTAGGTGGAACCGAGGCGAAGCCCGTGATCTACAAGCTGGAGCTACAATTCGATGATGTCATCCTGCTCTGCAGCGACGGCCTCACCGGCCATGTGAAGGATGAGGAGATCCGGGACGAGCTGATAGGTTTGCGGTCATCGGAGCAGGTGTGTCGCGATCTGGTATCGCAGGCGCTCGATCGCGGCGGGCGGGACAACGTAACCGTCGTTGTGGGACGTGCAATGAGCCAAGCCCGATAATGACCGATCCGGTATCGCTGCAACCACGGACTGAAGATGCAATCAGTCTGACGACATCGCAGGTGGGCAAACGCTTGCGGCTGCCGCCGGACTTGCTCGATGATGTATCGAAGCGGCTGCAGTTCCTCTGCCTTTTGCTGGTCGTTGTGAGCGTAGCCGGTGCCATCGTCAAGGAGTTGACAGACTTCGTTGAAGACCCGGTGGTCGATTACTCGACCGATGTCATCGTGTTGCTGTGCTGTTTTGTAGTGTTCTTCTTGGCCCGTAGCGGGAAGGTATCCGCCACGCGGCTGCTCGACATTGGGTTGGTGTTTCAGATCGTGATAGCTCTGGCCATTGCGATTTCTTTCGTTCCCGCAACCTGGTTCCAGACTACGCGGCCTGGATTCGCTTGGTCTCCCGTTGCTGTGTGGGTGATCATCTATCCGATCATAGTTCCCAACACGACGAAGCACACGCTCATCGCATCTGTCTTGGCCGCGGCAACGGAACCGATCACGATGCTTGTGATGTCGCGCACTGGATACGGCGAGCTGCCTGCTAGCAACGTCATCTTGCGGCAGCTCTGGCCCAACGTGGTGGCAGTCGGATTTGCGGTCATGATCTCCCGCGTGGTGTACGGGCTCGGTGAGAAACTCTCGCGTGCCAGGTCCATGGGCAGCTACCAGCTGGTGGAGTTGCTGGGGCACGGCGGCATGGGCGAAGTATGGAAAGCTACCCATCGTATGCTGGCGCGTGACTCCGCCGTCAAACTGATTCACCCCGAAGTGCTTGGAGAGATCAATGAAGATGGCGTGAGAATCATGCTGCAGCGCTTCGAGCGAGAGGCCCAGGCGACCGCAGCCTTACGATCTCCTCACACTATCGAACTGTATGACTTCGGTATCGCGCGGGACGGGACATTCTACTATGTGATGGAGTTGTTGGATGGACTCGACCTGCAATCGCTGGTGTACGACTACGGTGCGCAACCGCCGGAACGAGTCGTCGGGCTGTTGCGACAGGCGTGTCACTCGCTAAACGAGGCACACCGCGGAGGGTTGGTGCATCGTGACATCAAGCCGGCGAACATCTTCGTGTGCCGCTACGGAACCGATCTAGATTTCGTGAAGGTGCTGGATTTCGGTATCGTGAAGCGAGTGGAGATCGAAGGCAAGCCCGACGACCAGCTGACTCAATTTGGCGCCATCTCGGGCACTCCAGCATATATGGCGCCGGAGATGGCGGTAGGTGACCACGAAGTGGACGGTAGAGCCGATATCTATGCATTGGGTTGCGTGGCCTATTGGCTGCTGACTGCTCAGACCGTGTTCGAAAAACCGAGCGCGCTGGGAATGATCGTCGCGCACACCAACGAAGAGCCCATGCCAGTGACCGACCGCACGCCGCAACCCGTGCCCGAACCGCTGGAGCGAATCATCATGCAGTGTCTGGCCAAGAAGCCGGAGGAGCGACCCCAGAGTACACTCGAGTTGTCACGGATGCTGGCAGAGCTGAAGCTCGAGTCCCAGTGGACCGTCGATAGAGCCGGACAATGGTGGAAGGAGCATGAAGAGAAGATCGGGCGTTGAGGATGGCTCAGCGTTCTGTGGCTTGCGCGCGTATTCGAGGTGAGGGTATGACTTCCCGCCCAACTAAATGAACTTGAACTAGCTGTTGTCCTGTGAGGGGAACATGATACGCAGAGTCTTGGGTTTTGTGATGCTGTGCTCGTTTTTGGGTGCATCGAGCGCATTGGCACAAAGATGGGAACTCGCTGCCTTTGGTGGCTATCAGTTTGGCGGCAACTTCAATGAGGTCAACTACGCGGTGGGCGACGACGTGTTCTTTGGAGATCTGAAGTTGGACCCGGCGGTGACGTTCGGTGCCATCGCCGACTTGTCCATATCAGAGAATGTGCAGTTGGAGGGCTTGTTGCAGCTGCAGCCCACCAAGCTCAAAGTCAAGAGTAGTGGAGAGGAACTGCAGTCGCTGTGGGTCAACTACTACCATGCGGGGTTCTCGTTCAAGATACCATCCCAATGGAACCCGTTCGCGGCAATCACTGGTGGTGCGACCCATTTTCTGCCAAAGGGTGACGCGGAGAGTGAAGTGCGCGGTTCTTTAGGAGTAGCTCTCGGCGTCAAGCGGTTCTTCAATGACTATTGGGGAATCCGGCTGGAGGGCCGCATAATGGGGACGTACATCAAGGACAGCGACTCAATCTTCTGTTCACCCTCGGGGTCGGACAACTGCTACTCCTACCCGAGCACGATCATCATGAACCAGGTCGACTTGGTGGCTGGGGTCGTGTTGCGGTTCTGATTCCTGACTCTTGTCTCGGACAACTTGGAGGCATCGCCAGATCGGCGGTGCCTCTTTGGTTATGGCTCGCTGTGGTCTAGCCGTGCAGGTCCTTGGAGATAGATTATCTGCCACCTCTATTCCTGAACCAACATGGATTACACAAGACGAGTTCTCATCCTCTCGGTCGGTGTTCTGACTACCGGCTGTCTCAAGGTGCCCCAACAGACCGGTTTCCTGGCGTCGGCGCGCAATGTGGATCGCCCTACGTCAGAGGTTCGCCTGATCGGCTTCGAGTATGGGCGTCGCTTCTCGTCGGCTATTGAACAAGCTGCCGACAGCATCAAGGATCTCGCAAGCGATCCGGATGTGCACTACAACTCTACCGCATGGAAGGCCTACGCCATACCGGCCGCACAGGAAGCTGTATTGCAGTCTGATCCTCTGGTGGGGTTCGTTGACGTTTGGGTGTTCAGCCACCAAATGCGGGATTTCTTTGCAACGGGAGGCGGTAGAGATTGGTTTGGACCACATCAGCAGGTAGCGATTGATGTTAGTACAAACTTGGAACGAGAGGCGCACGCGATTGCGCTGGATCTGACAGCGGGACTGCTTGCCGATTCCACAGTGTTGATGATCGATTCCCTGGCCGAGGCAGAACCTATCGCAAACACCACTTTTTCCCGAGCCTCGGTAGCACTGGCGTGGTCAGATTTGGCGGGCGCACCAGCCTCGGGTCTGACCGGCACGGCGGCCAACATGGAGCGGCAGTTGGATGAGGTAACCAATCGGCTGGCCTATTACAACGAGTACCTGTTCAAACAAGCGAGGTGGCAGAGCGAGTTGATGATCGGTCAGGTCACCAGTCCGCAGCGGGTGGACTCCACGCTGACCTCGCTGAGGCAATCCCTGGCGATCTTCGCGCAGTTGGCCGACAGTGCGCCTGGTCTGCTAGCAGCTGAGAGGTTGGCCGTACTGGACGCAGTCGACCGAGATCTGGTGCGCGTGGTCGAGGCGATCGACCAGCAACGCATCCAGACGGTGGGCGTGGTGGAAGGCCAGGTCGACTTGCTGTTGCGGTTGGTCGGGGCCGAGCGGGCGCTCATCCTGGCCGCTATCAATGCCGAGCGGGTTGCGACGATGGCGTCGCTCGATTCGATCCTGGCCGAACGAATCGGCCAAACCGAGGATGTGGTGGACCACTTGGTATGGCGCTTGGCGCAGCTGGTCGCGGTCATCGGGCTCGCTGTGCTGGTGGTTGCAGTGGTGTTCTATCTGTTGCTGCGGGGTGGTCGAAAGGCGGCTTAGGAGAGGGGCGGAGGGGCAGGCCGCCGGGGCAGGAACCGTCTGGGCCACCGGAACTCACGCTACCCGGGTGTGTAATATGCGCCAACGGGAGCGGCTCATCCGGCTTGACTTTCCAGCCACAATTGGTAAAGTCCGTTTCCCGCGGGGAGTCCCGGGATTGGCAGCAATGTGCTTGCAGCACCCCCTGCTACGACCGTGGCTAGGTTCTTCAGATCGACAATAGCTGAACCTGTTGATCGATCTGCAGATAGCCGCCGAATCACCCTTGTTCAAGCAGCCAACGGGTGGTGGGTGATAGCCGTCCGACTTTGGCAGCCACGCCGGCCTTTTACGCGGGTGCCGGCATGTGTGTTCCAATCAGCAAACGGGAGGAAGCATGAGTACAGTGTTTGGCAAGACAGTCCGTGGGGTCGTCCTGGGTGGGGCGGCACTGGGGCTGGGGCTGGGAGCGGCCTGCTATCCCGGTTCCATTGAGGGCATTCAAGAGACTGACGTTATCGTCACGACTCGCGACACTACGGTGGACTTTTCCCAGTTCCTGCTGTACGCCATGCCTGACTCGGTATGGCAGGTCGACGATACGGTAGATGGCGTTCCGATTTTGAGTCATGACTTCGACAGTCTCATGATCGCTACGGTAGAACAGAACCTGGCCGCGCGGGGGTATGTGCGGGTCAACATTCCGGACAACCCTCCTCTGCCGCAGGACAGCGTTCCCGACTTCCTGGTGGTGTTGTCGATGTACGGAGCGCAACACACGCAGGTCGGCTGGGTACCGGGTGGGTACTGGGGTTGGCCCGGCTGGGGTTACTGGCCACCATACGGCCCCGGTTGGGGTTGGGGGTCTCCCGGCTATTGGTACACAACCTCCTATGAGACCGGTACAGTATTCATGGACTGGATCGATCCAAACAATCCGAATCCAGGCGTCGAACCACCAGAGATCCCGATCGATTGGACTGGGGCACTCAGGGGGTTGTTGGGCGGTGGCCAGGCCACGGCCGCGACCCGGCTCGTCGACGGCATCAACCGGGCGTTTGTACAGTCGCCCTATCTGACACGGAACTGAGGGAGCTGACAGCAATGAGCAAGACAATAAGAGCAATCGCGACGGCGCTGTTCCTCACTCTGGTGTTCAGCGCTGAAGGACGTGCCCAGCAGTGGTTCTGGGGTTTCGAGTACATGGTGTCATCTTCGAGTGGTGACACCAAGGAGTTCGTCAACGACTTCAGTTGGCGCAATTTCGGTATTGAAGGCCGCAACCTGCTGAAAGACAACATGTCCCTGGGTCTGTACTTTGGCTGGAACGTGTTTGCCCAGAAGACAGATACCTTGATCAGCTTTGATGGGCAGGTTGACGTCAGCGGAACGCAGTTCCGTTATGTCAATGCGTTCCCGCTCATGGCTACCGGACACTACTACTTCGGCAGGCGGCGAGGCACACGACCATACATCGGGGCCGGTGTGGGCACCTACTACGCTGAGAGCCGGTTGGAGATCGGGACGGTTGCGTTCCAGACCAAGAGCTGGCACCTGGGTGTGATGCCGGAGATAGGCGTGATCATTCCGGTAAATTACAACGCACGGGCAATGTTGAACGTGCGATACAACTATGGGTTCCCGGCCGGGGGCACCAAACTGAGCTATTGGACGTTCGGAATCGGAATCGGCTGGATGTGAGGTCCCGGTGACCCGGTCACCCAGCCCAACGACAAAGAGCCCGGCGTCATGCCGGGCTCTTTCTTTGAGAGGTCATGGCGGTCAGCTCCGCCGGGTTCTTCACAATGACGTTGGCACCGGTTACCGGGTAGGATCACCGGGCCTAGATAGAAAAAGCAAATATGAACCGCAGCGAGCGGTACTTCATCTTGACTGTCTCGGGTAGCTGGCCAATGATGCGATCGTCTGCGAGGGGTTCACGAATAGACACTGGAGTTGTCGAACTCCCCCAGCCGTAGCCCAGGCCCAGTGTGATATCGGCTATAGGGATCTTGAAAGCGGTGCCGGCCGTGATGAAGTAGAGATTGAGCGGGGCTGTGATAGAAGCGTCGAGATCAGCCTGATCCACTGACGAAAAATCGGTGCGGAAGCTGGCATATCCAGTCACTTTGTTGCTGAGCTGACGTCTGAAACCAACGCCAAAGTTCAGCACGTCGCCCTGCTGATCGGTTAGTGAGAGTGACACCGTGTCTCCGGTGCTCTGACCCACGAATTCGCCACCGTCCATTATCACAAATGCGCTGAAGTGCAGCCGTGACTTGCCAAAGCCGTAGGCCGCTCCGAGCCCAAACGACCAAGGCGATCTGTAGTCTGCGGCCAGTCCTTCCTCGTACGCGGCAACAAACACCGGGTCTGGCCCACCGGCACCTTCCAAGCCTTGTCCGGCGGAGGTTATGTTGACGAGGGCACGCCCTTGGCCGAGCAGTGAGAGGCTCGCTGTCGTTGCGGTGAGACCCCAGCTGATCCCTTCCCACTCCCAGGACAATCCGAGCTTCCACAAGAGACGGGCGTTCCAGTAGTTGTAGATCGCTGCTGCTCCGGAGGATGACGCGGTCAGTACGGTTGCGTTGTATAGGTCGCCAGCTACTAATCGAGTGCCTTTCTGACTGCGGTATGCGACGAATTGGCTGACACCGATGCCGAAGTTGCCGATTGGGGCCGACCACGATAGTCCAACCCAGGTCTCGCTGAGGTCCTTCTGCAGCGCAAGCTGGGAGAAGGCATCTTCACTGCCAGGAGCGGAGTCGGCAATGTCAGCGGACCAGACGTTCGCCGCATCCATCTTGAGTTTTTGACGGTGCCGGGTGAACAACGAATACGCAAGCACGTGGTTCTCGAGGAACTTGAATGGCATCGTTCCACCGAAGAAGCCTGGTGCCTGATCTATGCGGAGGTCGTTCAGCTTGATCGGCCGGTTCTCCTGGCCGTCCGCGGTGTAGTCGGTGAGCTCGAACACCTTCGAAGTCAGCAGCAGCTCCGGCTCCGGGATCAGGGCCAACGCTCCCGGGTTGTAGTACACCGCGCTGATGTCCACCACGCTACCGATGACCAAGCCACCCAGTAGATTGGCTCGCGTTCCGTATTGATAGGTCCAGTAGTGGGAGTCTTGGGGCGTGGCGCTGGACGGTAGCGCGAGGGCCAATGCCGTGATCAATGAGATGAAAGCCAGTCGGTTTCCCGGCTTCCCGGTTTCCCGGTTTCCCGGATTGAGCCAACGCCTTTTGATGATTGACGCGTTATTTCGGTCTGGACTATTGTCGCGAGTTGTTCTATGGAGTGCGCGTGGCTTCATATGAGAGATTGGATGCATGGAAACTCTGTCATGAGTTGGCGTTATTGATCTATCGCGTGACCAAGACGTTTCCCAAAGATGAGCGCTACGGTCTTACTAGCCAACTGCGTCGCGCATCGATATCGGCACCAGCCAATATCGCTGAAGGCGCGTCATTGTTGGGGCGACGTGAATTTGCCCGGCATCTCAACATCTCTGTTGGCTCATTGGGAGAGGTATCATACCTGTTGCGATTCTGCAAGGCGGCCGGTTTGCTGGACAATGTCGAATTCGCCGAGCTCAATGAGCTAAGAGAACGAGCTTCCATAGTGACCTGGCGCCTACAGCGGAAAGTGCACTCCAGCTGTGACGTTGCCGGGAACCGGGAGACTGGGCCACCGGCAATTGACATCGCTCTTCCTCCCAACGAGGTTCTTGCTAGCTCGCGAACCCGGTGGATCTACCTCGCACCGCGAGGGTACCACCGCACTGTGTCCGTCGAGGCAAACGCGGGCTAGAAGCCTAAGGTGTTTGAGGATCTGCGGAATCCCAATGGAGGAAGAACAAAACGATGAGAACCCTGATGAGCTTTGCGAGTGCGGCAGTGGTCCTGTCGTTGGCCGGCTGTTCCGGTCTCACGATCAATACCGACTACAATCCGGGTGCGGTCCCCGAGATGCAAGCGTATCAGACGTATTCGTGGCTGCCCGAGCCTGGCGAGGGCAGAGGAGCGGACTCACGCGTCAACAACCCGATCACGATCCAACGCATAGTCAACGCAATTGACTACGCGCTGCAGGAGAAGGGCTTCCAGAAGGTGGAGTCGGGTGGCGATTTCAAGGTCGGTTGGCATGGTGCGATCAATCGCGAGACCAACTACGTGACCTACAATGACTACTACGGCTATGGCTACGGTGGTTGGGGTTACGGTGGCTGGGGTGGGGGCACCTCCAGAACTACGGCATACACGGTCGAGCAGGGCAGCCTGTTGATCGACATTGTTGATTCAAGGACGAACGAGCTGGTCTGGCGCGGTCTGGCCCAAGCCGAGGTTGGCAAACCCAAGAGCCCTGAACGGGCCCAAGACGACCTCAATGCTGTTTGTGAACAAATGCTTAGCAGCTTCCCGCCGAAGGGGTAGCAATCGGCGGCTGGAGCATCCCTGGAGAATAGAGGCCATGCTGTCGCAACATAGGAGATCGAAATGAGCGTTGGCGCATGCCGCACGACGGTGCTGACACTGCTCAGCACAGCCCTGCTCGCGCTGCCCGTACGAGCTCAGTTCACCAACGTCTACCAGGACGATGGCTGGCATTTCAACGTCAGCCCATATGCCTGGCTCAACGGGATAACGGGGGTCGTGAAGGCGGGGGGAGAGACCGTGGACCTCGGTGCTGCCAGCTTGAGCGACGTCCAGTTGGGACTGCACCTCGAAGTCCTCAAGAAGGCCTGGGTCATCCTGGCCGAGGGGGGCTATCTGAAGTACGGTCTGCAGGGCCAGGTCCAAGGAACTCCCGCCGAGCTTAACCTGACCGAATGGATGGCAGAGGGAGCGGTGGGATACTCGTTCGGAACGATGCAGCGCTGGTTCACGGTTCTCGGTGGCGTTCGTTACTTGAACGTGGAGGGTCAGACCAGAGTCCAGGGCGAAGAGGCGGATTCGGGAAGCCTGGACATATGGGACCCGTATCTGGGTCTGCGGTTCTTTTGGGGAGTCTACG
>JBDGXD010000092.1:0-12970 GCA_039584755.1 Gemmatimonadota bacterium
GCTTCATCGATCAGAATACTGTCCACCTCGTCGATGATGGCATACACGTGTTCCCGCTGCACCCGCTGCTCGAGCGAGAACACCATATTGTCGCGTAGGTAGTCGAAACCGAATTCGTTGTTGGTCCCATACGTGATGTCGCACTCGTAGGCCGCTCTACGCTCCGGTGAGGACGGCTGGGTCTTGTCCAAACAACCGACTGAAAGACCGAGGAACTCGAACAGGTGTCCCATCCATTCCGAGTCTCGGCGTGACAGGTAGTCATTCACAGTCACTAAATGACAACCTCGCCCGGGAAGCGCATTGAGGTACAGCGGCAACGTCGCCACCAGCGTCTTGCCTTCACCCGTAGCCATCTCGGCGATCTTGCCTTGGTGGAGGACGAGTCCGCCGATCAACTGCACATCGTAGGGTACCATGTCCCATGACAGAGCGTGGCCCGTGACTACAACTTCACTACCCAGCAGCCTCCTACAAGCTTCTCTGACTGAGGCGAACGCCTCGGGGAGGAGTTCGTCGAGCAGCTCCGCAGTCTTGTCACGTAGTTCGTCCTCTATTTCGTGTACGTCACGATTCAGTGCATCGCGTTCACGAGGATCCGCGCAGGAGTGTCTCGCTGCCTTCTTCTCCTCGAGAGCTGACGAGAGATCTCCCAACCGTTCTCGCACAACCCCACGCAGTTTCTCCGTCTGCGCCCGGATGTCGCTGTCGGAAAGTCCGGCCAGTCGTTGCTCGTGTTCCTTGATTGCATCGATAACCGGCTGAATTCGTTTGAGTTCGCGGTCGAAGCGAGTGCCGATCACCTTGGTGACAATCTTTTTCAGCATATCTTCCTAGATTCTGTACAAACTGTGCGCTGCGATGTACTCAGCAACCTTGGCTGGCACCAAGTAGCGCACCGATCGTTGTTGACTCACAGCCTGACGCACATCCGTGGCTGACACACCGATGGCAGGTACCTCAATCACACGCGAGACGATGTGGCTGTCGAGACACTCGATCCCCGGTCGCGCGAACGCTACGAAGGTTGCCAGTCGCGCCAGCTCTCCCGCTTCACGCCATTCAGGAAGGTCACATACCGCATCGCTGCCAACTAAGAAAGATAGCTCATCGTCTGGATGCTCGGCACGCAGCTCCCGTAGCGTGTCAACCGTGTATGAGGGGCCGCCACGCTGTAGTTCCCGCTCATCTAGCGAAAAACGTGGGTTGTCTTCCAATGCCAGCCGCAACATTGCTGCACGGTGTTCCGGTTGGGCCGCATGAAGACCTACCTTGAATGGTTGCTGCTTGGCGGGCACGAAGAGCAACGAGTCGAGCTCGAGGGTGTCGGCCGCAGCTTCCGCGACGATCAGGTGTCCGATATGGATTGGATCGAATGACCCGCCGAACGCTCCGATTCTCACCGGTACCCGGCTGTGGATGACGTGTCACTCAAGCAAGCTTCTGCTCGCGGCATCACGTCAGAATAGAAGCGCTGCAACTGCGTGCACATGAGCCGCATGTCTTCTTCGTAGCCAATCCGATTGTACGATTCCACCAGCATCAGAAGAGACTCAGGGGCCGAGGGTGTCTCCGGCCAATTTGCCACCACACTCTTGAAATAGATGATGGCGGAATCGTAGGCCTTGAGCCGGAAATAGTACAGCCCCGCCTTGTACTCTTTCCGAGCAAAGTCCTCGTTCAGCTCGGCTATCTTCGTTCGTGCTTCGTTCGCTGCTTGACTGGACGGATACCGCTGGAGCAAATCGCCGAAGACCGTCAGGGCACTCAGGCCGTAGGTTGCATCGAGCTCAACTCGACGCCACAACCTGGTGTATGCTTCGCCGGTCCTCAGCAATGCCAGCGGTGCCAACGAATCCTGGGCAAACTGATCGGAAACACGCCGAAACTCACGGGTAGCCTCGAGGAAGCGCTTGTCGGTCATCAGGCACTCAGCCATGTAGAACCGTACTTCGGCGCGTTTGGGATCACGGGTCGGCAATATGAAGGCCAGACGCTGAAAACCGATTTCTGCAGCGTCGCAGTCACCCTCCTGATACCGCAGCATCGAGGCTTCGTATAGCGCTTCCGGAGTCGGGTACTGACTTACGTCGAAACCGCCTCCACAGGCAGTGGTCAGAATGACTGCGGCGACCAGGGAAGGCCACACCCGACCCCGAACCAGTCCCAAAAGCGGGGAGTAAGGTGAACCGCAACCCCGAGCCTCCTCGAACCTGCATGACTCGCGGTGTCTGGATGATCTCTCATGACCCATGTTGATTAGCTCTACCCTCAAAACGGGATACCCGTTCCTGCTCTCTGGGCCATATTGAGTTTTGCCAGGGCGATCGTCGAGATCGAATCACCTGGAACGCCACCGAGTAGCGCATTCTCGTAGGCAACCGCAGCGCCAATGTACTCTGCCCGAGCGTAGAGTACGTCTCCCAATCCCACGTACGCAGCCCGCGCGTACTCGGTGGCGCCAGCGCGAGTGATGGCCAGCAGGAACCACTCTTCTGCAGTGAGAGGGAGACCTTTGCCGTGGGCCTGCCGGCCCAACCTCAAGGCGCAGTACCCCAGGCCGTCACGGGCGAGATCGACAACGGCCGGTTCCAACCCACGCCGCATCAGGCTCTCGTAGACCGGGATTGCCTCCTCGCAGCGCCCCAGTCGGCGCAGTCCAGCCGCATACGTGTACATCAACGAGTCCTGCATCCTCGCATCCGGCGCTCCCGCCGCGGCGTAGAACAGGATTAGCAGTGTCTCCTCTGACGGCGGCCCTTCAACCACGCCGTTAGCGAGCTGCAAGGCAAACTGACCCAGGGCCCGCCCCGGCGCTATCTGCCTCAGGCCTTCGACCGCGGCCGCCAGCGCCTCCTGGTCTCGAGCATCCGCTGCCGCACGCACCACTCGCTCGAGTCCATCCGCCGCTTCGGCCGTACTCTCATCACCGCCTCCGATGGCGAGAGCCACATACTCCTCAGCTGCCGCAGTTAGTTCTCCCGCCCGCAGCGCTGCAGATGCAGCCTTGGCCCTTACCTTTTGTACCCCTGGCTCCTGTACCAGATACAGCTGATACTCAACCAATGCGTCGGAGTACCGTCGCTCCGCATAGGCCCGGTCTCCCAAAGCCTCGTGTTCCGCTGCGGCGCCGACACACGCCACCCAAGAAACCAGACCGAGGGCAGAGTAAAATCCTATCCGCAACTCAGGCTCCAGCTCCGCGGGAGAGCATTGCGAGGTATGCGTTGGCCCGGGCGTCATCCGGATTCTGTTGCGCCAGATCTTGCCAGACTATCCTGGCTGTCGCGGCATCTCCGGACACGTAACAAGCAAGACCGTAGGAGAGTTTGACGTCGGTGGAAGCGGGGCGAGCCTGCACCACCCGCTGCAACTCCTCGCGCGCCTCCAGAGATCGGCCAGCCTCCAGCAGCAGCCGGGCAAGGCGATAGCGCAGATCGTGATAGGCCGGGCCGAGATGCAGAGCGGCTTGATACTGCTCGATCGCTTGATTCACGACACCGGCTTCCACATACGCTTCGCCCAGTTCCGCATGCAGGTTGGCTAGCTTGGCCGCGTGGTGAGCAGGTACACCACCCCGATCAGCCCCTCCCCATTCCCGCGCCGCAGAAAACGCACGCTCTGCGTCCTTCGTTCTCCCTAGATCGCTCAGCACAATGCCACGATGAATGTGGGCCTCCACATAGCGTGGATTGAGTGCGAGCGCACGGTCAAACGAATCCAGTGCCGTCTCAGACCGGCCCACCATGTGGTAGCACAGACCCAAGAGTTGGTGCGCATCTGCAAAGGCGCGTCCACTCTCAATCAAGTCTTCTAGCAGGTGAATCGAGCCAAAGTAGTCACCCAGCACGAAGCGTTCCTTGGCTCGCTCGAGCAATCGATGGGGACTAATGTCCATGGGTCACCTTATACCATTCTACGAAGTCCACTATACCATCCTCGATATCGACGCGTGGGTCATATGCCAGGACACGCCGCGCCTTGCTGATGTCGGCGTATGTCCGGACGACGTCCCCTGGTTGATGAGGTAGTCGCTCCACTTTGGGTTCAACACCGAGTGCGGACGCTATCAACTCAATCAACCGATCGAGCCTGACCGTGCGCGACTCTCCCAGGTTGATGATTTCAAGCGCCGACTGCGGTGCTTCCGTCCACCGCACTGCGCCAAGGACACCCTTGAGTATATCAGTAACATGAGTATAGTCACGCTCCGCCGACCCGTCACCGAACTGCTGGATGGTGGAGCCCGACGCCAACAGTCGCGTGAACTTGTGAATCGCCAAGTCGGGACGCTGTCGGTGTCCGTACACCGTGAAGAACCGCAGAGCTGCAATCCGCATATCATACAGATCGGCGAATACTCCGGATAGCAGCTCGCCTGCCCGCTTTGTGGCCGCGTATGGAGACACTGGGGTGACTGCCGCGACTTCCTCGCTGAAGGGCACAGGGGTTGTGTCTCCATAAACGGACGACGAAGAACCGAGCACGAAGCGACGGACTTTCGCCTTGCGGCAGCTCTCCAGCAGGCACACGGTGCCCTCGACGTTGACGGACGAATAGAGGGCCGGCAGCTCGATTGAGGGACGGACACCGGCTCGCGCGGCCAGGTGCACGACGACGTCAACCTCCTCGAGTGCACGATCTAGGACTTCAGCGTCCCTGATGTCGCCTTCCACGAACGAGAACCCCGGCTGCGCACTGAGTTCCCGCACTGTGCCCTCCTTTATTCCTCGATCGTAAAACGGATCGAAGTTGTCGAGGCCAACTACCGAATACCCTTTGTCTAGCAGGGCATGGCAGGTATGTCCGCCGATGAAGCCGGCGGCACCCGTGACTAGTACACGCTCATTCATGACGGAAGGCTCGATCGAAAATACTCAATAGTGCGGGTGAGGCCCTCTTCCAATGCCACCATGGGCTCCCAATCTAGCTCTCTTCTCGCCCGTGAGATATCGGGACAACGGACCCTGGGATCGTCCGTTGGCAGCGGTCGGTACTCAATACTCGATTCGGAACCGGTCAGTCTGACTACGAGGTCTGCCAATTGCCTCACTGTGAATTCACGGGGGTTTCCAACGTTGATCGGATCCGGTCCGCCGCGCTCGAACGTCCGCATGATTCCCTCTATCTGGTCATCGATGTAGCAAAACGAACGCGTCTGCGAACCATCACCATAGATCGTGATGGGCTCTCCCCGCAAAGCCTGCACGATGAAGTTCGAGACCACACGACCGTCGTTGGGACGCATCCGGGGACCGTACGTATTGAAGATCCTCACGATCCGTGTGTCCATGCGGTGGTGGCGGTGATACGCCATGGTCATCGCTTCGGCAAACCGTTTGGCTTCGTCATACACGCCACGGGGGCCAACCGGATTCACATGTCCCCAGTACGACTCCGGCTGAGGATGCACCTGAGGATCTCCGTAGGCCTCCGAAGTGCTCGACAACAGGAATCTCGCTCGCTTCTCCCTTGCTAGCCCCAGTGCATTGTGCGTTCCCAGCGATCCCACCTTTAGGGTTTGAATCGGCAACTGTAGGTAGTCTACCGGGCTGGCCGGCGAAGCGAAGTGAAAGACAGCATCCAGCGGACCGTCAAGCGAGATGAACTTGCTGACGTCATGGCGTATGAGCAGGAAAGCTTCTTGTTTCTCCAAATGCGCCAGGTTGCCGGCAGAACCCGTTATCATATTGTCCATCCCCACGACCGTGAGACCTTGCTGGAGCAAACGGTCACACAGATGCGACGCGAGGAAGCCGGCGGCACCGGTCACCAGAGCCCTCATGCTCTGCCGCGCCCGATGCTGACGTAGGTGAAGCCTCTCTCCTTCATGCGGGCCGGATCATAGAGATTACGGCCATCTACGATAATCGGTCGCTTGAGCAACGACTTCATCCGCCCGAAATCCGGATTTCTGAACGCCATCCATTCGGTTACGATAACCAGAGCGTCCGCGTCCGAGAGAGCATCATATGCGCTGTCGATATATTCGATCTGATCGCCGAATGTGAATCTGGCGGTCTCCACTGCCTTGGGGTCATGGGCGCGCACACGAGCCCCGGACCTGAGAAGACTCTTGATCAGCTGAATCGAGGGACTCTCCCGCATGTCGTCGGTCTGGGCCTTGAACGCCAGCCCCCACACGGCAACAGTGCCATGCGACAACTCGTCACCGACCACAGACTGCAGCTTTCTGAACAGCACACCCTTCTGCCGCTCGTTGGCGTCCTGCGCCGCTCGGATAACGTCAAGCGACACCCCGCATTCATCAGCCGTCTTTGCCAACGCCCTCACGTCTTTGGGAAAACACGAGCCGCCATACCCCGGCCCGGGAAACAGGAAATGTTTTCCGATTCGCGGATCACTGCCGATGCCGCGCCGAACCAGGCTCACGTCCGCCCCCACATTCTCGCACAACTCGGCAATCTGATTCATGAACGAGATCCGGGTCGCCAGCATCGCGTTGGCGGCATATTTAGTGAGCTCCGCCGACGTCACATCCATGACTATCAGCGGGTTTCCCGTACGTACGAAGGGAGCGTAGAGCTCCTGCAAGATTGCCGCAGCCACCGGTGAACCCACACCCACGATCACCCGGTCCGGTTTCATGAAATCATCGACCGCCGCTCCCTCCTTGAGGAACTCCGGATTCGAGCAAACATGAAACTCAGTTGACGTACGTTCCGAGATCACACGCCTCACCTGCTTGGCCGTGCCAACCGGAACGGTGCTTTTCGTGGCGACGACCTTGGAGTCATTCATGTGGTCGCCGATCGTGCGGGCAACGGCCAGAACGTGCTGTAAATCGGCTGAGCCATCTTCATCGCGCGGTGTCCCGACCGCGATGAAGACCACGGCCGAGGCCTCAACTGCAGCCCCCACATCAGCGGTGAAGTGCAGCCGGCCCTCTTCCTGGTTCCTGGCGACCAGCTGCTCCAGCCCCGGCTCGTAGATGGGAATGTCGTTGTTCCTGAGCCGGGCGATCTTGGTCTCGTCCACGTCAGCACACACCACATCGTTACCAGCCTCGGCGAAACACGCACCGGCCACCAAGCCCACGTATCCGGATCCCACCACTGCAACGTGCACTGTTATATCCTGCGATTGGTTGAGTTGCGCGTATCAACCACTCGACGAGCGCTCCGGTGTAGCTCTTCATAGTCAACTGATGAGTGGTTGGTGACGATTACAATGCAGTCAGCGCGGGTTACTTCCTCTGACGTGAGAGATACCGATCGAAGATCCACACCGTTTTGCTTCACCTCTGACACGTGGGGATCATGATAGCTCACATTGGCACCCTGTTGTTGTAGCAGCCGAATGACATCCAGGGCTGGGCTCTCTCTCACGTCATCGATGTCCGGCTTGTATGCCACCCCCAGCACGAGAACATTCGAGCCTCTCACCGCCTTTTCGTCCTCGTTCAACCCCTCAACCACCTTGCGTACCCAGAACGCGGGCATCTCGGAATTCACCTCGCTGGCAACGTCGATGAAACGTGTACGGTAGTTGAGTCCCCTCATCTTCCAGGCGAGATAGTGAGGATCAATGGGGATACAATGCCCCCCCAGGCCTGGACCAGGAGTGAACCTCATGAAGCCAAACGGTTTGGTGGACGCCGCCTCGATGACCTCCCAGACATCGACGCCCAACTTGTCGCATACGATGGCCATTTCATTCACGAGGCCGATGTTGACACTGCGAAAAGTGTTCTCCAATAGCTTGACAAGCTCGGCGGCCTCGGGCGACGACACCGGTACCAGAGTGTCGAAGGCCGGCGTATACAACGCCAACGTGACATCACGACACGCTTCAGTGATACCACCGACCACTTTCGGTGTATTGCGTGTATTCCAAGTGGGATTGCCGGGGTCAACTCGCTCGGGGCTGAACGCCAAAAAGACATCTAAGCCCACTTTCAACCCGCCGGACTCCATACTGGGCAGCAGGAGTTCTCGTGTGGTACCTGGATACGTCGTGCTCTCGAGGATAACTACTTGACCGGCCCTGATCACCCGCGAAACCGATTCAGCGGAAGCGATAACATAGGAGACATCAGGGTCTTTCGTCTTGGAGAGCGGAGTGGGTACGCAGATGCTGATGGCGTCGACCTCTGACAGCCGATCCATCTCAGTTGTGGCCGACACGAGTCCGGATGAGACCAACTTGGCCAGTCGTTCGGTCTGAACATCCTGGATGTGCGAGCGACCTTCGTTGACCCCCTGCGCTACGCCGTCGCTGACATCAAACCCGATGACGTGGTAACCGGCTTCCGCCAGCTCAACCACCAGCGGGAGCCCAACATACCCTAGCCCAAGGACACCAAAAAGCGCCGACCTGTCTTGAGCTTTAGAGATGAGATCAGATTGGGTGTTCATAACAAAGCCACTGGTGAGGGAAAAGATCGACGGCGACGCCGCCTGCGACGAGTGACTTGGACACTGCTTCAAATACACGAACCACTGCAACACTGTTGGCTACACGCACCTTTGTCACGAATAGAACTCCACGATTGCCTGTACGACGCTTTGCTGTTGTTCCGGCTCCAACTCCGGATACACCGGCAGTGAGATCACTTCCTTACAGGCATTCTCGGCCAGCGGCAATTGGCCCTTCACGTACCCCAGATCACCGAAACAGGGCTGAAGGTGTAGTGCCAGCGGATAGTATACGGCGGACCCAATGCCCCGTTCCTTGAGAAACGATTGCAGGTCATCTCTTCGTTCGGCCCTGACCGTGTACTGATTGTAAACGTGTTCGTTGGCTGGATCGGTCACAGGAACCTTCACGCCATGCGCGTCTTTCAGCCCTGTTGCGTAGAGCTCTGCGTGGGCTCTACGAGCAGCATTCCAACCGTCCAACCTCGGGAGCTTGGCATTCAACACCGCTGCCTGCAGTGTGTCCAGTCTACTGTTGGTCCCGATTTCTTCATGGTGGTACTGCTTTGCGCCACCGTGCGTACGGAGTTTGGCCAGCCGTTCCGCCAGGGCCGCGTCCCTAGTGGTGATGATGCCGCCGTCACCCCAGCCACCCAAGTTCTTGGACGGAAAGAACGAGAAGGCCCCAGTCATTCCCACCTCTCCTGCCCTGCGCCACTCACCGTCTATCCTGCGACGCGCGCCAATAGCCTGAGCTGCATCTTCTATCAGGGCAAGGCCGCTCCTCTCGCACAGTGGCAGCAAATCCTCCATGCGGGCCATCTGGCCGAAGAGATGAACTGGTACGACCGCCCTTGTTCGGGGGTTGATAGCGGCCTCGACACGGGCAGGGTCAATGTTGAATGTCTCGGGATCGATATCGACAAACATCGGTTTGCCACCGGCGTTGTGTATCGCCCCGGCGGTGGCGAAGAACGTGAACGGAGTCGTGATGACTTCGTCGCCGGGCTCCAGCTTGAGCGCCTTCAATGAGAGCAAGAGAGCATCGGTCCCACTGGCACACGCGATGGAGTGCGGAACGCCCACATACGCTGCCACGGCCGCTTCGAGCGCGCGGACCGGTTCACCCATGATGAACCGCTGACTCTCCACCACCTCGAGAATGGCGGAGACGACTTCCTCTTTAATTGTCTCAAACTGGGCCC
This sequence comes from Gemmatimonadota bacterium, assembly GCA_039584755.1. GTDB lineage: Bacteria > Gemmatimonadota > Gemmatimonadetes > Gemmatimonadales > GWC2-71-9. The sequence continues at coordinate 9,584 of JBDGXD010000092.1, forward strand.
TGAGGTCCAGTAGTGGGATCATGATGATATGTCCAAGTGTTTGAAAACTAAGTAACTTACCTCACTCAGCTGGGGGGGTCAATCGACACCAGCCGACCGTCTCCCTCCCGATAGGCTTGTCCGCAGCGTTCACACTGTCCGCCTCCATTGTTGGCCCTCAGTCGTTCGCCGCAACTACACATCCAACCCACCCGTCGGGCCGGGACTCCTACCATCAAAGCGTACGACGGAACATCCGACGTCACCACGGCGCCAGCTCCGATGAAGGAATACTCGCCCAAAGTGACACCGCACACCACGGTTGCATTTGCCCCGATGGATGCGCCGCGTTTGACCAGCGTGGCTTCGTACTCGGCTTTGCGAGATATGTGGGAACGCGGCGTTCCCACATTGGTGAAAACACACGATGGACCGCAAAAAACGTCATCCTGCAGTTCGACACCTTCGTAGATCGAGACATTGTTCTGGATCTTCACGTTGTTGCCGATTCTAGTCCCTGGCATGACAACGACATTCTGCCCCAAGCTACACCGCTCACCTATGATCGCCCCGGGCATCACGTGGCAAAAATGCCAGATCTTCGTGCCTGATCCCACCGTGGCACCCTCGTCGACAAACGAACTATCGTGCGCAAAATAGTCTTTCATCTGGTTCCCTTACTCAATGATCTTGACCTCCAACCTCAACTCTAACGCAAACTCATCCAGCACCCGCTGCCTTACTGCGTCGATCACCGCCTTCACATCCCCCGCAGTTGCCATCCCCAAATTCACTATGTAGTTGGCGTGTCGAGTCGAGACCTGCGCACCGCCTATCTGGAATCCCTTCAGACCGGCAGCATCAATCAGGTGCCCTGCGCTCCTCGGCTCCGCGCCTCCGGGGTTGCGGAACACCGAGCCACAGCACGGCCTGTCAAACGGAGTTCCTTTCTTGCGCCAGTGGAAATGCCGGAGCACGTCCCGTTCTAGCTCCTTTGGATCCCCCGGCGAGAACTTGAACGATGCTGCGGTTACGACAGATCTCTCGATACCACTCTCGCGATATCCCCAGCCAATGTTGTGACCCTCTATCGTCTTCACGCCGCCGTCAGGTTTGACCACCTCAATGCTCATCACCGTCTGACTGAAGTCCTGACCGTGGGCACCGGCGTTCATCGCCACGCCCCCACCGACGGTCCCTGGAACTCCTATCAACCGGTGGATTCCGGACAGTCCTGCGCTCGCTGTAGCCCGAGCGAGTCGCGGAGTGGGCAGACCTGCGCCGGTACGCCACACTTCCGGGCCGTCGCTGGCCTGGTCAACCCAGTCAAGCCCCTTCCCCAACCGAATGATCACGCCGTCAAAACCGTTGTCGCTCATCAGCACATTAGAGCCCAGCCCCAACGGCAACCATCTCACGGCAGCCTGATTGCAAAAGCGCAGTACTTCGACCACATCTTCAGTCGACGTTGGCGTTATCAGTGCCTTGGCGGGGCCACCGATCCGATACGTCGTGTATCTCGCCAGCGGTTCATCGAGCTGCACGGTACCACGTACACGGGCAACAAGCTCTCGAACCGGATCGGTCATCCAGATGGTTGGTCTGACTCAGCCGCGAGGAGCATTGCGGCGCTCCCCCTCCAGACTGACTCTTCCAGCCGGCCTGCGACCTCATACCACTCCTGCAGACAGCGCACACTCCCGCTCCTGCTGCGCAGGGCCAAAACAGCATCGCAGGCCGCATTCGCCGCCGACATGGTCGTCGCGTCTGGCACCGCGTGCTGCAGAGCCGTCCTGCGGATGATGTAGTCGTCTCGCTGTGTCATCTTGCCCAATGGAGTGTTGATCAACAGCTGTACGTCACCCGACACGATGAGATCGACGGCATTGGGACGCCCTTCATATACCTTCAAGACCCGTTCGGTGGGAATCCCGCGACCGCGCAGGTACTTTGCGTTGCCCTCAGTTGCAAGGATGCGAAAGCCCATCTCGTGAAACCGGCGCACGATGGGCGTAACCGTAGGCTTGTCGCGATCGTTCACGGTCACGAACACCGATCCCTCCAACGGCAGCGGGCCGTCAGTCGCCGCTTGTGCCTTGGCATACGCCATACCAAAGCTGTCGGCCAACCCCATGACTTCACCGGTCGACCGCATTTCCGGTCCCAGCAACGTGTCAACATTGGGAAGCTTGGTAAAGGGAAAGACGGCCTCCTTGACGGCCACGTAGGGCATCACTACCTCGTCTTTGAGACCGACTTCACCAAGGCTGCGGCCAATCATGACCGCTGCGGCGAATTTCGCCATCGAAACGCCGGTCGCCTTGCTGACAAACGGAACCGTGCGGGATCCGCGCGGATTCACTTCAAGCACATAAACCACACCGTCCTTGACGGCATACTGCACGTTGATAAGCCCCACAACCCCAAGTGCACGAGCGAACTCTTTGGTGTACCGCCGCATCTCACCTAACGCGGCCTCCTCGATGAGGTATGACGGCAACACACAAGCCGAATCACCCGAGTGAATCCCCGCGTCCTCGATATGCTGCATGACACCACCAATGACACAGTCAGTCCCGTCGCTGATGGCATCCACATCGGCCTCGAACGCGTCCTCGAGAAATGAATCGATTAGCACCGGGTGTTTGGGAGACGCCTCTACTGCGCGGGCAAAGTAGCCACGCAAAGTTGGCTCATCGTAGACGATCTCCATCGCCCGACCGCCCAACACGTATGATGGTCGCACCAGCACCGGATACCCAATACGACTCGCGACCGCTATTGCGGCTTCAACATCCGTGACCGTGCCGCTTGGAGGCTGCTTGATCCCCAGCTTCCGCGCTAAGCCTTCGAACCGCTCCCGGTCTTCCGCGATATCGATAGCTTCGGGGGATGTCCCCAGGATCGTCACCCCCTCAGCCTCCAATGCCTTTGTGAGCTTGAGCGGGGTCTGCCCGCCGAGTTGTACTACCACCCCCATCGGTTGCTCCAACCGGACTATCTCGAGCACGTCCTCCAACGTGAGCGGCTCGAAATAGAGCTTGTCAGAGATATCGAAATCAGTCGATACAGTCTCGGGATTGGAGTTGATCATGATGGTCTTCAAACCGAGTTCACGGAATGCCAACCCGGCACGAACACAGCAGTAATCGAACTCAACGCCTTGCCCAATACGGTTGGGCCCACTGCCCAGTATGACGACGCCGATATCCCCCAGCGACTCCGATTCATTTTCCTCGTCGTATGACGAGTAATAGTAGGGTGTGGCTGCTGGGAACTCACCGGCACAAGTGTCGACCACCTTGTATGCGGGATTGACGCCCAGATCGCGCCGCAAGCGACGCATGTCCGACTCCGCCAAGCCTCGAATATCGGCAAGCTGCCAATCCGAGAAGCCAAGTCGTTTCA
>JBDGXD010000093.1:0-12924 GCA_039584755.1 Gemmatimonadota bacterium
TGACGACCATGGTCGCGGCAACTAGATCGCCAATACGCTTGTTGTGCTTCTGAAAGAAGACGAACGACAGACCGAGCACAGAGGCACCGGCGGGCTGGATATCCACGAGTCGTAAGAGATTGCGCACGGCGGCGGCTTGCAGTGTGATGGGGTGACCGGTGTCCATGACCACCCGAAGTCCGACGCGGCGCTTGCCGGGTGTGCGCCCGCCGCCGAACGCCTCGAACAACAAGAAGTATCCCCAGATGATGCCAAACCAAAGCAGGACGAGCAGCGACATGGCCCATGCAGCGGGGAGCATGGGCAGTAGATCCACGAAGTTCACCGCCAGCGAAACCAACAGGATTAGGGCCAACACCAGAACGGCATCGTAAGTAGCCGCCGCCGCACGGGAGCCGATACCTGCCAACTCAAACTCCAGCATGACGTGTTCTGGAGTCTCGACAGCGACTTTGCGAGAGAACTGGGGGAGAGTTGGGGGTCGCGTCTCAGCCATCTGGACTGCATCTTATCGCCGCGGAGGGACTATGGCTACCTATCAGGTTCGTGAGATGTCCTTCGGAGAAATCTTGGACGGTGGCTTCGCCGTCTACCGGAGGCACTTTGGTGTTCTCGTGGGGATCGCAGTGGTCTGCACCGGGATTCCTGCCGTCCTGAATATGTACATGACCATGGTGGGCATGGAGTTCGTTCCCCTGGGGGTGGTATTCCTCTGGATGGTACTCATTGGGATCGGCGGGCTCATCGCTGCAGGTGCCACCGTACACGTGATTTCCGAAGCCTATCTGGGGCAACTGCCAAGTTTGGGTGGGGCTCTCCGGTTTGCCATGGGTAAACTTGGCAAGATCTTCGTAGCCGGACTTGCCAAGTACCTCATCATCATCTTGGCCTCGATAGTGCCAATCACAGTCGGGCTCATTGCCGGACTCGCGGTGTCCGACTTGATGCTGCGTTCCCTAATTGTTGGCGTCTGCATGATTGCCGCCGTCGCGGTCTCGCTCGTGCTGCTGGCAGGCTACGCCGTGGTTACACAGGCAGTGGTCTTGGAGCGGGAGACGGCCGCAACTCAAGGTCTCAATCGCTCCTGGGCGCTGACAAAGGGCTTCAGGCTCAAGGCTTTCGGTATCGGTGTCGTCCTGAGTCTCCTGTTGAGTATTCCGTTCCTGGCAGCCGGTGCACTCGAAGCCTTCTTTCCCAGATTGGCGATTGTGTTCAGCGGTGGTTCCTCGCTGCTCCAGTTCATCTTGTACCCTGTGTTGCCTAGTGCTCTCACGCTGTTGTATTACGATCTGCGCGTCAGACACGAGGCGTTCGATATCGAGCTCCTCGGACGGCAGATGGGCATTGTGCCTGAAGGGGAATGACACACCGACCGGGACAGACGCACGACGAGCTGCGGGAAGTATTCAGACAGATCTTCTCTGCACCTGAATACCAATGGGATCGACCGCGCAGCCTGTTTGACGTGATCGGCGATTGGATGGATCGCGTGAACGAGTTCTTTCAGCGCCTGCACGAAAGTCATCCCTTTGGCTACTACGTGGTCGTGGCCATGCTATCCGCAGTGCTCGTCGTGGTTCTCATTCATTTCGCTTACATCATTTGGCGGGTTCTCGTGCCGCCGCCAGTGTCGCAAACCTCCAGCTCGGGCAAAGCTGCCGTCCGTCGCGGTAGCGGATGGTATTTGCAGCAATCCCAAAGACTGATGGAGAATGGCCGCTACGCTGAAGCATTGGCGCACCGGTTCCAGGCTCTGTTATTGATGTTGGACCGGCACAGGGTTGTCAGCTTTCATCCCTCCAAGACACCCGCCGAGTATCTCGACGAGCTACGACTGGATGAGGACGGTCGTGGTACGTTTGCCCGCCTCGTGAGAGTCCTTTATCGCCACCTGTTTGGCGGTGCGCCATGTACGGAGGCCGACGTGCAGAACTTCAATGAGGTGGCGGCCTTGCTGGAGGGACATGCTCCGGCGAGTTGAATTGTGGCTCATGCTGGCCGTTACTGTTGCGATGTTCGCCGCTGCAATGATCGGTCGTCGGGTAGCACCGAGTAGCAGCCTGTTGGACGAACGCCGCTCGGCCGAGCTGAGCGGTCCTTTTGGAGCGAAGGGACTGGCCGAGGCGCTCACACGTTTGGGAATGGTCGTGGAGCTGCGTCATCGACCGCTGTTCGATTGGGGGTCGCAAGATCTCGTATCACAGCAAGCCGAGTTCCTCGCGCTGTTGGACGTGAGCCTACCCCTCACCCAAGAGGAGCAACGACGACTGCGTAACGGTGTGGCTCGAGGTCACTCGTTGTTACTGGTAGGAGTCAACGGTGTTGAGAGGTGTTTCGGATATCGTGTGCGATACCTGGATAGATCGTTTTCCGATTCGGGCGCGGTTCTGGTAACAGCGGCGGGGATCGGCTCGCTCCCCGCTGTGGATGCGGTGATGGAACCAATCCCAGTGGATTCACTCGCTGAAGCCACTGAGTCCTCGGGTTGCTCCCCTCTCCTGCCAACACAGATCGATACCCTGGCATCCACGGTGGATGGGGAAATGGTAGCCGCGATCCTCTCGTTCAGACCAGGCAGCACTGTGATTCTCATCGCGGACTCATGGTTGGTATCGAACCGCGCTCTGAGGGAAACCGACGCTGGTCTGCTAGTGCTGCCCTGGCTCCTGGACTCCGGGTTGGGGCATATCGAAATCGCCGAATACCATCACGGCTTTCAGGACAGGAAGTCCGTCTTCGCAGCGGCGTGGAGCTGGATGCGCCGCTCCCCACTGGGATGGGTAATCTTGCAGCTATCGGTTGCTGCGCTGCTGGTCCTTGGCCTGGTTTCAATCCGGTTTGGACCGGCGTTAGCGGTCGTTGAACGAAAACGTCGTTCGGCGTTAGAGCATCTAGACGCGTTAGCGATCGGTTTGCAGCGTGCACAGGGAAGCAACCTTGCAGTGAATCTGATCGCTGAAGGGTTGAGACGCAGGCTCACGCGCAGTGGAACAGTGCAGTTGGGCCGCAAGAATCTGTCCGACTGGTTGGCGACTCTTGCGCTGGCCGTACACACGACCGATGCCCGGCGCAAGGTCAAGCGACTCTCGTGGTTAGTCCGTGAACCGGGTGGCGATGAGCAGGTGCTCAGTGCTGCCGCAGCCGTGGAGGATGTGTGGGAAGCCTTGGGGCAACAGAAGAAGCAAAACAGATCCTGAGTTCGATAAGGCGGGTGGTGCTTGGTCAGGAGGGAGCGACGCGCGATTGTCTGGTGGCATTGTTGGCGCGCGGCCATGTTCTCTTGGAGGGAGTGCCCGGAACTGCCAAGACGCTACTCGTACGGACTCTGGCCCGCGTGCTCGACGTGAGCTACGCGCGGATTCAGTTCACTCCCGATCTGATGCCGTCGGACATCACGGGTATCTCCGTTCTAACAGGCGGACACGAATTTGTTTTCCGGGCCGGTCCCATCTTTCACGATCTCGTGTTGGCTGACGAGGTGAACCGCTCGCCCGCCAAGACGCAGGCCGCGCTGCTCGAGGCAATGCAAGAGAGAACGGTAACGGTTGACGGCAAGTCACACGGCCTCTCCAGAACATTCTCGGTTTTCGCGACTCAGAACCCGATCGAGTTTGAGGGAACGTACCCTTTACCGGAAGCTGAGCTCGACCGGTTCATGCTCAAGGCGACCATGGGTTATCCGGCGGAGGACGTGGAGCATGGAATACTCGGTCGCTACATGGAGGGTTTCGAGGCAGACATGCCCGCAACGTATGGTGTGTCGCCCGTTATTGACGCCAACGGGTTGGAGACCTTGCGGCAGGCCACAAACGCCATCAGAGTCGAGCCACAGATCGCCAAATATATAGTCAGCGTGGTGCGGGCAACTCGTGAATCTGCTTCGTTGACCCTCGGTGCCAGCCCCAGGGGTGGAATTGCGTTGCTGAAGACTTCACGTGCCTTGGCGTTGCTCGAGGGCCGCGAATATGTGATCCCGGACGACGTCAAACAGTTGGCACCGGCCGTGCTACGGCATCGCATTACGGTTGCGCCGGAGCTGGAACTCGAAGGCGTTACATCGGACCAGGCGCTCAAGGCGATTCTGGAACAGATCGAGGCGCCCGCCACGTGATTCTGCCTACGCGCCGGTCTCTGTGGATTCTTGGTCTTCTCGCTGCCGTTGGTCTACTGGGATTCCTGAATCCCGTTGCGCTCGACGTACTTCTCGCCGCAGATGCCGCACTGCTTGTTGCCGTCGTAGTCGATGCGACTCTCGCTCCCGATCCCAAGCGTTTGATGGTAAAGCGGGAGGCGCCGGACAGCTTCTCTGTCGGACGAAGCGTGGCATTCAGATACAGGTGGGAGAACCGGTCAACCAGAAGCGCGCAGCTCCTAGTGCGTGAGGTCCGGCCAGGTTTGCTGGGTGGTGTCTTGGCGCCGCGGGCATTGAGAGTCGAGGCAGGCGGGAGCGTACTCGATCCGGCTACAGCAACCCCCGAAAGGCGGGGACGCGAAACGGCCGGTTGGTTCGCAGTACGAAGCCGGGGCCCGCTTGGATTGGGTCAGAAACAACGGAGGATCGCAGCCCCGTGGACTGTGACTGTTTACCCGAATCTGCCTGTGTCTCGTCTGAAGGCTTCGATCGCTGAGGCCGCGCGCAGACCCGAGGTTGGCTTGCGGCAAGCAAGGCGGTTGGGTGAAGGCAGTCAGTTTGAGAGCTTGCGCGACTGGGTGACCGGCGATGACACTCGCCACATTGATTGGAAGGCAACCGCACGACGAAACAAGGTAATCGCCCGACAATTCGAGGAAGAACGACGACAACAAGTTCTCTTGGTGTTGGATGCGGGACGGCTCCTAACAGCTGATGTGGACGGCGAGGCTCGGATGGAGCATGCTGTGCGCGCAGCGTTATGGCTTGCGTTCGCTGCCTATCACCACGACGACAACGTGGGCGTCATGGTCATTGCTGACGAAATATTGCACTACGTAGCTCCACAGCGGGGGAAGCGCGGGTTGCGCCAAGTGTTGGACGTCTTGGCCGTCGCACAGCCAAGACTAGTTGAGTCGGACTATCCCGCCGCGTTTCGCTATCTGGCGATCCGGAATCGCAAACGGGCACTGACCATCTTCATCACTGACGTGATCGACAGGACTGCTTCAGAAGCACTCGTGGTCCACGTTGGTTTGCTCCGTCCGCGACACTTGCCATTGGTGGTAACGCTGCGAAATCCTGCGCTTGACCGAGTGGCAGACATTCGGGCCGCCACGGCGGATGACGCATATCGCAAAGCGGCTGCTGAGGAGTTACTTCGTGCTCGCGATGAAGCGGTGGCACAAATGAGACGGGCTGGTGCTGTCGTGGTAGACGTACATCCCAAGCGGGCCAGCGCCGCAGTTGTCGAGAAGTACCTGGAACTCAAGAGGAAGGGACGGTTGTAAGGCGGTCGTCAGGCCGAGCGCCGGTGGTGAGCAGTTCCGCGACTGCTCACCACCAGCGGTGGTATCGATCGGCTCAGTTACCGCGGACCAGTTGAAAGAGTTCCTCTTGAGTCTGAACGCCGGAGAGCAACTCTACTGCGCGCCGGACTTGGATGTCGCTAATCACCCGGCGCGTGAGTTCGGCTTCGCGGCCGAACACGTATCGTGTTACCTCAAAGCCGAACTGCTCTGCGACAAAGTCCCGGGCGCCGGACCAAACCGAGTCGGGCATCTCAACTCCGCGATTCCTGAGGCGCTCGAGAAACTCATCCAGCATTGTCTCGGTCACCTGGAAATCCTCACTGCCGACTCCGTTGTCACCCTTGACGTCGAGTGCATAACGCGCCAACACGTCGCGGTACTTGGGGATATCGGCGCCGAGTGCGCGAGCGAACTCCTGTTCAGTCGCGGTCAGCGTGTCGAGCACCTCGACGTCGGGGATGATACCTCCTCCGCCGCGCAGCTCTCGTCCGGAGGCGGACAGGTAAACCGATGTGTCCGGGGCTGTTGAGTCCAGCTGTCCCGACACCGCGCGTGCCACGATCTGTGGTGAGAAGCGAGGTATGGGCCGGTCAATGGACCGTCCAGAGGGTGTGTACCAGCGTGACGTCGTCACACTCAACGCTTCCGTCTCGGTGAGCTGGACCACCACGTAGGCCACGCCCTTGCCAAATGTCGGTGTCCCCAGCACAAGTGCCCTATCATGGTCTTGTAGGGCGCCGGAAATGATCTCGGCGGCGCTTGCCGTTCGCTGGCCAACCAGGACCACGATCGGCATTCCGGCCCACGATTCCCCGCGCTCGGCCTCGAATGTCCGCGAGGCGCCATTCGCCCGCCCCCGCATCTCTACGACCACCTGCCCCTCATCGAGGAACATGTCGGCGATAGCCACCCCTTCCTCGAGGATTCCGCCCGGGTTGGCTCGCAAGTCGAAAATCAGGGATTTGGCGCCCTCAGAGCGAAGTTCGTCTACCGCCACCATCAGTTCCTGAGGCGCTTCCCGACTGACCGACGTCAGCTGAACGTAGCCGATCCCCGGAGCCACCATCATCTTTCCTTCGACGTAGTTGACGTGGATCTGTGCTCGGGTGATCACGAAGTGCATCGGCTCGTAGAAGCCGGCCCGCGCTATCTGCAGTTGGACATCTGTTCCGGGCTCCCCCCTCATCACATTTGCAGCTTGTTGAGTGGTCCACCCCTTGGTCGACATGCCGTTGATCTCGACGATCTGGTCACCTGCCTGCAACCCGGCGCGGTCACCTGGGGTGTCGGCCAGTGGGCCGACGATGGTGATCCACTGATCGCGCGACTCGATTCTTATGCCAACCCCACCGTAGTCGCCCGTGGTACTCAGGTTCAGTTCCTCATATACCTCGGGTTTCAGGTACGAGGTATAGGGATCGTTCAGGCGGTCGAGCATTCCCTCAATTGCCATATCGTAGAGGTCACCAGTCGTGACCGTATCAACGTAGTATCGGGCAACCAATCCCAAGATTTCCTGGAACAGGCGTTCACGTTCGTAGCTCCTTGCTGTCTGTGCGTCCGATCGCTGCAATAGCCATCCGCCTGACACGAACGCCAGCGTCGTCACGGCTGAAACGAGCAAGATTGGCCGAAACCTCATAGACTGCCTCCAGCTGGTTGGATGCTTCCCTGATGCATCAACCCCCATCAAGGTCGCTTTGTTCCTCCACGGCACAAAGAGCCGAACCGATAAGGATACAAGATTGGGCGTAGATCACGCAAACCTGGTGCGATCTGGTACCATTCGCATGCGGATGGATCGCCTGGACTCAACCTTGCTAGTATGTTCATCGGCCAACAATGGAACATCCCAATACCCTGATTGACCGTTTGCGGGAGTCCCGACCGCTCGTTGCCGCAGAACTGCGGCCGCCGCGTAGTGACATTCCCCGTGCGGCCAGTATGGACACGTGGATCGATATGTACCACTCGATCCGCAAGCTGGCACGGAGCGACACGGTGGTGTTCTTGACGGACAACGCAGTGGGACAGGCGGAAGAAGAAAACCTGCAACACCTGACGACCAATCTGGCAGACGAAGTGAATCCGTCACTTGTCGTGCCGTTTCTCACGTGTAAGCACACACTCGAATATTGCCTGATGTATGCAACTCGTGCCGCGTCTCACGGAATCGAGGCACTAGCGGTTCTGGGGGGGGATCGTTCTGTAGGTCCTCCCCGGTGTCTCCCACACGCCTACGAGCTGCGTAACACGGTAAGGCGGCGCATCCCAGCACTGACGTTGGGTGGTTGGGCCAATCCACACAGGAATGCCAGTGAACAGGTCGACTTCCTAACACGTGAGGATTGCGCTGCGGAGTTCTATCTCACGCAGATTGTGTCGCATCACAGCATCGAATCGGTCGAACGGTTCCAAGCTGAGGCCGAACGGCAGAATCTGTCGATGCCGGGGTTGTTCGGAGTCTTCTTTTACCGGAGCGCCAACGCACAAACGCTCCAGCGGCTGGGTGAGTTCTTCCCAGTGCCAGCAGTCGAGATCGCGCGTGAGTTTGAAGCGGGGCTGTCTGCTGAACAGATTTGTGCACGCAGTATACGGGCACTACGGCAGATTGGAGCCAAGAACGTCTACGTGAGCAACCTGGGTTTCCGCAAGGTCGATCAGCGTTACAGACGAATTGTTGCGGCATTAGCGGACGAATGAGTCAACTACTTGCCGAGCACCTCCAGGGCACGTTCCACCTGACCCGAAGAGCCGGTCAACTGCACACCTTGTACCGCAGCGCCGATCTCCTGGATTACCTCTCTCGCGATTTCGACACCTTCAGCAGCCGCAGCTTCGTCGCCTCGCTCGCTTGCTTTGCGCATCCGTTCGAGTACCGACTCAGGTATGACTATTTCTGGAACTTCGTTGGCCAAGAACTCAGCATTTCTCAGTGATCGCAGTGGCCAGATACCTGCGAGGACAGGGATGCCGTATTCCTCAGTCCGTTTGAGGAACGTTTCAAACTGTCGCGGCTCAAATACCGGTTGGGTCACTGCGAATTCTGCGCCCGCATCCACTTTCCAATAGAATCGCTTGAGTTCACGGTCGAGGTCACTAGCGCTGTGATTGACTGCCACGCCAATCACGTATGGTGTTGCTTCCCCAACTGTGTTTCCGCCTGGATCGAGGCCGTGATTCAAATGGTACACGACGTTCGTGAGACCGATGCTATCGATGTCGAACACGCCTGTAAAGTCATACGTGCCCAATCGCGGTGGATCGCCGGTGACAATGAGCAAGTTACGTAGACCAGCGGCAGCCGCACCGAGCAGGTCGCTGATCATGCCGAGCATGTTACGGTCGCGACAGGTGTAGTGCACCACCGTCTCGATACCGACCTCACGCTCTACGATAATCGCCGATGCCAATGCACCCATGCGGCTCTGTGACCGCGGTGCATCGAGGATATTTACTGCATCAACTCCTGAGATCTTCAGGGCGCGACATTTCTCCAACATCTCCCCCGTCTGCCACCCACGGGGCGGGAGAATCTCCACGCTCTGGACGAACTCACCTTCTGCAATCTTGCGGCCCCACCGCGAACGTTTCTTCAAGGGGACGGGGTCCAATCCCTTCGGTGGGGGTACGGTGGTGCGCGAGACGTAGATTGGTGTCTTGCGCGGCTGCGCAGCGGATACGAACTCCGCGATCTTCTCCGTGTGATCTGGTGTGGTTCCGCAGCACCCACCCACAAACATGACGCCCGCTTCAACCATGCGGCGGGCGTAACGAGCCATATATTCAGGCGCAGCCAGGTAGATCTTTCGATCGCCGACATCTCGCGGCAGCCCAGCGTTGGGCATTGCGGAGATCGGTAGATCGGTAACCTGAACCATGCGTTCGATGGCGTCCAACATGGCAGCCGGACCCACCGAGCAGTTGAGTCCGACTACATCCGCTCCCCACTCAGTCATTTGCTGAGTGGCGGTTTCGACACTGGTGCCAAACGAGGTATGTCCGTCCTCGCCAAACGACATCTGTGCGAAGATTGGTCGATCCGTGAGTTTGCGAACAGCACGAAACGCAGTATGGAGTTCATCTACGTCGGCAAACGTTTCGAGCATGAATCCGTCAACCCCACCGTCGAGCAAACCCTGAACCTGACGCTGAAATAGCTCGACTGCCTCTTCACGTGCGGTCGGTCCCCAAGGTTCGATCCGTATCCCAAGCGGGCCAATTGCGCCCACAACACAGGCACGATCGCGCGATGCCGTCTTCGCGATCTCGGCTGCAGCAGAATTCACTTCCTCGGTGCGATCTTCCAAATTGAACGCCGATAGCTTCACCGGGTTGGCACCAAACGTGTTGGTCTCGATGATTTCAGCTCCGGCTCTCACGTACCGTTCGTGGACTTCCCGAACAAGATCGCTCTCAGTGAGATTCAGCTCGTCGTAACAGACGTTGACAAACACACCCTTGCTGTACAGCATCGTTCCCATCGCGCCATCCAGCACGTGGACGTGACCATCCGCAATCATCTCTCTCAGCGTGTCGGTCATGGTGTCGCTTCTGCCTGCGGGTCATAACCGAGATTGGGTGCGAGCCAACGTTCGATCTCGGAAACTGTCATACCTTTTCTGTCCGCGTAGCTATGCACTTGGTCCGCGGCGATCTTGCCTATTCCGAAATACACGGACCGTGGATGTGAATAGTACCAACCGCATACGGACGCGGTCGGTTGCATGGCATAGCTTTCGGTGAGCGAGATCCCAGTGTTGCCGGTCACGTCCAACAGGTCGAACAGCGTCTGCTTTTCGGTGTGATCCGGGCATGCTGGATAACCAGGTGCAGGGCGGATGCCAGTGTACTGTTCTCGGATGAGCTGTTCATTGGTCAGTGTCTCTTCCGGCGCGAATCCCCAGAAATCCGTTCTCACTCTGTGATGCAGCAGTTCAGCAAGGGCCTCAGCCAGGCGATCCGCCAGGGCTTTGACCATGATACTGTGGTAATCGTCGTGGTCGTGCTCGAAATCTGTGCACAGTCTGTCCACTCCGAGGCCCGCTGTTACCGCAAACGCACCGATGTGGTCCGGTAAGTTCGTCACCTGTGGGGCAATGAAGTCAGTGAGGCAGTAGTTGAAGCGGCCGGGCGGTTTCTCCTGTTGCTGGCGTAGGTTGTGGAGGACGGCGCATACAGTGCTGCGATCGTCATCGGCGTAAATCGCGATATCGTCGGTCGCGGCTGAATTGGCCGGGAACAAGCCGAAGACCGCGTTTGCCGTCAGTAGCCCACCATCGATTAGTTGCCGTAGTAAGGCTTGGGCATCGTTGTGCAGTTTCCTGGCCTCACTTCCGACGACCGGGTCATCCAGGATTGCAGGATACAGTCCCTTGAGCTCCCATGTCCTGAAGAAGGGCGACCAATCGATGTACTCCACCACTTCCGTCAACGGGTATCCCTTGAAGGATTGTATTCCCAGTGCTCTTGGTTGCGGTGGCGCGTAGGAGTCCCAATCCAATTCGACTTTGCGCTTGCGGGCGTCCTCCAGCGCGATGAGCTTCCTTGCGACATCTCGAGATGCGCGTGACAGACGGGTCCTACCGTATTCCTCCCGTACCGAGTCGACGAAGATCGATCTTCGTTCCGCACTCATTAGCTGCCCGACCACGCCGACACTGCGTGACGCATCGTTCACGTGGATTGTGGGTCCGCTGTACTGCTGCTCGATCTTGACGGCTGTGTGGACCTTTGACGTCGTTGCACCACCGATCAGGAGTGGGATGTCGAAGCCTTGGCGCTCCATTTCTCGCGCCACGTGTACCATTTCGTCCAGGCTTGGAGTGATCAAGCCACTCAAGCCGATTATGTCCGCCGCCTCCCGTCGCGCCGTATCCAAGATCTCGGTAGCAGGAACCATCACTCCGAGGTCGACTATTTCGTAGTTGTTGCAGCCGAGCACCACACCTACGATGTTCTTCCCGATGTCGTGCACGTCACCCTTCACCGTTGCAAGCACCAACTTCCCATTGGACGCGCCGGTAACGCCACTCTCTGATCGTTCCTGCTCTATGTAGGGGATGAGGTATGAGACAGCCTTCTTCATTACTCGGGCACTTTTCACAACTTGTGGCAGGAACATCTTGCCGTTGCCAAATAGGTCACCCACTACGTTCATGCCGTCCATCAGGGGACCTTCAATGACCTCGATTGGTCGGTCACACTTGGAGCGAGCCTCCTCCACATCGTCCTCAATGAAATCGAGAATACCCTCGACCAGGGCGTGGGACAGTCGCTGCCCAACCTCCAGTTCACGCCAGGCCAGATCATCGGTCAGTTTGCGCGTGACACCGCTTACGTTCGCTGCGAGTGTAGTCAGCCGCTCTGTTGCATCGGGGCGGCGATCGAACAGGACATCCTCGACTGCCTGCAACAAGTCGTTGGGAATGTCGTCATACACGGCAAGTTGCCCGGCATTCACAATGCCCATGTCCATACCGGCTTGTATCGCGTGGTACAGGAACGCTGCGTGCATCGCTTCACGGACCGCGTTGTTGCCGCGGAACGAAAACGACAGGTTGCTCACACCGCCGCTCACGAGACTATGCGGCAACGTTTCCTTTAACAAACGGCAAGCTTCGAGGTAGTTGATGGCGTGTCGGTTGTGCTCTGCAATACCGGTCGCAACAGCAAAGACATTGGGATCGAATATGATGTCCTGTGGGGGAAACCCGACTTGCTCAGTGAGAATTCTGTAAGCACGCTGCGAAATCTCCACCTTTCTCTCCGCTGTGTCGGCCTGGCCATCTTCGTCAAATGCCATCACAATGACCGCCGCACCGTATTGGCGGGCTTTTTCAGCATGCTCTACAAACTGTGACTCACCCTCTTTGAGACTGATCGAATTGATGACCCCCTTGCCCTGAATGCACCTGAGTCCAGCCTCGATCACGTCCCATTTAGATGAATCAAGCACAATTGGAACTCTACAGATGTCCGGCTCGGCGGCGACGAGCTTCAGGAATCTCACCATGGCTGCCTCAGAGTCGAGCAGTCCCTCATCCATGTTGATGTCGATCAGCTGTGCGCCATTGATTACCTGTTGCCGCGCGACATCTAACGCCGCCTCATAGTCGTCTTCCTGGATTAGCCTTGCAAACCTGCGTGAGCCTGTGACATTGGTCCGCTCACCGATGTTGGCAAACAGGCTGTCCGATCGAATCACCAGCGGCTCTAGTCCACTCAAACGTGTATGCGGTTCGACGACTGGCACCGTACGAGGAACAACATGTTCGACTGTCGCGGCCAGCGCCGCGATGTGAGCTGGGGTGGTTCCGCAGCAGCCACCCACAACATTGAGAAAGCCACTGAGTGCGAACTCACCTACGATCTCAGCCATCTCCTCGGGTGTCTGGTCGTATTGTCCGAACTCGTTGGGCAAGCCTGCATTGGGATGGCAGGAAACGAACGTGTCACACAAGTTGGAGATCTCTTCCAAGT
>JBDGXD010000094.1:0-12909 GCA_039584755.1 Gemmatimonadota bacterium
TAGACGACACAGGCCAGGCCATACACGTCAGTCTTTTGATCGATGTCACGTACTCCGGCCGCCTGCTCCGGGCTCATGTACCCGGGTGTGCCCAGCCCGAAGCCGGTGCGAGTTATGGTCTCGCCGCCCGCGGTGCTGACCGCCTTTGCAATGCCAAAATCAGTAACAAAAGCGTGGCCTTCCGATAGGAGAATGTTCTCCGGCTTGATGTCGCGGTGTAACACTCCGCCACGGTGTGCGTAGTCGAGGGCATCGGCAACCTGTTCGGCGATCGAGACGGTGAGTGATATGTCGGGGTGACGATCACGGTTCAGCAACCCTCGCAGTGACTCGCCCTGTACATAGGGCATCACATAGTAGAGGACTCCGTCGGCTTCACCCGAGTCATAGAGCGGTACTATGTGTGCGTGAGTCAGTTGGGCAGCGATCTCGATTTCCTTGAGAAACCGGTCGGTGCCGAGGGAGGCAGCCAGGTCGGGTCGCATGACCTTGATGGCAACCTTGCGACCGTGTTTCACGTCGCGTGCAAGATATACCGTCGCCATGCCCCCCTGCCCAATGGGCCGGTCAATCTCATAACTGGCTGCGAGCGCTGAGCTGAGGCCGTCGGGCACGTCGTTCATGGCACGAAAGGTACGAGCTAGTCAGGGATCTGCAATTTGCACTTTGCGGGAGTGGTGGCCGCTACTGACCCGTGAACTGTGGTAAATTCACCGAGAATCACAAACACGAGCAAACGTTGGGAGCCCACAATGAAGAAGACAACACTCACGGTAGCAGGGTTGCTTTGCGTCATGGCATTTGCAGCAGGAACGGCTGCCAAAACCTCGGCCGCGATACCACAAGGAGAGAGTTCGCTGGAGACATCCAAGTTGGGAGTGGTTTGGACCAGTGGAGACCGGGATGTCGCCCTCAAGATGGTCTTCATGTACACACTGAATGCTAAGAGCCGGAACTGGTTTGACGAAGTCCGGCTTGTGGTGTGGGGGCCGTCGGCCCAACTGCTATCGGTAGACGAAGAACTACAACAGGAAATTGCCCGAATGAATGAAGCCGGAGTCGAGTTGGTAGCCTGCAAGGCATGTGCAGACAGCTACGGCGTATCAGAAAAGCTCGAGCAGCTCGGCGTCGAGGTGAAGTACATGGGAGTACCGCTGAGCGACATGTTGAAGCAAGATTGGAAGGTGGTGACGTTCTAGCACGGTGCGCCCCAGAGTCCCGGCTGCCAGCCCCTTCAGTTGGTCCTGTGAAATAGACAGTACACGAACTTCTGCTCGCCTCCACTTGGCGTGCTGTGAAGCTCCTCGCGCGACTCTGCCAGAGCGAACTCCTCGCCAAGTTCGCTGCTCAGTGATTCCGGACTGTAGCGCACCACATCCAAGCCGCTGCAACGCTTTGGCCCATCGACTGCAAAGGTAGCAACGATCGCATAGCCCCGCGGCTTTACCGCCTTCAGCAACGCATTGCGATACAACGTGCGGTCACCCCCGTCAGTCAGGAAATGAAACACCGCTCGGTCGTGCCACAGACCGAAGTGGTGCGGTGGATCAAACTCGGTCACATCGATCGTATACCACTCTATCGAGTCCCCCTTGGACGCGAGTCGGTATCTGGTGTGTTCGATCGCGATCGAAGAGATGTCGAGAACGGCCAGATTGGAACCGCCACCTGCCAGGAGTTCGTCCACCAGACTGGACGTGCCGCCACCAACATCGATGACACCGGCAGCAGGATCGAGTCGGCACGATCTGATGAGTTCCAAGGAAAGAATGGGCCGGGGCTGGTACCAGCTCATGGCATCGGCAGAGTTGCTGCGGTACACCTTTTCCCAGTGGGACCGACGCTGCTCACTCATTGTGTTACCCAAGAAAGCGCTCTACCTACCGCTGCCCGGTCGCCCGGTTCGGGAGACCGGGCAACCGGGATATCGCGGCACCAGGACCTCACATCCTCGCTACTATCGCCTCTCCAAATCCGGAGCAGGACACTTCGGTCACATCCTCACGACGTTCTGCCTTCATCAGGCGGGCGAGATCGTAGGTCACATGACCGTCGACGATCGACTTTCTCATACCGGCAATGACCAGATCGGCAGCCTCTTGCCAACCCATGTGGTTCAGCATCATGACTGCTGAGAGAATGAGCGAACCCGGGTTCACCTTGTCCAGGCCGGTGTACTTGGGAGCGGTTCCGTGCGTCGCTTCGAACAGCGCCACCTCGGTACCGATGTTTGCGCCAGGGCCAAGGCCCAGGCCACCCACCAATGCTATGGCTGCGTCGGACAGATAGTCACCGTTCAGGTTTGGCAGCGCGAGCACACTGTACTCGGCCGGCCGTGTCTGAATCTGCTGGAAGATAGAATCCGCAATCCGATCCTTTGCCAGAATCTTGCCCTTGGGCATCTTGCCATCCAGTTCATCCCAAAGCACCTTCTCGGTCACGAACTTGTCGCCGAACTCCTCGGTAGCCACTTCGTAACCCCACTTGGCAAACGAACCCTCAGTGAACTTCATGATGTTGCCTTTGTGCACAAACGTCACTGACGGCAGGTCGTTGGCGATCGCCCACTGACACGCCTTCTTGACCAAACGCTTGGTGCCCGTCACCGAGATTGGCTTGATACCAATGCCACTGTCCTCTCGAATCTGGCGGCCAGTCTTCTGCTTGATCAGGTCGATGACTGCCTTGGCGACATCGCTACCGCGCTCGAAGTCGTGGCCCGCGTAGACGTCTTCCGTGTTCTCCCGGAAGATCACGAAATTCACCTTGTTGGCGTACTTGTTCGGTGCCGGCACCCCTTCGAAGTACATGACTGGGCGTACACAGGCATACAGGTCCATCGCCTGCCGCAGTCCCACGTTGATCGAACGGAAACGCGGCGCGACACCGTCATCCTTGCCGCATTTGTCACACTTGCCGTCGTGATACTGTTGGTGGGCGCAATGGAGACACACATGTGTCTCCTCGCCGATCGGGGTGGTGAAGGGACCCTTGATGGCGATCTTCAAATACTCGATGGCGTCAACGGCTTCCTGAGGCAACACCTCGCCGTATTTCTGCAGGCCCTCGAGGCCGACATAAACGGGACACCACTGGATCTCGCGTTTGCCACCGTAGGCCTTATCTACGGCCGCCTTGACCACGTTCTGCATGGCAGGCGTGATGTCCAATCCAATTCCATCACCGCGCAGCAAACCGATGACCGGGCGGTTCCCGACCACGGGCTGTCCATCTTCAATCTTCACAAGATCGCCTTCAGGAACTTTTACATGTTTGAAATCTGGCATTCCTATTCTTCTCCTCACTTCGTCAATGCGTCACACTTAAACGGCTCGAATACCCTGAAGACCGCTTTCAAAGATAGCTAGGAGACGGGCACCCGTGCAGACGCGCAGCGGTGAATACGTGCGGTGTTTTTGCGTAGGCGAGCGTTATCGCTATATTTCGCGAAACAACGAAATGCCTCCTGCGCTGCTCTCCGATATCGTCCAGGTCCACAAGGCGTTGGGCCACCCGGCTCGAATCCGGATCCTAGCGATGCTCCGGACCGGAGAACTGTGCGCCTGTCAGATCATTGCAGTTCTCCGTTTGGCTCCATCCACCGTCTCGGCGCATCTCGCGGAGCTACGCCGGGCCGAGCTAGTCGCGGAGCGAAAGGACGGTCGGTGGGTCTATTACAGGTTGGCACGATCGGAGGGTGCGCGCGAGACCGTAGATGGGTTGTGGCGCCGAATCAGGCGCGATCCACAAATCCGGGGCGATACCGGTCTGGTCAAGCAGATCCGCGGCATACCGGTGGAGCAGCTGTGCCGGGCGGACCAGGACATCTCGCAACTCACGGTCTCCAAAACAGCAAAGACGTGATCGTCCCGGGTTCAACCCGTTACAGAGTGAGTGAAGATGGCAACGAAAGCTTGTATCGAAAAGAAGCCACAGGGCTTGGGGTTCTTCGAGCGGTACCTGACTGTTTGGATATTGCTCTGTATCGCTGTTGGCATCCTGCTGGGCTCCGTCGCACCCGGGGTGGCCGAGTTGCTCGACGGTATGGCCATCTATGTGAACGATGCCCCTGTTGTATCCATACCGATCGCCGTCTGCCTGTTCTTCATGATGTACCCCATCATGGTGAAGATCGATTTCGCCGAGGTGGTAAAGGCAGGACGTAACATGCGGCCTGTATCTCTCACCCTGTTCGTGAATTGGGCCGTCAAACCGTTCACGATGTACGCGATCAGCGTCTTCTTCCTAGGAACCGTGTTCCTGGCATTCATCGGTCCGGAAGCGGTTGATTACGTCAAGCTGCCGTTGGGGCTCGACCTGCAGGTAGGCGCCACGCACGGTGACGGCACCGTGGTACTGCAAGAGGGAGTGAAGGTTCTCGAGGTACCGCTTTGGCGCAGCTATCTTGCCGGCTGCATCCTGCTGGGCATCGCTCCGTGTACTGCCATGGTGCTGGTGTGGGGATTCCTGGCTGAGGGCAACGACGGACACACGCTCGTAATGGTCGCAATCAACTCCCTCACCATGCTGTTTCTCTACGGACTGCTGGGCGGATTCCTGCTCGGCGTGGGACGTCTGCCGGTGCCGTGGCAAGCGCTGCTGCTGTCGATCTCGATCTACGTCGCTCTGCCACTCACAGCCGGTTACTTGTCGAGGAAGTGGATAATCGCCACCAAGGGAGAGACGTGGTTCCGCGAGAAGTTCCTCCATCTTCTGACGCCAATCACCATCTCCGCTTTACTCGTGACACTCATCCTGCTCTTCTCGTTCAAGGGCGACGTAATCCTGGCAAATCCGCTGACCATCGTGTGGATCGCCGTGCCGTTGTTCCTTCAGACCGTCTTCATCTTTGCTCTCACCTATGGCCTGGCCCGACTGCTCAAGTTGTCGTACACAGACGCTGCCCCCAGCGCCATGATCGGGGCATCGAACCACTTCGAGGTTGCGATAGCAACCGCCGTCATGCTGTTCGGCCTCTCTTCCGGCGCAGCCTTGGCCACCGTGGTAGGCGTTCTCATCGAGGTGCCCGTCATGCTGATGTTGGTCAAGATCTGCCTGCGGACGAAGCACTGGTTCCCAGCCACTGACACGACGGGGTAGACGCCGGAGAGTCGACCAACCCGAGGTTCAGGCCAGCAGTCTGGTGAGACGCGCTGCCACAACCCACCATCGAGTAGTCGTAAATCGATAAGACTTTATTGACAAACGATAAATAGGCGCCTAGATTGAGGTGTAGGCTCCAGCGCCACGATTGCCCGTGGTGCTCGGCCCAGCAATGAAACGGGGGTATATCATGCCCGGCCAGAAGCTCACGTCTGCACGCATAGTCAAAACCTGGTTGGACATCTTTTTCGTGATCGGAGTGGCTGGGTCCTGCCTCTTCACTCTTTGGCTCGTCATATCACCGCTCGTCATGTCGAGCACCGAATCGCCGGGGGATGTCGCCATTCCCGTTGCCATGGGCACTGGATCGCCGTGGCCTGTCCTGACACTGAATGAAGCAGTGCCCGGTTCGGGTGAGGTCGCCAATCCGAGGATCGTGGACGGCCGGGGCGAGCTGAGATTCAAGAGCTCAAGCTGGGCGATGCAGTTCTTTACGAACCTCGTGTTGTTGTTCGGCATCGCGGTCGTGCTCTATCTGGTATACCTCGTGCGAGCTGTCCTCGGAACTGTGCTCGAAGGACGCCCATTTGCGACCGCCAATGTTGTCCGAATCCGCATTATCGGGTCAGTTCTCATAGCTCTTGGGTTGCTGGTACCCGTAATCGAATACGCGGTGGCGCGCGTGGTGCTGGCGCAAGTGAGCTTGCAGGGAATGGCACTACAGGCTCCGTTTGACGTCCGGCAGGACACAGTAGTGGCTGGACTCCTTGTGCTGGTACTGGCTACGATCTTCGGCTACGGCGCTCGGCTCGAGACAGACAAGTCACTCACGATCTAGATTGGTCGCGACGCCAATGACCGAACACAGACGGTTGCGTTTGCCGCGGGGACGACGGAAGGACGGCTGACGCTGTGTCCATCTACGTGAACCTGGATCTGATGCTGGTGAAGCGCAGGATGCAGCTCACCGAGCTATCACAGCGTGTTGGCATTACTCTCGCCAATCTCTCGATCCTCAAGACCAACAAGGCAAAGGCAGTCAGGTTCACGACACTCGCTGCACTGTGCCGTGAGCTCGACTGCCAGCCCGGTGATCTGTTGGAATACCGTCCAGACGACTCTTCCGAGACCGACGAGAACCAACAGTCCGGCTAGTTCATTCTGCCGATCAGATTGCTGATCTGTCGCGCCACCGGACTTGCACCCTCGTCATAGTTGGACATGACGACGACGACGTAACCACTATCGACGAAGATGTCGAGATTGCTGTTCAACCCAGGAAACCCACCGCCGTGACCGGTTACCTTTCCCGCTGGTCCTTCAGCAATACCGAAACCATATCCATATCCATCCCCGGAGTGATCGGTCCACATCAGCTCTAGCGTCTCGTTTGAAACCAGTTTGCCGGTCTCGAGTGCTCTGGCAAAGTGGTAAATGTCAGTCACGGTCGAAAACCCACCTCCGGCCGGTCCGCCCTTGATTACATGCTTGTACAGGTTGTTCTCCCAACCGTACTCGCTGTTGCGGTTCGGGATGTAGCCGATCGCGAGGTTGTCCACCGGGAAATCCATCTCGTAGCTATCCGAGTTCGCCATCCCGGCCGCCTCGTAGATGTTCTCTCTGATGTAGTCGAAGTAGCTCTGACCGGTTGCGCTCTCGATCACCACACCCAATAGCAACATTCCCGTGTTGCTGTAGCGGAACCTCTCACCGGGCTCAAAGGCTAGCTGCTCGCCACTTACCAGGGGTTTGAAGTCGTCGACATCACGATAGAGCTCACGAGATCCGTTCCAGTAGGTCTCATTGAAATAGCTGCCCAAACCCGATGTATGGGTCAGCAAGTGGTGAATCGTGATCTTGCTGGTTACGTCACTTGGCAACCATGACTGGTCCACATGCGCCTCGATCGTCTCGTCGTACGCCAGCACTCCTCGCTCGACCAGTTGATTGATCGCCGTAGCCGTGAACATCTTGTTCATCGACCCCAGGTTGAACTTGGTGTCGATGTTGTTGGCAACGTGAAACCGCTTGCTGGCCTCGCCGCAGGCGTGGGAGTACAGGATATCGTCCCCCTTGGCCAGCAAGATTGTTCCGGAGAAGACGTCTTGGGCGCAGAGACGCTGTACCATCCCCGAAGTCTGACCGATCAGCTCCGTCTGAGAGACATCCGGTTGACTGACGTTCGTAGGCACTCTCGCATCCGTGAGAGACAAGGATGTGATTCGATTCTCTGCAGCTTCATCCAGTTGAATCACAAATGCCCGCCAGGCTCCGAAGTTGCTGTCTTTCAGGATCACGATGGTTTCGTCGGGTCTGGGCGGTTCATAGGTACGGATGCTGTGGAACTGTACCTCACCCCATTGGCGATGGACGCCCAAGAACGCACTCAAGTGCTCGTCCATTGGTGCAATGTTGCGAAACCGTTCGCTGCACTCTTGCTGGAGGAAGCGTTGAACCGCTTCGGGGCTGTTGGCGTTGAGCGTCTCAATCACGGACCGGATTCGATCTCCCAACACTCCGTCGGGCATGATCGAAACGTCGCGATACGAGACCTCCCCGGGCTGTTGGGCGTGTAGAGTCGGTAGGAGGAGTGCTGCCAGGACGATCGCTGCAGCGCAGCGCAAGCTCGGCAAACCGAGTTGACAAACAACGGTACGTAACATCAATCACCTCTCGAGTCGTCTCAAACCTGAAGGACCTTCAATAATCTCCGTCCAGGAGCTATACTCACACATAGTAGAATACGTATGATGACTAGCAATCGGTTTCCAATCCAGCTGTTGGCGGCGTTCATGCTGACCGCCGTGGCCCTGCCATATGTGAGGCCGGCCACGTGTGGCATGATGTCCCAGCAAATGGAGACGGAGCACATGGTCGATCACGACATGGCATCCCAGACCGACCATTCCGACTGCGATGACTGCAGCGACTCGATGGACTGCTGCGCCGCTAACTTGACCCCGGCGATGACCGGTGACATCCAGTTTCCGATCTTTCCCGCGAGAACCTGGGAAGCCAGCGAGTACAGCCAGTCGGTGCACTCCACCCTGCCTCACTCCCTTACTCCACCGCCCCAAGCCTAGCCTTTCCCAAGAGTAGTGCGTCCAATCGTCTGAGCCAATCGGCCAGGCGGACGTGACTGTATTCACAAAGCACAAGTGTGGGAGAGGTACATGAAGATTCCTACGGGTGTCCTACGGGCCTGGCTGCTGGTCTTGGTTTTGACCTTGCAGCCCGGATCCAGCCCCTTGATCGCTCAGGACGAGTCAGACACGCTGCGGCTCGGCGAAGCCGTGACGATGGCACGCGAGATCAACCCGGCGTTGCGGGCCAGCATACTCAGCGCCGATGCAGCCGCGGAGCGGGTATCCAGAGTTGGCGCCCTACCAGATCCGATGTTGATGCTGGGTCTGATGAACTGGTCAACCAGTGACTTCAGTCCCAGCGAGCCAATGTCGATGAATGCGATCCAGCTATCGCAGAGATTCCCCTGGCCGGGCAAGCTCGGCTTCAGTGAGGAACGCGCCGAGCATCTGGCCGAAGCCAAGCAGCTGGATGTGGCGGAGGCAGATCTCCAGCTCCAAGCACGGGTCAAGCGAGTCTACTTCCAGATTGCCTTCTTGGACCGCTCCGTGTCGATCATGGAGAATACCCGCGAGCTGTTGCAGACCTTTCTCGAGGTTGCATCTACGAAGTATGCCGTCGGAACAGCCGTGCAGCAGGACGTACTGCAAGCACAGGTCGCAGTGGCACAGATGACCGAAGACATTACTGTGATGCAGCAGAACCGCCATGCGATGGCCGCCCGGCTCAACGCACTATTGGGACGGGCCGCCACCGTTTCCATCGGCAGTGTCGAGCTACCTGAAGCTCTAGACCGTTTGCAGCCGGCCGATTCGCTGGTGGAACTCGCTGTGAGACGTCGGCCGGCGCTGGCTGCCGCGCACAAGCGCACACTGGCGGCCAACGCGGGATACCGCGCTGCACGCCGCACCCTCTATCCCGATTTCACCCTCACGTTGGGTTACGGACAGAGACCTGACTTCGATGATTTATTCACGGTCGCTATCGGCTTTTCCATTCCACTGTGGGCCGGCTCCAGCCAACTCCCCCTACGGCGCGAGATGGAAGCCCTGGAATCATCAACCGATGCAATGGCAACCGAGCTGTACAACGAGACCTATGCTCGTCTGGCGGAACTCAGCGCCGAAGCGGTCCGCGCAACCAACCTATCCAACCTCTATGCAACAGCGGTCATACCGCAGGCACGAGCCGCTGTTGAGTCAGCCCTGTCGGCGTATCGCGTTGGGGCGGTCGATTACATGACGTTGGTGCAGAACCAAATGACAGTTAACCGATATGAAATCCAAATGGTGCAGCTCGCAGCCGATTACCACCGAGCGGTAGCGGAGATCTTTGCTTTGGTCGGTGGTGACCTGGAGGTGGAGAATGAATAAGCGCGCTACTTCGATCGCAGCAGCGGTCCTGTTCCTGGTCGCATGTGGCGCCGAGGAATCAGCCGATTCACCAATGGCAGAGATGTCTGCCGAAGATCATGCAATGCACATGGGGGGTGGCGGCGGCACAACCGATAGTTCGGGTGCCACCGTACGGTCGATGGTTCAACTCACGGCGGATCAGCAACTGGCACTCGGTGTCATCTATGCGTCGGTGACACGCCAATCCCTGACGCGGAGGATTCGGACGGTTGGCACCCTGACTGCTCCCGAACCCAACATCGCCGATGTAACCCCCAAGATCGATGGCTTCGTGGAACAGCTCTTCGTTGCATCCACGGGAGAAACAGTGACCCGAGGCCAACCACTCCTGAGCCTCTATAGCCCCATGTTGGTGGCGGCACAGGAGGAGCTGCTCACGGCCAAACAACTTCTCTCCCGCGTGGACCCATCGGCGGCAGGCCCCCACAACAATGCTCGAGAGATGTTGGCAGCCGCACGGCGTCGTCTCGAGTACTGGGATATCACTGCAGAGCAGATTCAACGACTGGAAGACACGGGTGAGGTAGCGAAGACACTGAATCTGGTGTCCCCCGTCAGCGGCGTAGTGTTGGAAAAGTCCGTCGTAGAGGGTCAGCGTGTGATGACCGGAATGCAGCTGTATCGACTAGCCGATCTCACGCAGATGTGGGTGGACGCAGAACTGTTCGAGCAGGACCTCAAACACGTCACAGTCGGGTCAATGGCCCACATCGAAGTGGCCGCCTATCCCGGCAGGCATGTGATGGGGCGTGTGAGCTTCGTACATCCCACCGTAGATCCCGCCGCTCGCACCAACCGTGTGCGAGTGACCGTCGACAATCACGACCTGCAACTCAAGCCGGGCATGTTCGCCACGGTCTACTTCGACGTCTCGATGGGGGACGACCATCCCAGCGTGCCAATGGGTGCGGTGTTGTTCACCGGTGAGCGCAACCTGGTGTTTGTGCGACACGACGACGGAACACTCATGGCACACGAGGTCACCCTGGGCGCACGAGCCGGCGAACGTATTCAGATCTTGAGCGGGGTGTCAGAAGGTATGACCGTAGTGGCTTCCGCCAACTTCCTGGTTGACGCTGAGTCACGTCTCGCCGGCACCGGCGGAGCAATGCCCGGCATGGACCATGGCGATCAGGCAATGGCACCTCAAACGGATACTACTGCCGCGGAGCACGAGCATGATGATTAGCGCTGTCATAGCGTGGTCGCTGCGCAATCGGTTTCTGGTCCTGCTTGGCGCTGTGGCGCTGGTGGTGTGGGGAGTGCTCGCAATGCTGGCGACCCCACTGGACGCGATACCGGACCTATCCGACGTTCAGGTGATCATCCAGACGGATTTCCGGGAGCAGGCCCCACAGATAGTCGAAGACCAGGTAACCTATCCGATTGCATCGGAGATGCTGAAGGTTCCCGGCGCCAACGTGGTTCGTGGCTTCTCGTTCTTTGGGCTCAGTCTGGTCTACGTGATCTTCGAGGACGGTACCGACATTTACTGGGCACGCTCGCGAGTTCTCGAGTATCTGAATGGCATAAGACAGAACTTGCCCTCAGGAGCTGAACCGGTACTCGGGCCTGATGCTACCGGTGTTGGTTGGGTCTTCGAGTACGTGCTCGAATCCGACAATCACGATCTCGCCGAGCTCCGATCGATCCAGGATTGGTACGTGCGGTACCAGCTCACATCAGTACCCGGTGTCTCCGAAGTTGCCACCGTTGGTGGATTCGTCAAGCAATACCAGGTGGAAGTGATTCCGGAGCGACTGCGCGCATTCAACATACCGGTGACCCGGGTGGCGCAGGCTATTGGAGCACGTAACGTCGACATCGGTGCGCGTGTTCTGGAGTTGAGCGGTCGCGAGTACATGATTCGCGGGCTCGGCTACCTCGGAGACATAGCTGATATCGAAAACGTAGCAGTTGGCGCCACGCCAACAGGCACTCCTATCAGGGTCGCTGACGTCGCCCGAGTACAAGTCGGTCCTGCACCACGGCGTGGAGCCGCAGATTGGAACGGCAGGGGTGAGGCAGTGGCAGGGATTGTGGTTATGCGCTTTGGCTCGGACGCACTGGCGACGATCGAGGCGGTGAAGCAACGCATCACCGAGATCGAGGCCGGATTCCCAGCCGGGGTCCGTCTAGTTCCCGCATATGACCGCAGCGACTTGATCCATCGCGCCATTCATACGCTGCGCGAGAAGCTGGTTGAAGAGTCACTGATAGTCGCCGCAGTTACAGTCCTGTTCTTGTTACATGCTCGTTCCGCCCTCGTAGCAATCATCACTTTGCCGCTCGGCATCTTGATGTCATTCATCGTGATGCGCTTGATTGGAGTCACTGCGAACATCATGAGCTTGGGCGGGATTGCCATAGCTATCGGTGCCATGGTTGACGCGGCCATCGTGATGATCGAGAACATGCACAAGCACCTGGAGCGTGCCGAAGGAAAGCCAAACCGATGGGACGTTGTCTTGGAGAGTGCGAAGCAAGTGGGGCCTCCGCTCTTCTTCTCCCTGTTGATCATTACGTTCAGCTTTCTCCCAGTATTTGCTCTCGAGCAGCAGGAAGGTCGCTTGTTCAAGCCATTGGCATTCACCAAGACATTTGCCATGGCGAGTTCAGCTTTGCTTTCGATAACGCTGGTACCAGTGCTGATGGGTTACTTGATCAGAGGCCGGATTCTGTCGGAGTCGCGCAATCCAGTGAATCGATTGCTACAGTGGCTGTACCGACCGATCATCGATTTTGTGACGGGCTTTCCCTGGATAATAGTGGTGGCCGCCGCATTCACGCTTGGTGTCACAATCGTTCCCTGGCGACAACTTGGCAGCGAGTTCATGCCGCCACTGCAAGAAGGCTCGATTCTCTACATGCCCACCACCATTCCCGGTATCTCCATTGCGCAGGCGAGAGATGTAATGCGGGTCCAGGACAGCATCTTGATCTCGTTTCCAGAGGTAGAGACAGTGTTGGGCAAGGTCGGTAGGGCCAACACGGCCACCGACCCGGCACCACTCTCCATGTGGGAAACCACCATAACCCTCAAGCCCACAGATCAGTGGCGTGACGGCATGACATACGAGAGGCTGATCGCCGAAATGGATCAGGCCACGAGGCTACCGGGTGTGACCAACTCCTGGACCATGCCCATCAAGGGCCGTATCGACATGCTGGCAACGGGAATCAGAACGCCAGTGGGAGTCAAGATATTCGGCCCCAGTCTCGACACACTACAGGCCCTGGGCGAAGAAGTTGAGCGGATCATTCAACAAGTCCCCGGTACCCGCAGTGCTTTTGCCGAGCGCGGTGT
>JBDGXD010000095.1:0-12849 GCA_039584755.1 Gemmatimonadota bacterium
CTTGGTGAGATGACGGAGAAAGAATCCACTCACACCGATCGCCAATAGCAGGAACAGGGGGAAGTAGTCACCTACCAACGATATGTACCGCACTTGCGCGTGAGCCAACCTACGATACAGCAGATACGTCACCGCTGCGATGAATGCTATCGATGTGATGTAGAAGACCGGCAGTCCGATTTCCATGAAGCCGTCAGTCTTCTCCGTGAAGGTTACCAAGTACGGCACTGGATTGGTGAAGAAGCGCAGATGTCTCACCAAGATCACCAAGAACGACCAGTGCATCGCCATGGCTCCGAGCCAAAGCGACAGGTCTGTGGCGTAGGCAAGCCGCTTCTCACCCACCATCTCCACCTTGGTGTTTCTCAGTAGCGATCGGAAGAACAAGACCTCCAATGCCATTCTACCGATCACAGCCATCGTACTGTGAGGGTTATCCAATCTCTGCCGTCTTATCCACGGGAGGGCCTTCTGTTGTCCACACGTGGTGGGTACGCGAAACGGAACCGGCGTTCCCGCCCAGTTCATCACGCGATAGACTACACCCCCTAGAAACAGTGCCACGGCGAGATACGGGAATACAACGCCGAATAACCAGCCCAGACCCGCTGCCGCGCCAACAAAACCCAGCGCAAACAAACCGCCCATTGCAATCAAGGGTATCAAGACGTTCATCAGAAACTCTCTCGTCGCACGTTCACACTCCTGAACTCCTTCATGTCGAGTCGACCGGAGTCATCTGAGAATCCGAACTACGACGGTTTACTCTATCCATTACCCATGAGACCTGGCGTTTGATCTCACCTATGCGAAGCTCGCTCACTCGCTCGCGGCACTCGACGTACGAGTCGAAAGCCGCCAGGGCGACCCGGTCAATCTCGCGATCAAATGCTTCCAGTTCAGGCAATATCTGCGGATCGCTCGCTGTTGGTCCCAGTTCTTCACGAACTGCTTGCTTCAGCGCAAACACGAACCGGATAGCTTCCGAAGGCGTAATCTGCTGTACAGCTCGTATCTTGATGATCTCATTCAAGTGTTGCTGGATCTTCTCGTGCTCCCCTCCATCGAGAAGAGCTGCGACAATACCCTTCGTGCCTAGACGCAGACTGTGACCGACCGGATTTGCAAAGGGATCCTTCTGCCGTTTGAAGGCGGATGCAGAATCACTGGGGTAAGTAGTCAACCCGACCTCCAACCACCGTTGGGCAATCATACCCTGTCTATCTCGCAACAACACCCCAAGCGTTTTCATCCGATCTCCTGCACTGACGAACTCCAATCGCCTCACCGGGCTCAAATTCGGACGGTCACAGCCCAAACATCGCTCTAGTCAGCCCCAACTGTTCATGACGCACCAAAGCGTGCGCCAGCTCGATCACACGCAGCCAGTTGGCTTCGGCAATCCAGCGACCTTACAGGCACCCTTCGCTGGTCCACTCGGGAACAGATCGTAAATCTCCTTCAGCTTGAAACCGGTCTGTTTACAGAGCTTGCGGATCATCGGGGCCATGTTGTATTGGAGGTAGTAGTCCCTCAAGTAGTTGACCACCTTCCAATGATCTTCGGTCAGTTCCTCTACGCCTTCAGTCTTGGCCAGATCAGCGGCAACTGCTTCATCCCAGACCTCTGGATCCTGAATGAATCCGTCCTCATCGATGTCGACCGTCTTGCCACCGAATGTTTGCTCCATCACTTTCCTCCGTTGTTAGGCCGGTGCTGCGCACCTGAGCCACAATGGGTCTGTTTGCGACCTACGTGATGTCGATGTCAACCCTGGGTGGATTAACTAGCGTTTCGTGGATCGTGCACTTCTCAGCGACCCGCATTATCACGTCCCTCTTTTCCACCGGAACGTCGTCAGGTAACTCTAGGTCAATCACGAATCCAGCTACGCGCTTGGGATCATCGCCCAATTCCACCGTGAGACTGACGCTTACTTCACCGTCACTGTATCCGTGTGTGTCGCAATAGCCCTGCACCATCATTGCGATACACGCACCGAGAGAGCCCGCCATCAGCTCCGCAGGAGACGGAGCCGCATCGCGACCTCCGTCATCCACGGACATGTCACTCCTGAACTCGTGTCCGCGGAGGTTGAGCCTGAAGGCCAGTCCTGCCTCCCGCTCGACGGTGATAAGATCCACAATTGCTGCCCCGGTCCGCTCTATTCCGCGGGCAGCGACTGATAGTAGTCCATTAAAATCTTTGCCACCTCAGGACGCGCGAACTCCGGCGGCAGATCTTCACCGGCACTCAGCATGGATCTGACCTTGGTGCCGGACAAGAACACGAAATCTTCCTTCTTATGCCCTGCCGGTGCTTCGCGCATCATGATTACGTCATTGACTACTTTGGAATACGCCGTGTGATCTGCTGCGAAGATCTGCAGCTCGAGTGCCCCTGCTGGTACATCCTTCTCGAAGATCTCCTGCGCGTCGAACGGCCCGTAGTAGTCGCCTACACCGGCATGGTCACGCCCAACGATCAGGTGCGACGCACCCATATTCTGCCGGAACACGGCGTGCAGTACTGCTTCGCGAGGGCCCGCATACAGCATGTCATATCCGTAGCCCGTTATTTCCGCCGTGTTCGGCTCGAAGTACAGCTCTACCATCTTGCGAATAGCCCCATCTCGCACGTCGGCCGGGATATCCCCCTTCTTCAGCTTCCCAAGCAGCATGTGAATCACGGCACCGTCGGCGCCCACTCGTTCCATGGCGATCTTGACCAGCGCCTCGTGCGCACGGTGCATCGGGTTACGCGTTTGGAATGCGACGACTTTCTTCCAACCGTTCTTCTCGATCATCTCGCGGATCTGCATCGCGGTACGGAAGGTCTCAGGAAACTCGTCATCGAAGTAGGAGTGGTTGAGAACCTGGATGGGACCGCTGATGAAGAACTTGCCCACGGACATGAAGTTCTTCAGTCCTGGGTGTTTTGTATCCGTGGTACCGTAGACCTTCTCAGCCATGAACTTCATTTGTTCGTCAGTGGCCTCGTCAATCGACTCCACATCTTGGATGGCAATCACCGGATTGTCGTCGACGTTCGGATCGAGCAAGGCAATCCGCTTCGCGCCTTTGATTCCTGCAACATCGGTCACGACGTTGACGATCGGCACCGGCCAGAAGAGACCACCCGTGGTCTTCATGTTCTCGGCTACCGAAAGTGAGTCCGCCAAATTCATGTAGCCCTGCAACGGATTGAAGTAGCCACAGCCCATCATAACTGCGTTTGCAGCAGCCTGTGAGCAGACAAGCAACTTCGGCAGCCCCTCTGCTTCTTTCAGCAATTCGGCACGCTTTGCCGCGTCTGCTACGAACGGCGGGTTCAGAGTGTCCGAACCGTGGGGTTTGACCAGCTTATCCATGTTATTTCCCTTTTCTAGTTTGCTGATGCTAGGTCAGATTCAACTACTTGCTACCATCTTGCGCTCCGGAGCTGCCTTCAGCTCTGGTCTGCCGCTTTCCTTGGTCCTCCCGCTGTGCTCTCCATAGATGAGTGCGACTGTCCGGTAGAAAATGTGAGCGAACTTGGAGTAAGGCAGGTAAACCAAGAGGCTGAACACCATCACTAGGTGCACGAAGTAAAACGTGTATGCGGCATATTCGAGTACGGTCGTCTGTGACGGATCCACGATGAAACGGAAGATCTCAGTGATGAATCCGGTTACACCCACCGACAGCAATAGCCATACAAAGGTCCAGTCGAACGAAGTACTGAAGCCCGATTGCCGTTCGTTACCCAGACGGTCGCGAATGGCCAACACGCACCCCACGATGAGCAACACCCCTCCCACGTTCGCCAGGATCTTCATGGGGTGCATCAAATCGAAGGGATAGAGTGAGTCGACACCAACGATGGGCATGAGGTACAGATCGATCGTCGCCCATACTGTGACAACGAACAGCACGTTGAAGCCATAGAATGCCAGCAAATGGGCTGGCCTTCTCGAGGCCTTGTCGGTGCACTTGCCGAACCTGTCGTGCACCAACGTCGACGTGACGATACGCACTATGCTGGGCACAATGCCTAGAACCGGCGCTCTGTCCTGAGCCTTGTCGGCCGCAGCCATTCCACGCCAGAACTTCGCCAGCCCAACCAACAACCCCAGGAACGACAGCGTCGTGAACGAAGAGTAGAAACCGATCAGCAGCCAATGCGGGAAGAAGCCCGCGTAGAACGCGTCGCCGTGTTCTTCGAACGGTAGAATGGCCTCAATCGGGCCTCTCAGAACGAGCGCCAATGCGAGTAACACTGCCGGAACTATCACCAGAAGCAGTGGATAGAACTTGGCCTGATTGACTGCCTTTGCCAGCAAGCTCGGGAACGCATGGCTTTCCACTGACTTCTGTCGTACAGCTGCCATGACATCGCCGGGGCGCGCACCGCGCGGACACCTGATCGAACAATCATTACACTGGTGGCAGCGCCATATATCCGGATCGCTCAGTAGTCGATCCTTCAAACCCCACTGCGCCCAGATCATCTCCTTACGGGGGAACGGGGCTGTCTCGGTCGAGAGCTCGCATACGACGGAACACGTCGCACACTGGTAGCACTTCTTGAGATCGCCACCGCCCGACTTGACGATTGCTTCGACGAACCTGCTATCTGGCTTCAGCAACAAAGCCTGTGACATTGTCGACTGACTCCTAGAATCATTTGAACGGGTTCAAGCCAATCTCTTCGATCTCTTCGGCGAACTCGTTGATTACCTGTGCCATCTTCTCGTAGTCTGTTATCGGCAGCTGCACCAGCTGGACACGCTCTTCCTCTAGCGCAAGCTGTGTCAACTTCTCCTGCACATTCTCACTTCGCTTGTCCATCAACTCACTGCCCTTGATGAAGTGACACTGGTAGTCGTCACCGGACTTGCACCCGATTAGCAGGATACCGTCGTAGCCACCTGACAGCGCATCCGCGATCCATACCGTGTTCACTGACCCGAGACACCTTACCGGAACAAACCTGATGTAGGCGCTATGTTTGATTCTCTTCAGACCCGCCGTGTCGAGTGACGGGTAGGCGTCGTTCTCACAAATCAGACCTAGTAAGCGTGGCTTTTCCTCGAGCTCGTCCGGTATCTCGACGGCTTTGATCATCGACGAGATGATGTTTGCCGAATAGTCCTTGAAGGAGATGATTCGCTCGGGACACGCACCCATGCAAATACCACAGCGGCGGCAACGCGTGAGATTTAGCAGCGGTGTGCCCTTGACGTCTTCGTTGAGCGTGCCAAAGGGGCACTCTTCCGTACAGCGCTTGCACTGGGTACAACGCTGTAAGGCAAAGTCTGGAAAGGATTGGTCGCCCCAGCGAGGATGCACCGCCTGGCCTTGCTTGGCCGTTCTGAGACTCTGAATCGCCTTCAGAGCTGCTCCTGCTCCGTCTTCCTGAGACGCCTGTGAGTCATTCGGCATCCGGACGCAGCCCGCCGTGTATATCCCGGTGCGCCGGGTCTCATAGGGAAAGCAGATGAAGTGTGAGTCAGCGAAATCATACTTGAGCTGCGGTAGATCTGGACCTTGACGGTAATCCAGGTTCAGAATCGAAGAACCATCGAGGTGCTTCAGCTCTTCTGATGTTACTTTGGCTGCGTCGAGCTGCGCACCCGCTTCACCCTTCTCTATGACTGCCTTCGCATCGTTGAACCGCCGAATTTCTTCGCCATCGGCCGCGTTGGGCACCAGACCGGTGGCAAGGACCACCAGGTCCGCCTCGAGCTTGATGTTCTCACCCAGCAACGTGCTCTCGGCTGCAACCTGTAGGCTGTCACCCACAACCTCCACTCCGGTTACATCGCCCTTGGTGAAAAAGATGCCACTGTCTTCCTGCGCTTTGCGGTAGAAATCTTCGTACTGGCCTGGGACCCGCATGTCTTTGTAGAGAACATAGGCCTCGGCGTCCGGATTCATGTCCCGGGCAATCAGAGCCTGCTTGATCGATACACGACAACAGACGGCTGAGCAGTATGGCAGGTGGCCCTGGTCGCGCGAGCCCGCACATTGAATGAACGCAATCCGTTGTGCCTGCTCTCCGTCACCCGGCCGCTTGATCTCGCCGGCGGAGATCATCTCTTCCATTTGAATGTTGGTGATCACATTGGCAGACTTCCCGTAACCGAGGTACTCCAGGCGCGACGCATCGTATGGCTTCCATCCGGTCGCCTGTACGATTGCGCCGACGCGAAACTCGGGATTGGAGCCATTCGCCTTGAGCTTGACGTCGAATTGACCCGGCTGTCCGGAGATCTTCTCTATGGCTGCGCCAGTGTATACCGTGATCTTGTCATTGCTCTCTACTTGAGCGATCCGATCCTCGATGGGAACCGGCTCGACATCGCGATATGGCGACTTGTGAGGGAACGTCTTGGCAAACTTGCTAGACCAGCCACCCAATTGGGCTTCCTTCTCGACAATCACCACTTCATGTCCCGCCCCTGCAGCGTCGATCGCTGCAGCCAGACCCGTTACCCCACCTCCCACCACGAGGATCGTCTCGCTGATCTCTTCGTCAAATGGCTCCGGGACATCCACCTTCTTCGCACGAGCCAAGCCCATCCGCATGTAATCTTCTGCCAGCATCTGCGTGTCTTCGTCGTTGGGCTCGTGACTCCATACTACCTGCTCGCGTAAGTTCACACGCTCAGTGCGACAACTATCGAAAGTGAAGGTGTCAGTCTTGAAGCGCGGCGTGCAGGCGGCGACGACCAGCGCGTTGGCACCCTCTCGGATGTCCTGCCTGATCAGTTCACAACCTTCATCTCCGCAGAGACAATCGTGCTCGCGACAGATCGCGGCTTCATTCTCCTGAGCGACACTTGTCAGAGCATCTATGTCAAGCGAGTCACCGATGTCGCAACCCCGGCATATGTAAACGGCTACCTTCTTATCCAAGGCTCTGCTCCCCGCAGAAGTGCAAGGCCTTAGCGACGACGCCTGTCGCGTCACGCACGCTAGCAGCTACATCCGTCGGACGCTTGGCGCATCCGGCTGCGAACATTGCTCCCATCGACTGTTCGATCGTCAGGAAACCGTGCTCGTCCTTCTGTAGCTCACCTTCGATTTGGAGGCCGGCGCCGTTCGCCGGAACCAAACCAGTGGCAAGCACGACCAAGTTCACTCTTTGCTTCACTTGGCCACCAGCAAGCGTGTCTTCGGCAACTACCTCGAGATCACCGTTCGAATCCTCGCTGACCTTCGCGACCTTGCCCTTTATGAGATGGAACTTCTCGTCGTTCTTCGTTGCGACAAAGAAGTCCTCCAACCGTCCGGGCGCCCGAATGTCGATGTAGAAGACGTAAATCTCAGCCTCCGGATACTGCTCGCGAACATAGCGGGCCTGCTTCAGCGACCCCATGCAACAGACACCGGAACAGTGCTTGAGATAATTCTCATCGCGTGAGCCGGCACACTGAACGAATGCCACACTCTCGATGCCGCCTCGATCCGATGGGCGCTGGATCTTGCCGCCTGTCGGCCCATCTACCGACGCGTAGCGCTCCATCATGATGTTGTTGATGACGTTCTTGTGCGTACCGAAGCCCAATCCCGCTACATCTGTTGCATCGTAAGGATCCCAACCGGTCGCCCAGATGATTGCGTTTACACCTACCTCTATAGTCTCCGGCTTCATCTCCAGGTCGATCGCCCCATACTCGCACGCGCTCACGCACTTGCCGCACTCGGTGCCCGGGCAAACGCCGCCGTCGATGGCGAACTGGAACGGATATGCCATATCGTAGGGTAAATAGGCTGCTTTGGTGGAGCTGAGACCGAAGTTGTATTCGTCGGGCCGCTCCACCGGGCAGGCATCGGCGCACGCTCCACAGACGGTGCACTTGTCGTTCACAAACCGCGGACTGCGCTTGATCATCACCTTATAGTTGCCCGGTCCGCCGGATATCCTCTCGACCTCCGATAGAGTCAGGCAACGAATCCGCGAACTCGTCTTGAAACGGCGGAGGTTGATTTCCAGGCCGCAACTTGGTGGACATAACTTGGGGAAGTACTCGTTCATCTGAGCAACGCGGCCACCCATGTATGCGCGCTTTTCAACAAGTACGACTTCCTGGCCAGCTTCCGCCGCTTCCACAGCCGCCGTAATCCCGCTGATGCCCCCGCCGATCACGAGGATCTTTCCCGTTTTGCCGTTCCCGCTCATTAAAGCTTCCCCTTCGGAAATCTAGGCCGGCTTCGTGGTGAACAACTTCTTCTTCTCAACGCTGCCTTTGAAGGCCTCAGCAACGTGCTGTTTCACCTTCACCGTCTTCTCACCGAACAGGCTGAATCGCAGCCAGAGATATGCGAAGCGAAGCAGTGCCTCATCGTCGCAACGCATTTCGTGGACGAAGTCCTCGTCGATCTCAAACCGCTGTAAGAGGGTGCTTTCGAACACGAATTCCCGGAACTTGTCCAAGTCATAACAAGCCGTGAACAGCATGTGCATTTTCTCGGGAGAGAGCTCGCCCTCATCGTCCTCGAAAACCTCGTGGAGCGTGAGTTCCTTGAACGCTTCACCCCACTCCTCGTACTCATCGAGCCCCTGGCTCTCCAGCCATTCGTCGACTTTCCAGCTCTTCTGCTCTTCAAACCCCATGCAGCCCTTTTCCTGGAGCAGGAAGTAGAAGCGATCGCCGCGCCAGCCATCTTCGGTGTCCTTCTGCGCAGCCATACCCAGCGGGTACATCCGGCAAGGCCAGGGACGATCACTGTAGATGCCGCACCCCTCCTCAGTCAGAAACTGACAGGTCTTGTCCTCGTCCTCGTTCATCCGGAGAAGGACCATCGGAGTCTTCATTTCCTTGTTGACTGGTAGAAGCGCGTACTTATCGAGGAATTCTGATGACGTGATTCCAAGTCGATTCTTCATTCGCAACACATCGTACGGTGTGAGCACGATGTTCACATCGCTACAGCACTTGTTGAAACACTTGACACCGGGGTGACATGAGAATTGGAACTTGTCTGACGGTCCAAGCCGCGGATACTCCTCGAGCACCTTCCGCTCGAGTTCTCCGAGAGCATCCTTGTGATCCCTAGAGCGCTCGCTCATTGTTCATCTCCTTCGGCGTCTTCCACGATCATCTCGCGAGTCGCAGTTTCCGACCAGACCGGAATCATCAAGGATGATCCATTGGCTGGATTCAGCGCATACCGGTACGACGCCTGCTGATTGTACTGCTGCTTCATCCATTCCCAACCCGATTTGTAGTAGGAACAGTCGTCATCGAAACAGACAAAAAAGAACTCCTCGTCCCATGTCGCCTCGTCGGGAACCAACCACTTCTTGAGGTTGGATCCGCAGTGAGGACATGTGCGAGGAGTTGTTGACATCGGTTACCTCAGTCGATCAACGACTTGAATCGGGTTGTGGGACCTCCGGGCGACTGTTGCGTCGCCCGAAGGCCCCACAACCTCGAGGCCGAGTTATGCGATGTACTTGACAGGCCTCTTCTTCATTTCCCACTCGCCACTGTTCTTGTCGTAAACACAGTTACAGAAGGCGAGCCAGTTCTCATCCATCTTCGGCTTGTCAGACCGGAAATAGTATCCGGGCCAACGCGTCTCTTCGCGGAAGAGGATCGACCGCATATGGGAGTCCGCCTGGTACATACGGTGGACGTTCTCCCAGCAGCGCATCAGCTCGTGCAGGTTACCTGCCGCCTGATGCCCGGCGTCTTCCTTGAGGTAGCCCAGCAGCTCCATGCCCTTCTCGAGCAGCTTGTCGCTGGTCTTGAACTGAGCCGAAACTCCACCCGCATATTCGTCCATGATCTTCTGTAGCCGGTACATGAACTGTTTCGGGCGGATGTAGTTGGGATTGATCTCGGGATCGGTGGTCGCACCCTTGTGCTCTTCGTACAGCTCGAGCGGCTTGAGGATGGCCTTGGTCAGCTCGTCGACCTGACCCTGATCCACGTTGGGGGCTGCGTTGTTGTCCAAGCAGTACGACAGAGCTGACTTGGCAGCGATGCGACCCTCGGTGAACGACCCGGAGGAGAACTTGTGGCTGGAAGCGCCCGCCGCGTCGCCGGCTGCAAACATGCCGTTGACGGTCGTCATCTGCGGGTAACCCCAGAAGTACTCATCCTTGGTCTCAGCCGTCTGCAGATCCTCAGGACCACTCACCCACGCACCGGATGCTCCCGAGTGCGAACCTATGAAGTAAGGATCGCAAGCCATTATCTCCGAAGGCATCTTGTCAGGCTCGGTGTTGGTAGCAGCCCAAAGAATCGCCTGCGAGATCGTCATGTCGAGGAAGTCTTCCCAAGCTTCGGCTTCGAGCTCCTTCAGCTTCTTCTTGGCAGCCTTCTCATCGGGTGCCGAATCAGCAATCGTCTTGATCGCTTCAGAGGTCTGCATGTAGATGGGGCTCTTGCCCTCTTCCACGTCCAGCAACATCAGGTAGTTGCGCAGGTTGGCCGGAACGGGCTTCACCTTACCGTACGGTGCCCAGTTCTCCAGCTCGTCCCGCCGCTCGGCCATGTAGTTGCCACCCTGAGCGTTGGTCGCGATCGCTTTGAACAGGAGGAACCACGCCCCCACCGGGCCATAGGCATCCTTGAAGCGTACGGGGATGAAGCGAACCTCTTGGCATGTCATCTCAGCGCCACCATAGATGGTGAAGAAGGCGCTGGCGCCCGAGTTGAAGGGCGGGTACCACGAGCGGCCGAATCCCTCACCGGTCGACCGCGGCTTGAACACATGCACCGCACCACCCATGGCGACCAAGGTGGCCTTGGCCTTGAACACATATACCTTGTTATCTCTGACGCTGAATCCGATTGCGCCGACGCACTTGTCGCCGTCAACCAGCGGGTGCGTCAGGAAGACGCGCTCGTGATACTCAGCACCAGCCTCCGCCAGAGCGTTCTTGGCGGCTTCGGCCACGATGATCTTGTATGACTCACCGTTGATCATCAACTGCCAACGACCCTCGTGGACGTAGTTGCCGTCCTGGTCCTTCCAGATCGGCAGGCCCCACTTCTCGAACAGGTGGACCGTGTTGTCCACGTGCCGAGCAAGGTTGGCCACTTGGTCCTCGCGGGTGATACCCATGAGGTCGTTGCGGACGTAATCGAGGTAGTCCTTCAGCGTGTTGTTTCCGCTGTTCAGGTCTACATACATGTTGATGGCCGACAGACCCATCGCTACTGCGCCCGAGCGGTCCATTGCCGCTTTGTCAACCACGGTCACCTTCAAACCGTGCTTCTTGGCCCAGTATGACGCTTCCACGGCCGCGCCGCAGGCGGCCATTCCGCCGCCGCATATCAGTAGATCAGTCTCAACCGTTACGGTTTCGAAATTCGGCATCTTAGCCTATCTCCTTGGTGTCACTCTGCCAAAAGGGAGAGTCTCTTTTTCAGCGCTGACCGACCGCATCAAACGGTCGGGACCTTGTCGAACTTGACCGGACCACGCTCGGTGTTGATACCGTCGGGCTCCGTCATGAGTGTTGGGCTCTTGATGTCGTCGTCACCAGTCGGATAGTGATCGAACGGCTGCGCCTTACCTTCCTCCACGCCGCGGCGGTGGGGGAACTTGAAGCGCTTGGGCTTGACGTCCTTGCTGCGGAACTGGACCGTCCACATGATGTCTTCGGTGCTGCGCATTGCCGTCACGCTGGCACCCATGGGAACGAAATCGGCATAACCACGTACCTCGATCGCCTGTGTGGGGCAGATCTTCACGCAGCTATAGCATTCCCAACACATCTGCGGATCCTGGTTAAACGCTTTCATGGAGTCCTTGTTCAGGACCATGAGGTCATTCGGGCAAATGTACTGGCACGCAGTCTTGTCTAGTGCCTTGCATCCGTCACATTTGTCCGGAATCACAAAGCTTGGCATCTCTCTTCCTTTCTTACCCTAGTATGGGCATTTCCCGGGAACTGACCAAACTATCCTACTGGTTACTTCGTCCGCGCCTTTCGCCATCTGGCCAGGGGCGCAAGCCGCAGACGCCAACCCTCACCTCCGCGCCCCCCTTCACATCGATTCGTGATACTCGCCGGTCTACGCCGATGACCGCTACATCGTCTCCCACACGGGCCGTTCAGCGTTCCGAGATTTTTATCACGTTTTTCTAACCTAGTTCATTTTAGCGACCCTTTTGCGACAGTCAAGGCCTAACGAGATTTTTATCACGATTGAATTCGTTTTGTGAGATTTTTTTCACGATTATGCCAACAACCACCCAAATCGTGATCATTGGATGAAGGCAGTTTGAACGATTTACGGTTGTTGTTCGGGTATATCTTTGATCAGGCCGGGCGGCCTAGATGTGGCTTCAGGCCTGTCCGTGCGGCTTGGTGTGTCAGACAATGAGTGATTTCCGCCAAGCCCAGGGACAGGTGTTCATCACGCACTACCACACCGGTCGGGACCCTGAGCTTGGTGGGCACGAAGTTCCAGATCGCCTTCACGCCTGCCGCAACCAACCGATCGGCTACGTGTTGAGCGCCATCTATCGGAGTCGTCACAACGGCCAGTCGTATTCCATGCTTTTGCACGAACGGCTTCAGGGTACGCACCGATTTGACCGTGTAACCAGCGACGTCCGTACCCACTCTGTGCCCGTCTGAGTCGAATGCAGCCACTATATGCAATCCATAACGAGAGAACCCGGGGTAGGCCAAGATCGAGCTGCCCAGACGACCGGTTCCCACGAGCACGGCTTGGTGCCTCTCGTTGAACCCGAGGGCCGTTCGGATGGCGCGGCAGACGTCACATACGTCGAAGCCCACCCGCCCAGTCCCGATCAGGCCAATGGCGCGGAAATCCTTGCGCACTTGGGTGGCGTCGATTTCGAGTGCCTCGGCGATCTGGGCACTGGTGACTGTCCG
>JBDGXD010000096.1:0-12842 GCA_039584755.1 Gemmatimonadota bacterium
AAGGACCACCAGCGCCCTGGGCAAAAGCCCGAAGCCAGTTCGCCATCCTGTTCGGCGAACGCTTCAACATCACTGACCGATGAGGGGCTCACACACAAAATTCCCTACACGCCCTTTGGCCGTGGCGCCGAAGGACGAGAACCAGGTAGCCAGAAGGTCGAAGTCGTACATTACATGCGAACGAAAACTGTCTCAAATCATTGACACGTTCCGCTTGCGGCTTCGTATCGTTGTCTCGAAGACCATGCAGCTTCGTTTGGAAGCTTCAAATCGTCGTTTTGAAGTCGCAAATCGACGATTCGAGGCGTGAAATCGACGATATTCGGCGCTCTCCGGGCGATTCGCTGCCAGGTGCCTGTGAGATAAATCATTGCACTGCAAGCATTTAGCTCGCACCGAACGTTGAGGCAACGTGGTAGCGTCAGCTGCCTCGGAGTATTAGATGGCAGCGCGCCATGGCGGGTGCGCCATTGCGGCAGATCCCGCGCCCCCGCCTCATCGTGCCACCACCGTCGCCACGTCGAAACGGCTCCCGCCGCGCCCAGGCAGATGCAGTGGTGGAGAGCTTCCTGGCGACCTTAGAATGGGAGCTCGTGGCTGCAGACAGTCAAACGCGCCGTCAGGGATCACGTGCATTGTTTGAATACTTCGAGATCCGGTACAACCGACAGCGTCGGCATTCGAGTCTCCGGTGCCAAACACCCGTGGAGTACGCAGCACAGCTCGCTAAACAACAGCGAGCTGCCTAAACTGCGTGTCCGTCAAACCGGGGGAAGACCAGTCATTCTCTGGTTCCACATTCTGCGGTTCTACATTCTACATTCTAGACTCTTACTCCACTCGCAGCACCTCCTGCGGATCCACCTTGGTTGCCCGCCGCGCCGGAACGACGCACGCCAGTAGCGCGATTGCTGCGAGGCTGAGACTTACACCACTGTAGGTGAGAATGTCGGTCGGTGCAATGTCATAGAGGAAGCTCCGCAGTACACGCGCCCCGGCGAAACCACCCGCCAGCCCCAGTAGGATACCGACTGCAGCGAGTGTCATTCCCCGCTTGACCACCAGGCCTATCACGCTACCGGGACCGGCACCCAACGCGACTCTGATTCCCAACTCGCGATTGCGTTGCCGCACGAAGTACGCGAGCACACCGTAGAGACCCATTGACGCCAGAATCAACGCCACCAATGCAAACACAACTACCAAGAGCATGCTGAACCTGGACCCCGCCAACGAACGCGATACCCGCGCCTGCATCGTCTCGAACCCGGAGATCGGGATGTCCCTGTCAACCTCCCACACGGCATTGCGCAACGCAGGTGCGATCGCCAACGGATCGCCCGCCGTGCGCACCAGGAGTTGCAGCCGGGCTTGTGGCACCTGCCGCGTCGAGAGGTAGAACACCGACGGGTAGTCCGCCGCCAGACCGAACTCCCGCACATCAGCGGCAACACCTACGACGGCAAAGTTCTGTCCCCACAGTACCAGGTCTTTGCCCAAGGGACTCTCACCGGGGAACACCCGTTCTGCCATTGCGTTGCTTATCACCATGACCGCCGGGCTGTCCTGCACGTCTGTTGGCTCCAGCGCACGACCGGCCAGTATGGGGATGCCCAGAGCCGTGAAATATTCGTCGGAGGCGATGCGTCGTTGACCCGCCATCTGGTCTCGCTCCGCAGCATTGCTAGGCGGCCGGTCGGCCGGGTAGATATGGTTCCACGTCCCACCAGAGCGGATCGGTACCTGGTCGATCGCGCCGACCGCCATCACCCCGGGGATCGCGGCGACGCGTTCGTATACCTGCGTCCACCCCTGCACTTGTTCCTCCGGTGTACCGTACTTCCACTGAGGCAGTTGCAGCTCGGCTCCGAGTACTCCCTCGACCTGGAAGCCGGCACTCACACCCTGTAACCGCAAGAAACTCTGCACCAACAGACCTGACGCAATCATCAGCATGAGCGACAGGGCTACTTGGGTGACTACGAGAGCGTTGCGGAATCCGGCCCTGCCGTGACTGGCTCCGCGCGTG
Source organism: Gemmatimonadota bacterium (assembly GCA_039584755.1). Lineage (GTDB taxonomy): Bacteria > Gemmatimonadota > Gemmatimonadetes > Gemmatimonadales > GWC2-71-9. The sequence continues at coordinate 2,030 of JBDGXD010000096.1, forward strand.
CCGCCGATCTTCAAGGTCTCGGCCAGTGAGATACTCGTTCCCTTCAGTGCCGGCACGATCCCGAAGAGAAGACTCGTAACGAGTGCCAGGAGAAATGCAAAGGCGAGAACCGTCCCGTCGATGCTCACCTCCTGTAGTCTCGGCAGGCTCGCGGGGCCGAACGATTTCAGTGCGGTAATGCCAAAGCGAGCCAAACCGAGACCGACTGCACCACCCACAAGTGCCACCAACAGGCTTTCGGTCAACAACTGCCGGATCACTCGCGACCTGACCGCACCCAATGAGAACCGCACGGCCACTTCGTTGCCACGTGCCACTGCCCGGGCAAGCGAAAGCGATGCCACGTTGGCGCACGCTATCAACAGCACCAGGCCCACCAGCCCCAACATCGTGAGCAGGCTCGTTCGTGCGCCCGAGAAGTAGCGCTCGTGTAAAGTGACCAAACGCAGTCCCCAGGACTCGTTGGTCTCGGGGTACGCCTGCTCCAAACGATGGGCAATGACATCGACTTCGGTTTGTGCTTGCTCGAGCGACACTCCAGCGCGTAAACGGCCTACGTAGAAGAAATTGTTGTTGCCGCGGCCCTGTGCGAACGGAATCCTTTCCTGGATGGGAAACCACAATTCGATTCCGCCGGGATAGTCGAAGTCGACAGGCATCACCCCTACCAGGTTGTATGGCTCGCCATTGATCGTGATCGAACTGCCGACTACAGAACGGTCACCACCATACTGGCGTTGCCAGAAACCGTGGGACACTATGACCACGTTGTCCGAGCCGGCGCGTTCTTCTTCCAAGAGGAACGGGCGGCCAATCTGAGGCGCGACGCCCAAGGTCGAGAACAGGTTGTGGGAGACCAGCGTGCTAAAGACACGCTCGGGCTCCGATTCCCCGGTGATGATCGCGCGTGGCGTGAAGACCAGGAAGGCGGCGAACGATTCGAAAGAGTTGGACTGCTCGCGATAGTCCCAGTAGTCGGGCGCCGACATGGAATTGGAGTTGCGTGTTTCGTTGGTTCCCCACGCCCATACCAGCTCATTGGGATCTTCAAATGGAAGGGGCCGCAGCGCAACCGAGTTGAGCGTACTGAACATGACGCTCACGGCACCGATGCCTATTGCCAGCACTAGAACGCTCGCTGCGGTGAACCCGGGTGTACGCGCGAACATGCGCACCGCAAACCGGAGGTCTTTCCATGTGTCTAACATTAGTGAGCCTCGAGATGGCTTGAAGACGTTGCCGTTCAATAGTTGCGAAGAGTCACGGCGTCGACGGCGAAGACAGCGTTTGAGGAGGTAGCGGGTGCCGATAGAAAGGGCCTGTCTCCAATACCACAGTCCGGCTGTGGCACTCGTCGCCCTCAAGTCCAAGTAGGTCTCGTGCAAGTCCCCGAGCACACTCGTCCGCACCTTGCCCGGCGGGAGGCATACAGTCAGCAGTGCTCGAGCCAAACCGGGCGTTGTACGCAACTCCGGGTTGGATCGCATCACTCAAACACCGAGTCGAGGCCATCCCACAGATTGGTCCAGGCGGTGCGGGACCTTCGCAGCGCAGCGACTCCGGCGTGCGTGACTTCGAGGTATCGCTTGGGACGGCCACCGCGCCGCGGGGTGGGATCACCCAAGCGTGACTGCAGCATTCCCTTCTCTTCCAGTCGGTCCAGCGTCACGAACAGGGCGCCGCGGGACACGGAGCGTTGCACCCGCTGCTCGAGTTCGGCCAGCACGCTGGTCCCGTAGGCATCGTCCTTCAACTGGAGGATGGCGAGCAGCACCATCTGCTCCAGTTCCCCCAGGTATCCGGCTCGTTTCATGGCTCAAGTCAATCCGATTCTCTGTTCAGCTATTCAATCCTACAAAATAGACGTTGAATGCGGTTAAATGGTTGCAGCCTGCCCCTGGCACCTCGCTCCCTCACTTGAAACTTTTGGTTTGGGTTAATCGTAAAGAATTTTACAGATGGACCAAGACAAGCCCAGTTCACAGGGACAAAGTAGGTCCATTGAGGCAGAGTAAGTGAACGAATTCTTTCATTTACTTGAGACTCTCGGGTACGAGGCCGCATGAAACCACGACCGCACATCGATCTGAGCCGCCGAGAGCGGGAGATAATGGACATTGTATACCAGCTGGGCGAGGCCGGGGTCGCCGAGGTTGTCAACCGAATGCGGGACGACCCTGGCTACGATTCGGTGCGGGTCACGCTGGGCATTCTGGAGAAAAAGGGCCACGTAAAGCACCGGCAGGACGGCCGCCGCTATCTCTATAGCCCTACCGTGCCGCATCAAACGGCCACCCGCAATGCCCTGCGCAACTTGCTGCAGACGTTCTTCCGCAGCTCGCCGTCAAAGGCAATTCAGGCCCTGCTCGACATGTCGGGCGACCGGCTCTCCCCCGAGGACCTGGACGAGATCGCCCAGTGGATCGAACAAGAGAGGAAGTCACACGATGACGACGCTCGCTAGTATCTCGTTCCCACTCGCCCTGCAAGTGGGCGCCGAAATCCTGCTCAAGGGCACCGTGGTTCTGGCAATCGCCGGCCTGGTGACCACACTGCTGCAGCGTTCGTCCGCCGCGACCCGGCACGCAGTCTGGAGCTTCGCGCTGGGAGCCCTGTTGATGTTGCCGCTTCTCTCCGTTTCGCTGCCATCGTGGAGAATGGAGAGTCTGCCCACGATGCAGCAGGTGACCTCATTAGCGGAGACACCGGTGGTCGCCGTGCAGCTGCCGGTTGCGGACCGTTCGGTACCTGTGACCGCCGAACGCGCGCAGCAGCAGAACCGATCAGTCGCTCTGACTGATCGCACGGCGGTGCAGCCGGCATCTCGTTTCAGCATCTCGCTCTCGCAAGTGGCGACGGCGGCCCTGGTGATTTGGGCTATCGGTGCCGCCATCATGCTATTGCGGCTGCTGGTCGGTGCGGTGCAGGTCTCCGGTCTCACGCGGCGTGCGTTGGCACGTGATGGGGGCCTGCTGTTCACGACTGAATCAGGACACTCATGGAGCAATCTGATTCAGCGACCGCTGCGCGTCGTGTCGAGCGAGGAAATCACCACTCCGATCTCGTGGGGCTTGCTGCACCCCGTGGTGCTCTTCCCACGGGCGGCGGCTGACTGGTCGGCTGAACGGAGACGAGTGGTGCTGCTCCACGAGCTGGCACACGTGACTCGCTGGGATTATCTGGTCCACCTCATGATTGAGATCACGCGCTCGGTCTATTGGCCTAACCCGCTGGTTTGGATTGCGGCGCGGCGCGCCACGCTGGAACGAGAGCGTGCATGCGACGACTGCGCTCTGCAAGTGGGAGTGCGGTCGGATGTATACGCAACTCACCTGCTCGAGATCGCTCGGGCGCAACTTGCGGGCCGAACGCCGGCAGGTGCGCTCGCCATGGCGGCGCGCTCCAGCCTGGCACAGCGAGTTCGCAGCATTCTGGCGCGAGGAATGAGGCGCGGCCCCGCCTCGAGGAAGGGATTACTAACGACCGGTTCGCTGGCTCTTGCAGTCGCTCTGCCGCTCGCCGCCATCGAGCTGGGCGCCGAGCACAGTACGATCACGTCCTACTCGTGGAGCGGCCAACAAGGGGCGGCCACGGTCGAACAGCGCATCGAGCAGCTCAGAAACGACGACAGTCGGGTGCGGCGCTACGCTGCATGGGCGCTAGGTGAACTCGAGGACAGTAGAGGCGTTGGTCCGTTGATCGATGGATTGCACGACGGCGATGCCGATGTGCGGCTGGTTTCCGCCTGGGCCCTGGGCGAGATCAAGGACAACCGGGCCATCGATCCTCTGGTTGAGACGCTGGCTGACAGCGATCCCATCGTTCGCGAGATGGCAGTGCTGGCCCTGGGTGAGATCGAACACAGCTCGGCGGTCGATCCTTTGATGGACGCGTTGCGGCAGGACGAGGCCCTGCTGGAGCCGGTCATCTGGGCGCTGGGAGAGATTGGCGGTCGGCAGGCCGAGTCCGCTCGCGACCAGGTGTTCAGGGAGTGGAACCGCCGGGCCTGGGATAACACCGAGGTCTTTGCCGGTGAATGGCACGGATGGCGCGGCTCGGCCCCCACACACGACATCGACCAGCTGGTCGACGAGTTGACTTCACCCGACGGCGCCACCCGGCAGGAATCCGCCTGGAAGATCGGGTTGCTCGGCGATGAGCTGGCGGTCGAGTATCTGCTCGACGCTCTGAGGGATCCAGATCCCGCCGTTCGCGCCATGGCGATCTGGGCGTTGGATGAGACAAATCCGTCACGCGAGCGCCGCCACCGGGCCTAGGCTGGCCTAGGCCGCGGCGCTCCACCCTGCCCTAGCGGTTCAACCAGCGGAGAGGCGAGCATGGAAACGAGTTTGGCCATAAATGAAAAATTCTTTTCCGTAGCGCTCGGATACTTAGCGGTTCTGGCCCTGGGACTGGTGTTCACACCCATTGCCGCACAGCTCGTTGGGCAGGTGACCGAATCGCCGAGCATCCCCGGCTACGCCTTGGACGATGGCCGGCTGATGCTGCCCCGAATAGAGGGGTCGATCGAGTTGGATGGCTTGAGCAGCGAGCCGGCGTGGCAGCAGATCGAGCCGCTGCCGCTCACCATGCACATCCCCACCTTTCGCGCACCGCTGACCGAACGCAGCGAGATCCGCATCGCACACGACGAGGACTACCTGTACGTGTCCGGCCGGTTCTTCGATACTGAGCCAACCGGCATCCGTATCAACTCCATGTACCGCGACCGCTGGAACAACGACGACAACTTCGGGATCATGATTGACGCATTCGACGACAACGACAATGGGTTGTGGTTCTGGACCACTCCCGCTGGAGTGCGCGGCGACGCAACGATCAGCGGTGACGGTTACGGACCGACGAACGGATCGTGGAACACCTACTGGGATGTTGCCACGGAACAAACTGATGAGGGTTGGTTTGCTGAGATGCGCATCCCGTTCTCGAGTCTCGGCTTTCAGGCAACGGAAGGGCGTGTGGAAGTGGCGGTCATAACCTATCGTTACATCGCGCGCAAGAACGAGTGGCAGTTGTTTCCGGCCATACCGCCGGAATTCACCATGCTGCGACCGTCGCTCGCCAGAGACGCAGTGCTGGAAGGCGTACAGACCCACAAGCCCGTCTATGTCACTCCGTATCTCTTGAGCGGGGTCGACCGAACCAACCAGCTCAACGATGCGGGTGACCAATTCAGTGCTCAATCGGACGTGGACTTCGAGGTCGGCGGAGATCTCAAGTACAACGTCACCAACAACACCACACTCGACTTGACGTTCAACACCGACTTCGCACAAGTCGAGGCAGACGATTACCAGGTGAACCTGACGCGCTTCCCTCTTTTCTATCCCGAGAAGCGTCAGTTCTTCCAGGAACGATCTTCGACCTTCTACTTCCTGACTGGCGGGGCGACACGACTGTTTCACAGTCGTCGCATCGGGCTCGACCAGGGAGAGCCGGTCCGCATAATCGGTGGAGCCAGGTTCGTCGGACGGATGGGCGAATGGGATCTGGGCGCACTCAACATGCAGACTAGCCGGACTGACCGGCTTCCATCTGAGAATTTCGGAGTGGCCCGAGTTCGGCGGCGCGTGATCAATCAATACTCGAACGCCGGTGCCATGTTCACCTCACGGCTGGGCGACGACGGCAGCTACAACGTGGCGTACGGTCTCGATGGCTCGGTGCGCTATTCCGGTGACGACTATTTCACGGTGCAGTGGGCCCAGACCTTCGACGACGCCGTCATTGCTGACAGCGGCTTCCGCTTCACGCAAGCCAGCTTGCTGCGCGTTACCGCCAGCCGGGCACGACAGCGCGGGTTCACCTACTCGTTCAGCGGCCGTTTCTCGGGTGCGGACTACACACCCGATATGGGCTTTGTCACGCGGCAAAACTTCACCGACCTGTTCTACTCGCTGTCCTACTTCCACTATCCCGAAGGCGATGGACCGTTTCGTCGCATCGATCCGTTTCAGCTTTTCGGTTCGGTGGCGTTACGCAATACAGACCGCACCGTCGAGTCCGCTTTCGTAGAGCACGACTTCGACCTGCAATGGAACTCTGGTGCCAGCCTGGGTCTGGACCTGGAACTGTACTACGAAGATCTCAGAGAGACACTTTCGTTTCCCGATGAGACCGAGGTGCCGCCGGGCAGTTATACTTTCCCGCGCTTCGAGGGAGACTACAACATGGCGCCCGGCTCTCTGTTCCGCAGTAGTTTCGGTTGGGGCATTCAAAGGTTCTACGACGGCTGGCTGGCCGACATAGGACTTTACCCGCGCTGGAATCTGTCTCGGTTTCTCGGACTGAGTGCCGTCTACCAGTTGAACGTGGTGCGCTTTCCCGATCGGGATCAGGGATTCGACTCGCACTTGGTACGTCTCAGAATCCAAGCGGCTCTGAACACCAAGCTGTCGCTCAACGCGTTCATGCAACTCAGCAACACTGCATACTACGGGGCAGCCAACGTACGCATCCGCTACAACTTCCGAGAAGGCAGCGACCTGTGGCTGGTCTACAATGAGGGAATGAACCTCGATCGCTACCGTAGCAACCCGGCGTTGCCACTCAGCGACGCGAGGACCCTCATGCTCAAGTACACGTACACGTTTGCGCGGTGAGATGTCTGCTACCCACCCAAAGCCCGCTTCAGAATCGCGATCTGGCCTGTGTGATACGCGTCGTGTTGCGCCAGCCCGTGCAGCATGATGTAGAAAGAATCTGGGGGCCCGTTGTCATCAGTCCCTGTGACCGGCTCCTGCAACCGGGACGGAGGGAACTCCCTGATCGCCTGGCGTAGCCGCTGATGGGCAGCCGCCAGCCGTGACCTCGCGTCCTCCCATGCCTTCCCGGTCGACTCAACGAAACAGGGCCAGTCGGCCTCCCCGTTCAGGGGCCGTGCATTCTCCGACAGTCTGCGGCCGACCTCATCAGCCCAGGCTGTCATATGCAACACGATCTCCCAAATGGAGTGCGCTCCGGAGATTGGCCGGGCCGCGGCGTCCAGAGCTGTCACGCCGTCCAGCGTTTCCTTAATCGCCGGTCCATGCCAGGCGCCCCCGTGGTTCATTCTGTCCAACTCGTCTGCAATTCGTTCATTGTCAAGCACTTAGCCTCCCTGGTCGCGCCATAGCCAATTCGTAGTAACCTATATACGGCGGCTTATAAGTTAGGTTAATTGGCCTAACATAACTTGTCAAGTCCCTTATATTGGTTAGATTGCCGAATGTAGATGCACTCGCGAGGGATATCATGGAGGGCGGAGAGAATCCGAAAGCGTTCAAGTGGGTAGGCGGACACCTATCGCTTGATTTCAACAACACTGTGGACTGGAAGGCAGCCGAACCGCACGCCGGAGAATACCTGACTGACTACGGGCGGCTCGTGGCGTGGGCCGGTGAGGCCGGTGTACTGTCGCGCCAAACAGAGGCGTCTCTGCTGGACCACTGGACGGCGCAGCCATCCAGTGGAGATGCCGCTCTGCACCGGGCGTGGTCGACCAGGACAACCATTCATCGGATATTCACCGGTCTGATCACCGGTGATCCGCCAGTCGAGCCCCAACTCGACCAGCTCAATCCCCTGGTGAAAGAGGCCCAGGGACACCTCCGATACGACACCGCTCGGCGCAAACTGGAGTGGGACTGGTCTTCACACGACGGTGGTCTCCTGCGGCCGGTCTGGCCGGTGGTGTGGGCGGCAACTCAGCTGTTGACCGCCGAGGAGCTGATCGACGTGAAGACCTGTGCCAACGAGATCTGCGGGTGGCTGTTCCTCGACACGAGCCGCAAACACAACCGGAAGTGGTGCGAGATGGGTGTCTGTGGCAACCGCGCCAAGGCCCGCCGGTTCTACGATCGTCGAAAGCGCCAACCCGGACGCAGCTGAACAACTTCACAAGACAGCCCCACGAAAGAGAGAACCAACTCGGAACGCCCCCAAAACCGTCCGGTTGACATTTTCTGGGTAATATTGTACTATTGCACTAGAACATTAGTCATCTAGCACACTAGAGGATTCTATTTTGGTTCTCTCGATCGACGCAAAGAGCGGCGTGCCTTTCTACCGCCAGATCATTGAACAGGTGAAGTTCGCCGTTGCCAGCGGCGATCTCAAACCCGGCGACCAACTGCCGACTGTCCGGCAGCTCGCCGTCGACATCTCCATCAATCCCAACACCGTCATCCGCGCCTACCGCGAACTGGAATTCGAGGGCCTCCTCGATTCGCAGCAAGGTTCTGGCACTTTCGTCAGCGACAAACAGCCCGAGATCGACGCCGTCGAGAGGCAACGGATGCTTGACCAGATCATAACCGAACTCCTGGCGCGAGCCTCAGCCTACGGTTTCACCCTCGAGGAAGTGCTCCAGGGTGTGCGCCAGCGAAAGGAGGAATCGTCATGAGGCGATCGTTTAGTGCCGCCGGTCCAAAAAGGGGGCTTCTGGGCCTGTCCCTGGAGAGATTCGCCACATCCAGCCGCGCGGACTTCCGCTTTGCGCCGCTGAACGTCTTGCTGCTCGTCGGCCTGTTTGTGACGGGCCTCGTGGTACATCTCAGCGTGTACCCGTTTTCAATGTACGCCGTCGTGTTGTCGCTGGGCTCTGCACTTGCGTTGGCCGTGCTGCTGCGGATCACGCAGGTATGGGAGGCCGTCGTCATTCTAGCCACCGCCAACAGCCTCGCCGTATACCTCGAGCTGCGACCCGAGAGTGAGATCCTGATCGCCACCACCATAGTGGCGGTAATCGTCGCCCCGGCGATTCAGATCGCCTACCAGTGGGAGCGGGCCGTGGTTCTGAGATTCGGCAAGTTCCGCAGTCTCAAGAAGTCAGGCCTGTTCGTGGTGCTGCCGGTAATCGACAAAGTCGCGCAGTTCGTGGATCAGCGCACCAGAGTCACGGATTTCAGTGCCGAGACCACCCTCACCGCCGATACAGTGCCGGTCAACGTGGATGCGATCGCGTTTTGGATGGTGTGGGATGCGCAAAAGGCCGTGTTGGAGGTCGAGCACTTTGACGACGCGGTGATCCTGTCGGCGCAAACAGCGTTGCGAAACGCCATCGGACAGAACGACCTCGCCGTGCTGCTCTCGGAACGGGACCGGCTGGGCCACGAGATCCAGAAGTTGCTCGACGGCAAGACCTCGGCTTGGGGCGTCACTACCCAGGCGGTGGAGATCCGCGACATCATCATCCCCAAAGGCCTGGAAGACGCTATGTCGCGCCAGGCACAGGCCGAACGGGAGCGACAGAGCCGCATCATACTCGGTACCGCGGAAACCGAGATCGCCGAGAAGTTCGCCAAAGCCTCTGAGCACTACCGTGACAACCCAGTCGCCCTGCACCTGCGAGCGATGAACATGGTCTACGAGGGATTGAGACAAAAAGGATCCATGATCATCGTCCCGTCGTCTGCAGTCGAGACAATGGGCCTCGGCGCGCTGGGCGGCCTGACCGCGTTCGGCCAGGGCGGGGCGCAGACCACACCACCGGCTCCTGAGGTGGACACCTCAGGGCAATGACGGCGTGATTCGAAACGGGTCCGGGTCAATGCCCAACCGGACCCCGGCTCGGGAGGAGCCATGAAGACGAACAAGATTGTCATCACAGCCATATTGATGTCACTGAGCACCCTCGCTGCATGCTCCGGCGACGCTCCATCGACACCGGAGCACACAGTGCAACTCACCTCACAGACTGCTCCTCTGCCGTATTTGCTGCCCGAAGCAACACTGCTTGCGGCGGAGTTCCGCGACCTGGCTACGCGGTGGCACGAGATTCGTGATGTGCGTCCGCTCGCACGATTCCAGGACGAGTTGTTGGAACAGCTGGGTCTGAGCTCTGACGACCTGCCATTGCTCGTCGGAGATCACTGCGTTTTCGCCCTGGTGTCCGCCGCGGATGGTCGGGCCGTCGTGCCAGTCGCGTTGCTGTTGCCGCCGAGTGGCGAACAGGCTCAGATAGATATCGCTTCTCAGACCGACTCCTGGGCACTCGTAACGGCGCGTGGAGCCCTGTGGATCGGCCCCCGAGAATTGATGCGGGAACTCGAAGCCGTGGCGCGGGGCGACGGCACCAGTCTGGCTGATGCCATACCGATGGACGAGGTCACCCAGAGCCTTCCTGCCGGCGGGTTGGTGCGCGGTTGGGTGAATCCTGCGGCCCTGCAACACGTCATCCGCAGCCGTCTCGAGGGACGGTTATCAGCTGTGGCCGATGTCGTTGGAGGATTCCTGTCAGCCGAACTGGAGGCCGTGCGCTGGATCGGTTTTCGCCGCGAGTTGGAGGCCACCAGGATCGTGACTGACGCCGTGGTTGCGTACGACCTCAGCGTACTGCCAGCCGAGGTGTCTGCCATCTTCAATCCGCGAGCTTCCTCACCACCACTCCCGACTGTGTTGCCCAATGCGGTGGTCATCGCTGTGGCGTTCAGACCAGAATCGGGAGCTTCCCTGCACTGGCTGCGCTACGTGGCACAAAGAAATGCCACCAATTCCCTGCGGCATCTGCAATTCTGGATAGACGAGTTCGAGCAGCGCTTCGACCGCAGTCTGCAGGCCGATCTATTCGACGCCATCGGCGAGTACGGTTGGCTGCTTGGCTTGCGGGCTGGCGCTGACGTGCCTCCCGCCTGGGTGATGGTGCTGCAGACAAGTGACGCGAGCCGGTTGGAGGCAACGCTATTGGACTTGCTGAGTTGGAGCAGAGAACATGCATGGGCCAGAACCTTGGGTCTCGCCGTACCGCGTGTTGCGAACAACGAACTGGATGGCACGACGGTGCACGCGGTTGCTCTGCACACGCCGTTCGGCC
>JBDGXD010000097.1:0-12751 GCA_039584755.1 Gemmatimonadota bacterium
CCTCTGGGGTTTAGACTGAAGCCCCGGTAGAATGTCGCAACGCCGAAGACGTCAACGAGAGAACGACCTGTTCTGCTCGCCACGATTTTCAGAGCTGCCTCGGGGAGGTAGTTGTATTGAGCCTGCACGTCCTCCAGAATGGAAATAACGGACCCCTGCTTCCCATTGTAGCTGTCGACGATCCGGAACACGTCCTCCGGCTTCACACGAACACTCATTTGTCACGCCTCTCAGTGGTGCGAATCGAGCAATACGAGACCTAGTGGTATTCGTCGCAGTGCCAGACGCCTCCTTGGGACTGGCAGAAAACGCATGTCTCCCAAGAGTCACACGTGCTGCATAGCCCCTGTCGCCCGTTGATCCGCAACGGAACTGTCGGCGCAATGTCCGGATTGCCGATTGTCGGGTTGGCCTTCCGTACACTTGTTCGCGGCGTGTAATCGTCGAATTGCTCGCACTGATGTACCGGATGGCGACGAGACTTCAGGTACATGCAGCTCGCGGCGTTGATACAAGTCGAGCACAAGCCCTGCTTCACGATGCTCTGCGTTGGCACTTTGTCCCCCAGCCTTTTTTGGTTGCACTAGCCTTAAAGGCAAAGGGCGTGCTAACCGGCTCAGTGGTCAGCGCGTGGCTGGGAACGTCGCTGGTTCGCGCATGTAAGTCTCTGTTCTCAGTGATGTTAGGATGCACCGATGGATGGCGACGGGACGCTGAAGGCGGGTTCAGGTGGGGAGCAGGAAACGGCCGGTTTCGTACCGCCGGGGAGTTTTTCCCCGGAGACATCTCGTCCTTATTTGTTCTCGACTGCCCAACGTCACCCGCAGTACGGATGCCGGCGCGTGTGGGTGCGGTTGATACGAAGGCGGTATGCGGTAAACCGTAAGGGTGTTTGTCGGGCGTGGCACAAGGCGGGGCTCTCTCTGTCTTGCCGAAGGTTCTCGCGTGGGTGTTGAACGGGCCGTCGTGTAGCTCCTGAGGCAGGGTCACAGAATGTTGTGTGGACGCGTGACACACCGCAGGCGTGTAGCGCTGACCGTCAGGGCCGCTGTGTCTTTCGGTGATTGATCAGTACACGTGAGAGTGCTTGACGCTTGTGGAAGATCGTTCGATGTTGTCAGACCGAGTGGTTTGTTGTCTGGCCGAGCTGGTTGAAAGCATGGGGCACCGAGGTACCTAGTTGGCGCTCTCGGTCGAACCGGCGACCACGATACTCGCACGGCTCGTATGCCCAGTGCCAGGTACATCGAACGACGTCTACGTTGTCGGGGATTTTGGCATCATTCTGTGGGGGGAGCGGTGAGGATCGAGCGTCACGCGGTCGCGTAGTCCGGAGGTGGCCACATGCGTAGTGGCAGCGTCACCAGCATTACACAGTCACGCTCCCGACACCGGGTTCCCACCTATCGCCGTGTCCGTCCATTCCTCCTGGCGGTTGTGCTGCTCGGCCTCGCTAGTTGGCTGAGTTGCAGCGACGCGCTCGAGCCCATACCCGGTCCCGCCGTCGAGGTGCAGGTCACTCCGGCGGGCACGTCGATCTCCGGTGTGGGTGGGACGGTGACGTTCAGCGTCGTGGCGCGTAACGCGAACGGCGACACGATCACTTCACCAGCCGTCACCTGGTCCAGCCTCAATCCGCATGTGGCAATGATCGACGAGAGTGGCACGGCCACCGTTGTGGCAAGCGGGCAGGTGACGATTGCGGCTGAGGTGGATGGGTTGGTTGGCTACGCTTTGTTGACCGTCTCAACGCCGGAGGTTGGTGCGATCACCTCATGGAGCGCACAGGTCCCGCCCGCGGTTCCCCTGTTTGACGTATGGGGCACCTCCTCGAGTGACGTGTTCGCTGTGGGTTCGGACGCTTTCGTGTTCCACTACGACGGGACCGAGTGGAGCGCCATGACAAGTGGGGCGAGCGCCTACCTCTTTGCAGTGTGGGGCAGCTCATCGACCGATGTCTTTGCAGTGGGATGGGAAGGCACAATCCTGCACTACGACGGAATCAGTTGGAGCGGTATGAGCAGCGGTACGAGGCACTCATTGTACGGTGTGTGGGGCACATCATCGAGCGATGTCTACGCAGTTGGAGGTTCGGGCACGATCCTGCATTACGACGGAACCAGTTGGAGCGCGGTGACAGGCCCTGCAAACGAGGGGCTCTTTGGTGTGTGGGCCGCCTCGTCGACCGAGGTGTTTGTCGTGGGAATAGGGGGCACCATCCTGTACTACGACGGGACCAGTTGGAACTCCATGACCAGCGGCATCACTGAGAACCTCGCAGAGGTGTGGGGTACCTCCTCGACCGATGTCTATGCGGTTGGATACGGCGGGACGATCCTGCACTACGATGGGACCAGTTGGAGCGAGATGACGATCGGGACGACGGAATCTGTTTTCCCCAGTGCTGTGTGGGCAGCCTCATCTACCGACGTCTATGCAGTTGGAGCGGAGGGAACGATCCTTCACTACGACGGGAGCAACTGGAACGGTATGTCCAGCGGGACTACCGTGGACCTACGTGCTGTGTGGGGCACCTCCTCGACCGATGTCTACGCAGTTGGAAACGTCGGCATAATCCTGCACTACGATGGGGCTGTCTGGAGCACTGCCATGAGCACAGCTGCTACAGCACACCACCTAACCGGGGTGTGGGGCATCTCATTGAGCGATGTTCACGCAGTCGGAAGCAGTGGCCCGGCCTTGCACTACGACGGGAGCAGTTGGAGTCCGATCATCACCGAGTTCCACGAGTACCTCAGAGCTGTATGGGGCACGTCGTCGACCGATGTATTCGCCGTAGGAGAGGGTGGCACTATCCTGCGCTACGGCGGGACCGAGTGGAGCGCGATGACCAACGGGACGAGGGAATGGCTCTCGGGCGTGTGGGGCACATCACCGAACGATGTCTTTGCCGTGGGAGAAGTCGGTGCGATCGTGCACTACGACGGGAACAGTTGGCGTCCGATGACCGCTGGGAGGGGCTCGGACCTCGGCGGCCTGTGGGGGGTCTGGGGTACCTCATCGAGCGATGTCTTCGCAGTTGGGGATACGATCCTGCACTACGACGGGACTGAGTGGAGCGGCATGACTACCGGGACCAGCTACTACAGCCTCCATGCTGTGTGGGGCACCTCATCGACCGATGTTTACGCAGTCGGGCGCGGCTTCCCCCTGCCCGGCGCGATCTGGCATTACGACGGGACCCGTTGGAGCGAGATGACGAGCCCTACGGACGCGGTGCTGGTGGGGGTGTGGGGCACGTCGCCGAGCAACGTCTACGCCGTGGGATCGAATGGCACGATCCTTCATTACGACGGGACCAGTTGGAGCGCGATGGCAACCGTCCCGCTTCCGGACCTCGGAGGGACATGGGGCACGTCATCGACTGATGTCTACGCTGTCGGGAATTACGGCGTAATCATTCGGGGGACGCGTTAGACCGAGACCGTCACGTGGTGCGGCGGGATGGAGGTTTGCCCATGCCGTCAAGCGGCGTCAACGTGACGGTACGGAAGTGGATGACACCACCCTCGGACTGCAAGCCGATCCTGCCGGGCCGAACGTCAACGTCTGTTGCCTCGTTGACATTCTTGCCGTTCAAGATCAGCGTGATGCTGTCTCCATCAACGGTGATCTCGTACCTGTTCCACTCGCCGGGCTCGTTCTCGTTCCCTTCGATCTTGGCAAGCCCCCAACCCTGCAGTCTCGGGATCTCGGATAGGCGTTCCTCATCGCCGCCGATCCTGAAACCCTGGAAACCGTACATGTCGCCGGCGTTGCCGCTCTGCAGCTGCGCCTCCACACAATTCGGCAACATCATGGGTTCGCCAGTGATCCGCATGAGCACCCCGCTGTTTCCCGGCGTTTCGGGCCAGCGCCATTCAACGACGAGCGTGAAGTTCTCGTAATCGCTCTCCGTGTAGAGATAGCCACCGGGCTCTCCCTGAACGACCAGGATGCCGTCCTCGACACTCCAGACGTCTGCCATCTCGGCGTCCTCATCGACCAGGAAATACTCCCAGCCGGAAAGATCGCTGCCATTGAACAGTCTGATTTCTTGACCCGCGGGCTTATCCTGGGCCCATGCCGACGTCGAAGCCGAAAGAAGGATCCCCGCCACAATCGTGAACGCCACCGGTCGTCTCATCGTGATACGCTCCTGTGTTGTCGCACAGTCGCGTCCGCAGTACGACCGGCAGACAACTTCTTCGCAGGGTACATGTACTGTTGGTTGATCATCGTACTAATCCACCAGTGAACTAGCCGACGACACTGTCGAGTAGTATCGACCTGGCTCATCGCAGAAGCAAGAGCACGGTGAGACCAAAGTCCCGAAGCCCTCGTGAGTTGAAGCGGCGGCCCTTGAACTTGGCTTGCGTGTGGAGGACGAGTACCAGGCGCACCCCATGGCCTGTAGCGGCCAAACGTTGCGTGGCTCTATCTTCAGAGGATCCAACATGTCTACATCGCTGAAGTCATTCCCACGCAGAGCGTGTCGAGTGACGGCCGCAGGCCATCCGGCATGTCCCACGCACTCATGATGCGTCGAACTTTTTTTGTAGTCGCCGTCGTCTGTTCACTCGTTCCTTCAGCGACCCTCGGCCAACAGGTGCGCACGACGAGGAGCTACGAGACTCCGACGGTCGCGGCGCAACGCCTGACCGACGTCTCCGGGAGTCCGGTCCAGGTGGATGGAATCCTGAACGAGGACGCCTGGCAAGTCGCGCCGGTGGCGGCTGGCTTCCGGCAGCGTGAGCCGAACGAGGGGGCGGACGCATCCGAGCTGACCGAGGTTCGGGTGGTCTACGATGGGACGACGCTCTACATCGGGGTGCTGGCGCGTGACGCCGAGCCGGAGCGCGTGATCGCTCGCGTGCTCCAGCGTGACCGCATCATGGCGCCCGAGCAGTTCACCCAGCAACCCCAGTTCGCCGGCGACGACGCGGTCGCCATTCTGCTCGACCCGTTCCACGACCACCGCAACGCGGTGGTCTTCGCCACCAATCCCAACGGCGCGGAGTTCGACGCGCTGCTCGCCGACGAGGGACGTGAGTTCAACGTGGATTGGCGAGGCGTGTGGCGTGTCTCCGCCCGGCGCACGGCCGAGGGTTGGTCCGCCGAGTTCGCGATCCCCTTCCGTTCACTGCGCTACCCGAACTCGAATGCGGACGAGCCATGGGGCTTCAACGTCTATCGCGTGATCCGTCGCAAGAACGAGGAGGTGCTGTGGAGCTCGTGGTCGCGCGAGAACGAAGGCTTCCACCGTGTGAGCCGTGCGGGCCATCTGACTGGGCTCGTAGACCTCCCACGCGCCGGTCTCAATCTCGAAGCGAAACCGTATCTGCTCACCGGTGCATCACAGGAACGAAGCCTCGACGGGGTCGACACCGATCCACAGCTCAAAGCCGGATTGGACCTGAAGTGGGAGGTCCGACCGGGGCTCGTGCTCGACGTCACCGCCAACACCGATTTCGCGCAGGTCGAGGCAGACAGCGCTCAGGTGAACCTCACGCGGTTCGACCTCTTCTTCCCCGAGAAGCGCGACTTCTTTCTCGAGAACTCCGGCGTATTCGAGTTCGGCTGGCGCAGCTTCTTCGAGCCGCCTCCATTCCTGTTGTTCTTCTCGCGCCGCATCGGGTTTGCCGACGACGGCGAGGTGCCGGTGATAGGCGGCGTGCGGCTGTCGGGTCGAGTCGGGGCGCAGACCGTCGGGTTGCTCGATATCGTGACCGATGAGACAACGTTTCCCGACGAAGGGACGTTCGAGCCCCGCACGAACTTCGCGGTTGCGCGAGTGCAGCGTGACGTCGGTGAGGGTGGTTACATCGGTGCGATGCTCGCCGACCGCCGTTCTGCCGCCGCCTGGAACACTGCCGCCGGCGTCGATTTCTCCTCCTGGCTGGCAGCTGTGAACCTCCAGGGCTTCGCGGCCCGGACTATCACTTCGGACGGTCTGGGAAATGACTTTGCGTACCGGCTCGCCGCCGACTACGCGGGCGACCGCTACGGCGTCAATGTGGGGCACCTCTACGTCGGACCGGACGCCACCGCCGACATGGGGTTTGTCACCCGCACCGACATTCGACGCACCGATGGTACCCTGCGCGTCACACCGCGCCCACGGTTTCTTGGTATCCGGAAGATCGATGTCCTCGCGTTCGGCCAGCATATCGTACGCCGCGACTGGGTGTTGCAGGATTGGCAACTGGGTCCCGCGGTTAGTCCGGAGTGGGAGAGCGGCGAGGCACTGACCGTGTTCGGTCTGCGCGGATTCACGCGTCTCGACGAGTCGTTCGATATAAGGGAGGACGACGACCCGGCGGTCGCCGTAACTGTGCCAGTGGGCGACTACCCGTTTTGGCAGACGGGCTGGTTCTTCAACACGAGCCGCGCCCGTCCCATCGTGTTCGACAGCTTCGCTTTCCTCTGGTGGGTCTACGGTGGTCACGTACACTCGCTAAGCGGCAACATCACCCTGCAGCCGAATGCGAATCTGTCGTTAGCCCTGGGCTACACGCGAAGCATAGTCTCCGTCCCCGACGGGGCTTTCAACGCAGACATCGGCTCGGCGCGGATCGGCCTCTCCCTCTCCACTCGGCTGAGCGTCAACGCGTTGGTGCAGTACAACAGCCTCGACAACCAGCTGTCGGCCAACGTGCGGTTCAACTTCATCCACCGGCCCGGAAGTGATCTGTTCATCGTATTCAACGAGACCCGTGGCTCCGCCGCGTCTACGTGGCACCTGGATAACAGAACGGCGTTGGTGAAGGTGACGTATTTGGCGCGGTTCTGATCACCGCACGGCCATTCGAGCCAGCGAGACAGTCAAAGCACCCAAGCGTATCCGAGCTTCATGTTTCGGATGGCGGTGATTGGGTAGATCTGCAAGACGCCGGGCGACGCGTGTCCGCCGGCCCGAATGGGGTTAAGGGGCCGCGGGTCTACCAGCATGGTGCGGCAACAAGATTCCGTGGCCAACGTTGTAGGGGCGCACTGTTACGCAAACCCAGCAATGCCCCCACGGGCCGCTGACCGTCTTCGGCGCGATCGACGACCCGTGTTTGCCTGACCTGCTAGCCCGTCGAGTTCACGGTTTGTCTTTGGCGTCGTAGGCGATGTCGAGATGAAGCAAGATCACCAATGGTTCGTCTCCACCGGTGTCGTGTGCGCACAATCCCACGTTGTCCGGCCAAGCTTGTGTCTCAACGCGCACGTTGCCCTCTGTTTGGGCGACCGTGAGATCGTTCGAACCCACTTCGTCGTCGAACATCAGGTAGTTGCAGTAAGGCACGCCGAACGAGACCCTCGACTGGTAGACGCCCGACCCGTCGAAGACCGAGACCTTAGCGTGATTCATCACGTCGTCGGATCCGATGGGGTCCAGACCCTGATCAATTATCAACTGTGCAAGGGTCACGTCTTCATTAGGGTGACTTGCGGGATCGTGCACCATCGCGTTTGCCAGATCGACCCTGATCGACCGCTGGATGAGGGTGCCATTTATATCCCTGCAGTTAGGATCGTTCTCGTAGTCTTTCCTCTCCTTACGGTTCATGGCCCCATAAAAAGGAAAGAAGCTGAAGGAGGATCCGGCCTTGGCCACGACTGCGCAATTCTCGCCTCGATAAGGCCCCAAGCCGTCATCTATCAGAGCGTTCCCGGTGGGGATCTCGACATCGACATCGCGCAGCTGCGGTGGTCCTCCACCTCCGCCGCCACCTTTCTTGAGCAGCGGGGCCACCGCAGCGTCATCCGGCGGCAGGGTTGGTCCCTCGGCGCACGACGCCACAAGCAGTAGGGCGCCTGCGAGTGCAAGCGCTGAACAACACTTCGTGGTAGATGACATTGCTAGACCTCCGTCGATGTGAGAGTCCACTCTATGGTGCGGGTCGGCTTGCTTAGGGCTCGCAGTCCCCAACGGCTACCTGCCGTGCCGATCCCAAACCGCGCACGGCTTTGTCCGAGGTTTGCACGTGCGTGCCTGGTGCTTTCCCATAGCAACATGAAACGGACAGATGCGGAGTTATTGCGACGTAACACCCGATGGAGAGAATGGTCCTGCGATGTGAATGCGGTGGACAGAGAAGAGTTGCGCGGCTTGAGGGGCGACGTCTACAGACTGAATGGGGCGGAAGGTCGGATTGCCTACTGGCACGGTGGTGGGCAAACAGATACGTCTACAGCGGATGTTTTCGGGCTTGACCCGAAGACTGTTAACATCAAATTAACGATGTCTTAATGTATCCGGCTGTGAAATTGAATGCTGCGATATCGGAGCCACCTCAAGCGATAATTCGGGACCATCCACGAAGCGTCCCTGACAGGCTAAACAAAAGCGCTGGTGTCCTTTTTCGGCCTCTCCGTTTGACAGGCACGACGTGACGATGGCTGCCGAACCACCGAACGAATTATCCCGTCTTCTCGAAACCACAGGCAAGACTGGCGATCCGGAGGCGTGGGAGGCGTTCGTTCAGAAATACAGTCGCTTACTGATGCATGTGAGTCGTTCGCTCGGCGACGGCTACGATGGTGCCATGGATCGGTATGCGCGTATGCTGGAGCAGTTGCGGAGTGATGACTTCAGACGGCTCCGAACCTATGCAGCGCACCCTCAGACAAAGTTCACCACTTGGTTGGTGGTCGTCGCACGGCGCATATGCATGGATCATCAACGCGGGCGCTATGGACGGCAGCGCATCACCGGGAATCCGCACGTCGCGCAGAAAGAGGAATTCACCATCCGTCGAAAGTTGGCGGACCTCGTGGTGGCAGATGTGGACCCGGATGCTCTAGGTGACTCGACAGAACCAGATGCGGCACGCCGAATCCAGCAAGCCGAGCTGCACGAGGCGCTTGACAAGGCCTTACGGCAGCTACCGAACCGTGACCGCCTGCTGATATCCCTACGGTTCGAGGATGACGCACCGGTCCGCGAGATCGCGGAAGTCATGGGTTTCCCGTCTCAGTTCCATGTCTATCGACGGTTGAAGAAGGTGTTGACAGAACTCAGGCGTACGCTCCAGAGCCGAGGCATCGACGAACCGAATGTGTGATGCACCCTCCCACGCTGGTTGCTGCGGTGCGCAACGAGGCCGGCGATGTCCGTTGAACATTATTGAGAACGAACGAGTGCGTAGACAATTGTGGAGGTGTAGCGGTTAATGGCAGAAGCGGAATCAGCCACAGGGCATATCACAGACGACCAGCTCGCGGGCTACCTGGACCGGAGCTTGTCGTCAGGTGCACGCGAGCAGGTGGAAGGGCACCTGGCGGACTGCGCTGAATGTCGCGCCGAGGTACTTGCGACCGCTCGCCTGTTGCGATCCAAGAAGAGTCGCAAGCAATGGTATGTGGGCTCGTCGCTGGTTGCGGCAGCGGCGGTCGTACTCCTGGTCGTTGCCAACCCCTTCTCAACGAGCACGCCAGGTGAAGCCGCGCTGCGCGGGCCACTTGATCCCGGAAACCAATTGATCTCAGCAGTCGGCCCGGAAGACGACGCCACTATCGGTCGTGATGGCCTGACGTTCGTGTGGAGTGCAATCGAACCCGACGCTCGCTATCACATCACACTGACCAACGCGCGCGGTGATGATCTGTGGAGGGACGAGACCACGGACACATCGATGACTGTTCCAGCAAGCGTGAACCTGGTGCCTGGTGAAAGCTATTTCTGGTACGTGGACGCGCTGCTGCTCGATGGGCGTTCGGTCACATCCGGAACACGGAGGTTCGAGTTGACCCGGTGAAACTCCAAGTCCTGATGACCGGTCTCTGCATCACAGCAGCAGCTGGATGTTCCTCGTCCCGCGATCCCCCGGAAACATCCGAATCCGATCAGCCACAAGTCCAGCCGGCGACTGATCCGGGCACCGGCCAGATCCTGGCCACAGTTTCCGATTCGATCATCGAACTTGCGATAGACATCTATTATCGCGACGAGTACGACAGCGTGCATATGCTCGTGGATCCGCTACTGCAACTCGCCCGCACCAGTAACGATTCTGCCTCTGAGGCACGCATTCTAACCTTGTTGGGGCAGACGGCCTATCGAGTGCAGGACTATAACCGTGCTAGAGAGCTGGGCGAGGCGGCACTGCAAATCAAGATACAGATCGGGCTGACATCGGAATTCTCACGCTCCTACAATGCTCTCGGATTGGTGGCCTGGGATCAGGCGAGGAGATCAGAGGCGCTAGAGCTCTTTGAGGAAGCGCTAGCATCTGTCTCGGAGGACCAATACCAACGAACCCTCGCAATCGTTTCGATTAACCGTGGGCTGATCTACAGCGAGTTGGGGCGTTTTGAACAGGCGCGGGCGTCGTTCGTCAATGGGTTTGACCTGACTATTTCGATTGCAGACGCGAGGTTGGTAGGACTAGCTCTTAACAATCTGGCGATGTTCGAGATCTGGACGGGTGAGCCGGTCGCCGCGATTCCGAAGCTACAACAGGCAATACAGTTCTTTGACTCACTCGGAATGGCGCTCGGGAAGATCAATGCACTCGGCCAGTTGGGAACCGCGTACACAGCGATTGGAGAGATCGGTCAGGCGATAGCCGTGTTGGACAGCGCCATTGGGCTGGCTCGTGAACGCGGAATGCGAGATGAAGAGGCGAGTAACATTGAGATGCTGGCCGAGGTGCACCGTACCGCCGGAGATTATCAAAGGGCACTTGCCCTTTACGCAGAGGCCGAGGAGATCAATGACGAGTTTGGTTGGGTGGAGGAAACGGGTACCGACCAACGCAGTCGAGCAGAGATCTATTCCATTCTCGGTGAGACCACGCGCGCGCTCGAGTTTGCCCAACGTGCTCTAGAAGCTCACGAGTCGGTTGATGCGCGTTGGGAGGAGCTCTCCGATCTGATATTGCTTGCCGATCTCGAGCATCAAGCTGGCAACCAGTCAAACTCAGCTGCCCATCTACGGAAGGCGAGGCAACTTGCCGCTGAGTTCGGCGCTCGTACTGCGAGAATGGACGTGGCCCTCGTCGAGGCCAGTATAGCCGAACGTGATAAGAATTCGACGCGTGTCATCCGCGTGCTCGAACAGGCCAACGCCGATCTGTCGGCGGGTGGCTACGATACCGAGTGGCAAGCCGAGGTCCTGAGAGCGCGCGCGTATTCCGCGCTGGGCCGGCGAGACTCCGCCACGGCCGCGGCACGGCGCGCGGTGTCCGTGATCGAAAAGGTCCGCGCTGGAGCCGGGACCGGCATGCTTCGCACCGCTTATACGAGTAGCAGAATCGAAGCCTATGGCACGCTTGTTTCGAGCTTGTTGGAGCAAGATGAAGTAGAGCGAGCTTTTGAGGCCGCAGATCGTTCGCGCGGACGGGCCTTGCTCGACCACCTTGGTGGGGCGGCGACCTTGAATGAGCAATCCACTCCGCACGAGCGCCATCTTCGCGAATCAGATCGACTCCTCAGCATGATCGGAATGCTGGCTACCAAGCTGAGAGAGTGGGAGATGGATCCGCCGCAAGATCGCGACACAGCGGCTGGCCGTGATGTGAGCGATCGGCTGGTGCAAGCGCGTTCAGACTACGAGGCACTATTGACCCGGGCCGCAGATTTCAGGTCAAACGGATCACCGCTGTTGTGGCGAAGTGCGGCGGGCATCGATGAGATCAGACGGTCGTTACAGACAGACGAGGCGTTGGTGCAGTATTTCATAACGCCCGACCGGCTCTTGATGTTCGTGGTGACCCCTGGTGGCATCGATGTCCTCACCGTTCCCATCTCAGCTGACGTACTCGCCCGTCGTGTTCGCGTGGCACGCGACCTCCTGGCCAGCCCGACAACTGACACAGCTGGTGCGGTGGAGGTCTTGACCGGGCTCCACGATGTCCTGGTCGAACCGGCGCTGTTGGCCGATCAGCTGAGTGGTGTGAGGAGCCTGATTGTGGTGCCACATGGCGTGCTCAGTTATCTGGCGTTTGCGGCACTGGAGAATCCCGTGTCGGGCCGGTATTTGGCTGAGGACTACGACATTCAGGTGTTGCCGGCCGCTGCAGCTCTGCCCCTGTTGCGTGGCAGGTATGCGTTTGAATCAGGCTCTGTGTTCGAGAACATCGGTGGCGTCGCGTTCGCCCCGCTGTCGCATTCCTTACCGGCGACAAGAACCGAGGCGCGGGCATATCGCCAGGCGGTGCGTCGTGGCCGTGCTGTGATCGGGAACGATGCGACTGAGTCGAGAGTACGAGCCGCGTTGGCAAAACCTGCAGCCGTTCATCTCGCCACCCACGGGATCTTGAACTTCAGGAACCCGCTCTTTTCGCGACTCGAACTTGCTGTTGGCAACGGAGAACCACACGACGATGGACGCCTCGAGGTGCACGAGATCCTCGACATGTCGATCTCGAGTCCGCTGGTGTTTCTATCTGGCTGCGAAACCGGAGTCGGTCTAGCCGCATCGACCGAGTTCTCCAGTGGTGAGGACTATGCCACACTAGGCCTCGCCTTCTTGCACGCAGGTGCACAGAACGTCGTCGCGACATTGTGGCCGGTGGAGGATGAGGGCGCGGCTGCTTTCGCCAAGATCTACTATGAACACCTCTCGGGGGCCGAACCTACCGAGGCTCTCGCCCTGGCCCAGCGGGAGATGATGTTGCACAAACGCTACGGTTCCCCGTACTACTGGGCGGCATATCAGGTGGCCGGGGCAGGGATGGTCAATTCCGTTGCGCAATAGTCCGGTCGTTGACCGTTGGATAGAAGATACAGAACGAATTGTCTCCGTACATCGGGAGTTGAT
>JBDGXD010000098.1:0-19938 GCA_039584755.1 Gemmatimonadota bacterium
AGCCACCGCGCTCCAGGCGCAGCTCGACGACTACAAGGAGAAGGATGCGGCCGTGACACCAGTGCACGTCAGTCCGCGCACATTCGAGGCACACTGAATGTATCCGAGGCGCGGTGGCTGGAGCAGCCTCAGTACCGTGAAACAGATCTTTCCAGCATGCAGATCAAGAGGGGATGTATCGCGTTGTGTGAGAACCGGCTCCGAGCCACGCGCCGCTGTCCGTCTGGCCGCCCATCCGTCTACAATCCAAGTTCTCGCAGCACGTTGCCGTCGGCGTCGATCTCGTATACCGGTCCGATGCCGAGTTCCCTGATCCCGGCCTCGATCGATTCGAGGTCACCCACGACCACCCACACGATTCGGTTCGGTTGCAGGACCTCCTGTGTCACGCTCTGAACCTGCTGCAGGGTCAGCGACCGCACGCGTTCGGCGTACGTCTCGAAGTGGCGGTCGTCCAGTCCGAAAAGGACGATCTCGCTGATCGACGTGGCCACGGCATTCGCCGTCTCCCAGGAACCGGGAAGGGTGAGCGTTCTCGTGTTCTGCGCAAACGCCAACTCCCCCTGCGTGAAGGGCCGCTCGCCGACAGCCCCCCTTAGCTCCGCCATGATCTCGGCGATGGACTCCTTGGTCTTGTCGCTCTGGACCGGCGCGTAGACCCCGAACAGCCGCTGACCGCGCGCGTCCAACAGGGCGCTCATGGCGCCGTACGACCAGTGTTTGTCCTCGCGCAGGCTCATGTTGATGCGCGAGGAGAAATCACCGCCGAGCATCGTGTTCATCGTCTCGATCGCGATCTCGTCTGGGTTGCTCTTGGGTGGGGCGATGTGCGCGGCAAGGATGATCGATTGGATGGCGCCCGGCCGATTCATAATGTAGACGGTCGAGCCGGGCTGGTGGTCTACGGTCGCCAGGTTCTTTTGCGGGACTTCGCCCCGCCGCCACTCCCCGAACAGGCGCTCGAGGCGCGGCCGGATCTCGCCCATCGTCACCGCGCCGACCACGACGAGCGTGGCGTTGTTCGGCTTGAACCACGTCTCGTAGAATTCTCGGAGGTCACCACGCGTCATTATTTGGACCGACTCCTCGGTCCCGGAGCCAGTCATCGGGTTGCCGTACGCGTGGTCTTCGCCGTAGAGCAGCCCAGGGAACACCCGCATCACAATCTGGAACGGCACCATCTTTTCCTGCTGGATCTGGGCGATCCGCTGCCGCTGCAGACGGCGGAAGTCCTCCTCGGGGAAGGAGGGGTTGAGAACGACGTCGGCGAAGATGTCGAGCGACGGGTCCAGGTTCTCGGTGAGGGCAGAGAACGAGACAGTGGACATATCGAGGTCAGAGCCGGTACCGAGGGTGGCGCCGAGCATCGCCAACTCGTCACTGATCTCCAGCGCCGACCGGTTCCGGGTGCCTTCGGCCAGCATGGTCATCGCGAGGCTCGCCGTCCCGGGCAGCTGGGACTGGTCGGCCGCGTAGCCGGCATCCATCATCAACCGCATGTTCACCACCGGGACCGCGTGCCGCTCGGCCAGGATGACCTGGAGCCCATTCGACAGGGTGGCCCGCTGCAGCTCCGGGAAACGCGCGGTGGGCGGCGCGCCCGGCTCGGGGAGGGCGCTGCGGTCCACGTCGGTCGCGATGGTGCTGTACTCGGGGAAGGGGTGCGTCTCCAGGATGTACACGCCGTCCGAGAGCCAGCGAACCGCTGCCTCACGCAGGTTCTCCGCGGTGGCGTTGGCCACCCGCGCGAGCGTCGTTTGGTAGAAATCGGGGCTTCCGCCGTACACCTCGTTCATCGCCAGCACGTCGGACTTGCCACCAAACCCGCCGATCCGCTCGATGCCGCGGATGAACCGCGCTCGGTACTGCGTCTTCACGCGCTGCAGTTCGGTGTCGGTCGGGCCCTCCCGGAGGAAGCGCTCAAGCTCCTCGGTCAGCGCCCGCTCGACCTGGCTGAGCTCGACGCCCGGTCGCACGGTCCCACGGAGCTTGAGCTGTCCCGCGATCTCCCGGAGACTTACGAATGAGTGGACACCCGTGGCGATCTGCTCGTCGTACACCAGCCGCCGGTAAAAACGCGACGTCTTGCCCGCCGCTAGCACGCGGGTGACCAGGTTGAGGTACGTCCCGTCTTCGGAACCCCACTCGGGGATGTTCCACGCCATGTGCACGCGCGCCTGGGGTACGCGGTCCTGCATTATCTGCCGGCGGGTGCCGGTGCGTGGCGCGACCCAGGTCTCGTGTTTCGTGCCCGGCGGGCCCGAGGGGATGTCGCCGAAGTACTGCTCGACTTTCGCGCGCGCCGTCTCGGGATCAATGTCGCCCGCGATGACGATCACGGCGTTGGCGGCTCCATAGTAGGTCCGGAACCACTCGTGCACGTCCTCGAGACTAGCGGCGTCGGGTCTTCCATCGAGCCGACCACGCTCCAGGAGTACGGGTGGCCGGCGGGCCAGGTGTTCTCGGTGATGGTGATGCCAACCCGCCCGTACGGCTGGTTCTCATTCCCGCGCTTCTCGTTCTGCACCACGCCGCGCTGCCCGTCGAGTCGCTCCTGGTCGATCGCGCCGAGGAGGTGACCCATCCGGTCGGATTCCATCCACAGCACGACATCGAGCGCGGCGGTCGGCACGTTCTGGAAGTAGTTGGTGCGGTCGTAGTCCGTGGTGCCGTTCAGATCGGTGGCGCCGACCGCCTCGAGGGCGGGGAAGTAGTCATCGTCGTAGTGCTCGGAGCCGTTGAACATGAGGTGCTCGAACAGGTGCGCGAAGCCGGTTCGTCCCGGCTTTTCGTTCTTCGAGCCTACATGGTACCACACGTTGACCGCGACGATGGGGGCCTTGCGGTCCTCGTGCACGATCAGGGTCAGCCCGTTGTCGAGCACGAACCGCTCGTACGGGATCTCGATCTGAGCCGATTGTGCCATCGCGGTGGCCATGACGCCACCGAACGCGGATGCGAGGAGCACACCGGCGGTGAGTGCCGCAAACCGAGGCTTATACATCGAAATCTCCTGCTGGATTTCACTCGACGTATGTCGGCCGGATAGGTCGTGGTGAAGCTCACGTGACGCGCATTCCTGCCTGACCGTACGTACTGATCCAGCGTGTGGAATACCGTCGATGGTCTCGCGGTCCTGTCGTCCAGCGGGCGTCTACTGCGGCGTCACAATGCGGCGTCTACTACGGCGTCTACTACGGCGTCTGTCAGGCGGCGGAGGCCGGAAGGCCACCGGTCAACATCCGTGTGAACGGCGAGAACATGCGAGGGCGTTCTGGTGGCCGCAAGAGGAAGAGTATCGAGGACTAGCAATCCTCTGTGCGTATCGGAACCCCCGCCAGAAGGCGCCTCCCCGAACATGTGCCCGGTACGGAGATCCGATTACCGTCACGACGAGGCTGAACACAACCGGATGTGGCTCTGCAAACGCACTCATGGCGGACCGCTATTCCATCTTCAGTGACACAGTGGGATCCAACTTCGTGGCCTGTCGAGCCGGAATGAGGATGGCGCCTACTGACAGGGCAAGCGTCAGTAGGGCTACCGTCCCGAAAACTGCCACGTCTGCAGGCTCCACCTCGAAGAGGAGGCTTTCGAGGAGACGGCCAATTGCCAGCGACA
Organism: Gemmatimonadota bacterium; assembly: GCA_039584755.1. GTDB lineage: Bacteria > Gemmatimonadota > Gemmatimonadetes > Gemmatimonadales > GWC2-71-9. The sequence goes on from JBDGXD010000098.1 coordinate 3,622, forward strand.
CGACGAGGCCACCGGCGATCCCGGCTGCCGCAGGAACGATCCCTTGACCCATGACCATTCTGAGGATCTCCCCACCTCGAGCCCCAAGGGCCACTCGTATACCGATTTCTCGTGTGCGCTGCGACACCAAGTAGGAGACAACACCGTACAATCCCACGGCCGCCACAGTCACTGCCAGTGCGGCGAACAGACCCACGAGTTGAAGCTGGTTGCGTGTTGGTCCGGCAGCGCGCCGGATCGCACGAGCCACGGTCTCGACGCCGGCTGTCAGAATCCTCGGGTCCAGGTCGTCAAGCCGTTGCTGGATCTCCGGAAGTAGACTGCTCCCCGAAATGACAGGACGCACATGTACGGTCATGGTGCCGAGGTCTCCGGTGAGGTCCCGTTGCTGACCGGCCTGATCCGAACGGGCCTGGACGAGGGGCACGTACACCTGTGCCTGCGGGTCTCCCGTCAGGGAGGAACGGGTATCCCTTACCACCCCGACCACCGTCCAAACCGTTCCGGCCCCGGTGGCGACAGCAACTCGAAAACGTTCGCCAAGGATCTTGCCGTCGGAGAGGTTCTCCCTCGCGAAACGCTCGCTGACCACCGCCACTGGGATGGTCCCGGCACGGTCATCGATTTCCAGACCTCGACCCTGAACCACCCGAAGCCCCAAGGTCGTGAAGTACCCTGGCGTGGCAGCATGCACCGACGCGTACGTCTTCTCCGAGGGTGAAGGCGCTGGTCGCCCCGCCACGTCGACGTTCCCCGCCGCCGCCTCTCTCCCCAGGGGCGGACCCACGACGGATCCCACCGCCGCGACACCCGGCAACGCTTCGATGCTGCCCTCTACTTCCTGGAAGAGTGACACCAGAGCTTCGATGTCGCCGTATCCGCCAGGCGGAAGCGACAGGTTGAAGCGGAGTACCTCCCGGTGCTCAAACCCCTGGTCGACCCTGTACAATTGGCCCAAGCTCCGTGTTAGCAGACCCGCACCAATCATGAGTACGACGCTCAACCCCACTTCAGCAGCCACGAGCCAGGAGCGAGCGGTTCCTTCGCGCCTACCGATGTTGCCACGCCCCCCCTCTCTCAGCGACCCAACAATCGATTGCCGGCTCAGGTGTTGGGCCGGACCAGAACCGAAGAGGACCGCCACTACTACGGCAAGCGACAGGGCGAAAAGCAGGACGCTGGCGTCCACTCCCACTTCCGCTACCCTGGGGAAGGAATCCATTGTTGACACCTTGAACCCTCTCACCAGTCCGAATGCCAGCGCCAATCCTGCGCCACACCCCAACCCCGCAATGACCAGGCTTTCCACGAGAAACTGTCCCACGAGTCGGCCACGCGTCGCTCCCAGCGCCGCACGGAGGGCCACCTCTCCACGCCGGGCACTCACCCGCGCCCAGACGAGGTTAGCCATGTTAGCGCACACGACCAGAAGCATGAGCAGCACTGCTCCCAGCAGGACCCAAAGTCCTGGCCGAACCTCCCCGACCAGTACGTCTAGTAGAGGTTCAAACCGGAAGCTCACTTGACTGTTCATCTCCGGGTGTTGCTCCCTCAGTGAGTTGCCGAAGACCGTGAGGGCGGCCTGCGCGGTCGGTAGCTGCGTCCCGGATGCTAGGCGCCCTACCGCACTGAGGTTGCGGCACCCCCGGTGCCAGTGGCAGGGGTGGCGGTAGGGCACCCACAGCTCAGACCCATTCGGAAAGTCGAACCCTGTGGGAGCGACACCGACGATCTGGTAACTCTCCTCATCGATCTGAACCATGGTACCGACTATGTCCGCGTCGCCCCCGAACCACCGTTGCCAGAGTGAGTGACTTATCAGCGCCACGGGGGAGGCAGAGGGGACGTTCTCTTCGTGGCGGATATCCCGACCCAAGACAGGTGCGAAGCCGAAGCCCTCCAAGAGACCACCCGACACATATGAACCCTCCACGAGTAGCGATCGTCCCTCAGTCGGAAGGGTGAAGGTGTTGGGAACAAACCCCTCAACGAAATCGACGCCGGGCAAGAGCCGGATGTCGGCGACGTCCGGTCGGGACATCGTTGACCGTGTCCAGCCCTGCTCCCGGTTCTCAGACCAGACCCTTATGAGCCGGCTGGCTTCAGGATAGGGCAGCGGACGGAGTAATACGCCGTTGACCACGCTGAAGACGGCGGTCGTGGTGCCCAAACCCAGAGCCAAGGTGAGGATTGCTACGGTAGAGAAGCCAGGGCGGCGCACCAGGCTCCGCACTGCGAAGCTGACATCCTGCCAAAGGCCTAGCATGACTCGGCTCTTTTCGCTAGTGGAAATTGGTGATGGAGAGTCAGACCCCAGGGACGATCGGACTCGCTCTTTGACGCAGGCGGTCACGAGATCGGCAATGCATACAAGAAGAAAAGACAGGGCCCTCGCCACCCCTGCGGCGGAGGCCTCCGTCCAGCCATCCTCGATTGAGGATCGAATGTCGGTGCCTAGCTGCCGTCGGAATTCTCGCGGATAAAGGGCTAGCACAGCCCGCACGGAACCCCGCCCAACGGCCCCCAGAACTCTGAGCACTAGGCCTCTCAAGGCCGCTCCCCCTGGGGGATGAGGTCGCGGTGACGAGCCAGGGACATGAGGTTGTCAAGGCGAGTTGCCTCCGCGCGGGCGGCGGCCTCACCATCATTCGTGAGCCGGTAGTACCTCCGTTCATGACCCGGGTGGACATCCGGCGCATCCTCGGGTGGACTCGTCTCTTCCACCAGGCCGTGGCTCATGAGCCGAGCCAAGACTCGGTAGAGCGATCCTATCTGTGGAGCCACTGTACCGCCGGATTCCTCTGTCACGGCCTTCTTGATGGCGTAGCCGTACAAGGGCCCCTCCCAGAGAGCCAAGAGGACTTGGAAATCGGTGGCTCTGAGCAGCGGGTGCTTGGATCGTTCTGTCACGGAACTCGGCTCCCTCCGATTGGGATCACTATTCTCCAGGGATCTGTATACATGCGCTTTGTATACATGCGAAGTGCATATATAATGTATATTTGACACCTCCTCTATTCAAGCCCCCGGTCGGAGGGTGATGCGCCGTTGGAGAGCATTTGATCGTTCGTCAATCGTGATCGCAGATCATGCGGCCGCCCTGCGTCAGCGGGGCAGCGCGAACGCGCGATTCAGCACTACAGCAGTTTCCTCGAGGCGTTTACGCGGCCAGATTCGAGCGGCGCCTGGATGCGGGAGCAGGCTCAGCGCGAACTCAGGAAGGCGTGGATCACAGCCTGCAAGAAGGCTCTACTCGTGGGCATGATCCCGCACGACCTCCGCAGGACTGCTGTTTGGAACCTGGAACGCGCCGGCGTGTCCCGCTCCGTCGCGATGAAACTGACGGGCCATAAGACGGACGCGGTCTACCGCAGATACGCGATCGTGTCCGATTACGATATGCGGGAGGGGGCCGCCAAGCTCGCCATCTTGCACGGGGACACACCCGATTCTAGGCACATCGACGCACACGAGAGGGTTTTCGGGGCGTGACCTCAAAGCACACTAGCAAGAAACCCCGTCACGACGGGGCTTCCCAACGGCCAGGGGCGGAATTGTTGCGCAGCAGACGCGGCTCGGCGCAGCCGAGCCGTAAGCGTCAACCACCGACACGAGGATTTTCAGTCCGCTAATATCGTCCCCAAAATGGGTCCCCACGTACACCAAATGACATCGATTGACGTCGTGTCGCGGCTTGTCGCTGTCGGGTTGTGTCATTGAGTGACGCTGGTGTACTCCAGTCCGCGCACATTCGAGGCACATCAGGTAGCTGTCATAGCAGTTTGCCTGGCCCGGCCCAGAATCGGGGCGTAGTTTAGGGTCACCCAAACCAGGGACCGCCCCGCATGGGTGACAATGTTCTTGCCCACCTCAAGACTGCCCTAGCTGACCGCTACCGCATCGAGCGTGAGCTTGGTGCAGGTGGGATGGCTACAGTCTATCTCGCTCAGGATCTCAAGCACGAGCGCCAGGTAGCTATCAAAGTCCTGCGTCCAGAACTCGCCGCGTCGTTGGGCGCGGAGCGGTTCCTCAAGGAGATCGAGATCGCCGCTCGCCTGACGCACCCACACATTATCCCACTGCATGATTCGGGGCAGGCGGCCGGGTTCCTATACTACGTCATGCCGTTCATCGACGGCGAATCGCTGCGAACGCGGCTTCTCCGGAAGACACGCATCGACATAGCAGCGGCCCTTGGCATAGTGGAGGACGTCGGCGACGCGCTGAGTTACGCCCATCGGCAGGGCATCCTGCACCGCGACATCAAGCCGGAGAACATCTTGTTCTCCGCAGGCCATCCCATGGTGGCGGACTTCGGCATCGCGCGGGCCGTGAGCACGGCGGGCGGTGCGAACATCACTCAGACTGGCTTGGCCCTCGGCACCCCAGGATACATGAGCCCGGAACAGGCAGCGGGCGAGCGTGATCTCGACGGCCGGACCGACGTGTATAGCTTGGGTTGCGTCCTCTACGAGATGCTTGTCGGCGAGCCCCCCGGCATGTGGCAGACGGATGATGAATCCGTCAAGCTTGGCAAGTTCACCGATGTGCCGGAACGGCACCGCACGCGCATCCGGGAACTCGATGGATCAATCGAGCGGGCGCTGGTGCACGCACTCACCATACGCACGCGCGACCGATGCGAAACCGTGGACGCGTTCTTGCTTTCCCTCCGCGCCGAGGAGGGCGCGGTCCGGCGCTACAGTGACAGCGAAGTCGAGCAGATCGTGCGGCACGCGGCCGACGAGCAGCTGGCGCATCCGACCGAAGAGGGGATGTCGCTCAGAACCGTTCAGCAGATCGCCGACGACGTCGGTATCTCGCCGGAGCGAGTCGAGCGAGCGGCACGCAAGCTGGAGGTCCGCGAACCCGTCGCGCCCCCCGCCGAGTCCGGGGCAGGCGCCCTCTGGCTGGGCAGTCCGACGCTGATTGTATGCGAGCGCGTGGTGGACGGCGAGGTGCCCCAGTCCGTGTACGAGGACCTCGTCGATGAAGCGCAGGCGACGCTCTCGACCGTGGGACAGGCAGGTACGTTTGGCCGGTCGCTCACCTGGAGTACGGTTCATCCCGGTCCTGGGGGCGGCCGGGCTTTGCAGGTGCGCATCACGTCGCGGGGCGGACAGACGCGCATTCACGTCGAAGAACGACTTGGTGAACTGGCGGGCAGCCTCTTCGGCGGGATCATGGGTGGTGGTGCCGGCGGTGGGCTCGGCATGATCCTGGGTATCGGCCTCGGAGCCCTGGGCGCCGGCCCTGAGGTCGGCCTGCTCGCGGCCGGTTGGGTCGGCGGAATGTATGCGCTCGCGCGGACGATATTCCGCGCGGTGTCACGCAGAAGGCGCACCGAGTTGCAGAAGCTGAGCAATCGCCTTGCGGCGATCGCCACCGAGTCTGTTGCAGAGCGCCTCGATGACGGCCAGACGACACGCGCCGTTCCCTGACCGGTGGTCCGGACGATCCTTGGTCGTGCCCACTGGTTCCCGGGACAGGAAGAGGAGGCCCTGGCCGAATTCGACCGGGCCCTCGAGTTGGATCCGACGTTTCTGTTGACGCTCATGCATGCGTCGTGGCTCCATTGGACGCGAGGCGATACGACGCGGTTCTTCGCATCCCGCGAGCGGCTCGATGCGGTGTCGGAGCGGGGAGAGGTCCCCGCCTCTGCACTGCGGCAGGCCTACGCCGCTGGCGGACCCGATTCAGTTCTACGTCTTCAGGCAATGCACCGGGAGCGCGTAGCAACCCCGTGGACCGGACGAGGTGGCACATCTTCTACGTATGCCGGCGGTTGGGTGGACACGACGACGTTGCTTTAGGTGCTACCAGCAATCGGACGCGGCGAGCGTAGAGGAAGTCGTGAACGGAGGACGTCGCCTTCGGATGGTGGGCTGAGTGACGTTTTGTGTGCGTCAGTTCACGCACATTCGAGGCACATCATGGCCGCCAAAGCGATTCGGCTCGCCCGGTCCTGTGTCGAGGCGTATCGCCGGAGGGAACCGCGGTTCCGGGTCGTGTTCACGAAGAGCCCCTAGCTCCGCGTGACGCTCGGGGTGATTTCATTCGAACCACATTGCATCTCGGACACGATGATGCATCAGCTCACAACGGCGCGCCTTGCCATGTCCCCGAACAGGTGTTCCCAAATATCGTCATCTGCCAGGTGCCCGATGCCTGCGTGCCGGTCTCGTCGAACGTCCCGCCAAACACCAACCGGTCGCCGTTAGAGAAGGTCACATCGATGAGGAACTCGCGATCGATGATCGGCTGGCTGAAGTTGCTCACCGTCCACGTCCAATCACCGCTGAAATTGCCACAGGCGTATCCCGATACATTGAATCTGATATACGTGACAGCCGTGCTCTGCGCGTTGACGGTGAAGTCCACCGTGCCGAAAGCCACCGTGGTCTGCCAATCGCCCGGCACGATCGGTCCGGCGCCAAGCACGGTAATTGTCACACTGGCCGTCCCGCTGCCACCGTCACTGTCGGTTGTCGTCAGCGTAGTGGTGTGAGTGCCCGGAGAGAGATCATCTCTGGTGAACGAGGTGCCAGTGCCGATCTGGCCATCAAGGCTCGAGGTCCAAACCAACGCAGACCCTGTCAGATCACCATCCTCGGGATCCGTTCCGCTGCCACTGAAGGTGATCGTCGCCCCTTCGGCGAAACTTGCTCCGTTCGCCGGGGAGGTGATGGTCGCGGTCGGTGCCTGGCCCAGATCCACAGTGATAGTCGCAGTGTCTGCGGCCCCACCAGGAACGGTCGCCGAGATCATCGCCGTGCCACCGGTCACCGCAGTCACCAACCCGGTCGCGTCCACGGTGGCGACCGACAAGTCACTGCTACTCCACGCGAATCTGACTCCACTGATTGCGTTGTCGTCCGCGTCGCGGGCCTCGGCCGCCAGTAGGACCGTGGCGCCGCCAGCTGTCAGAGAGTGCGCGCTCGGCGTGACGACAACCGATGCCCCGCGGACGCCGCGGAGGATCACGTCATCTTGGCCAACCGCATAGACGTCCGTGGCCGACATGCCCCACACACCGTAGAAGCTCCCGCCGATCCCGCTCACCATTTCACTCCAGTTCGCGCCGTCGTAGTGGACGATCGCGCCCCACCAACCCAACGCATAGACGTCTGTGTTTGATGTGCCCCACACAGCCTCGAGGGGCACGCCCGTGCCGCCCGGCATGATAGTCCAACTCGTGCCGTCGTAGTGGAGGATCCGGCCATCATAACTCACGGCAAAGACGTTGGAGGCCGATGATCCCCACACACACCGGGTGTCGGGAAAGGCCCCGCTCGCCATGGGACTCCAGCTCGTGCCGTCGTAATGCAGGATCCGGTCAATATCACCCACCGCAAAAACATTCGTGGCCGAGGTGCCCCACACATCCCGGAGAACGCCGAAGGTCCCGCTTGCCATGGTGCTCCAGGTCGTGCCGTCGTAATGGAGGATCGTGCCGGCATCTCCCACCGCATAGATGTCCGTGGGAGACGTGCCCCACACGCCGTTCAGGTTGGTGCCGGTCCCGCTCTCCATTTCACTCCAGCTCGTGCCGTCGTAGTGTTGGATCCAGCCATGGCTAAACACCGCGTAGACATCCGTGGCTGACGTGCCCCATACGCCACGGCCATTCACGACCTGGGTCGCCATGGTACTCCAGCCCGTGCCGTCGTAGTGGAGGGTCGACCAAGCGCTGACTGCGAAGATGTCCGTGGCCGAAGAGCCCCAGACCGCGTCGGCGCTGAGCCCGCCCAACATCTCGCTCCAGAGATTGACCGGCTCCGCACCCGGAACCGCCACCGTGAGCAGCGCATACCCAGTCATTCCGTTTGCCGTCGCGGCGATTGTCACCTGGCCGCTCTCTACCGCCGTCGCCTGGCCGGTGGACGGATCGATCGTCGCAACGTTGGGGTTGAGACTGGTCCAGGTCACCGACGGATCGGGAATCGCGTTGCCGCCCGCATCCCACGCCTCCACCGTGAACTGCTGTGTTGCGCCCACGCCTGAGATCGAGGCTCCGGTTGGGCTCACCTCCACCTCGGCAGCCGCTTGAGCGACCGTCACTTCGGCATCGCCTGCCACACCGTCAGTCGTAGCTGTGACCGTGGCGGTCCCGTTTGCCTCCGCCGTCACCAGTCCCGCCAAGCTCACGCTCGCGACGCTTCCGTCGGACGACTCCCAGGTGAAGTCCTGCCCGGCAACCTCATGTCCGTTGGCGTCCTGCGCGCTAGCAGTGAGCTGTGCCGTCTCATCGATAGAGGTCAGCGTCATCGGCGACGGAGTCACGGCGACTGCGGCAACCACTTGGGCAACCGTCACTGAGGTCGCGCCCGACACGCCTGCAATGGCAGCGGTGACTGTGGCGGTGCCGTTCCCTGCGGAGGTTACCAGTCCCGCTGAGTTTACCGCGGCACAGTTCTCGTCCGATGAGGACCATGTGAATGAGACACCGGGAATGGCATTGTCGCTCGCGTCACGGGCGGTGGCGCTGAGTTGCTCTGTATCGCCGAGCGAGGTGAAGCTCGCGGTCGCGGGCGTCACCACAACTGACACTACCGTCGAATCCACCTCCTGCGGTCCGTCGCCGCAAGCACATAGCACCATGCCTGCAAGCAATGCGAGAGTGCATGACGGTCTGGCGCGAAAAACGAGCATTGTCAAGGAAGGCGAGACGGAGTGCATAAGACCCCCTAGAGTGGCTGAGTGCTGCCTTCGATGGTCATACGGTCTCGTCGTCGGGCGGGCGTCGTACTGCGGCGTCTACTGCGGCGGCGGGGCCAGGAAGGCCACCGTCCCACGTCAACTGTAATTGGGGAGAACATGCCGCGGCGTTTTGGGTACCGCAAGGAGGTGTTGACGAACGTCCGCCGCCGCCGGCCGCAGGCGCGTGCACCGAGGACTAGCAACCCGCAAATATTGTCCCCGAAATTGGTACCCACGTACACCAAACGACATCAAATGACGTCGTGACGCGGCTCCGTTCCCTCGAGTCGTGTCGTTAAGTGTCGTTTTGTGTGCGTCAGTTCACGCACATTCGAGGCACATCGGGTGGCACACACTGTCCACAAACGCAGGCAGCTATCTACGATCCGCCTGCCAGCAGCGTCAATTGCGTTCCGGGCGTAACGCTCTGCGTGTTGCGAATGTCCTCCAAGGGGTTGGCATCGAGGAGAACCATATCCGCTAACCTTCCGACTTCGAGCGTGCCGAGGTCGGCCTCGGCGCCAACGGTGGCTGCCGCATCCAATGTTGCGATGCGCAGTACTTCGAGCGGCGTGAGCCCTGCCCGGACCAACAACTCGAGCTCCCAATGCAGCGAAACACCGGTGAAACACTCCGGACACGCAGGAATGTCGGTCCCTGCCAGGAGTCTAACACCGCTCTCATGGGCCGCGCCGACCCCGTCGAGCAGCTCTGCTACCAGCCCGTGCAACAACTTATCTGGAACTGAACGCACCCATGAAGCGCCCTGGGCGGCGCCGATCCGCTGCTCGGAATTGAGGGCTCGCAGCTTCCAGCCCGCAAGGCGTTCAGGTTCGAAGCGGAACAGCATTGCGTTGCCGCCTCTTACGGCAAGAGTTGGAGTCCAGCGTGTGCCCGCCGCGGCCAGGAGGCCAAAAACGTCGTCGTAGAAACGACTCGACAGCGCCGTGTGCTCCAAGGAGAAGTATCCAGCGTTCACTCCCCTGACGATTTCACTGACATTCGTGCCGTGGGCGACTACTGGAAGTCCCTGGAGCCGAGCTTCCTCGGCCGCCGCTTGCTGTAGCGGTTGGGACAACGTGCTGTAGACCTTGATGAACCGGGCCCCGCCTTGTTTCCAGCGTCGCACGCAATCGCGAGCTTCCGCCTCGGATCCGATGTACTCTCCACCCAAGATGTCTCCCGAATAGAACAAACGAGGCAGAGGACCATTTGCATACTCGCTGCGATCCGCAAGCGTGCTCAAGAAACGCACATCACCGCCCACGTCGCGCAGCGACGTGACGCCATACGCCATGAGACCAACGAGATCCGCGCCGCTAGCGTGCACATGCATGTCGAACAGACCGGGAATGGCGAAACGGCCGGCGGCGTTGAGGATCACAGCATCGTCGGGCAGTTCTGTGTCCGCCTCGGGGCCGATGCGGCTTATTCGTCCATCTGCGATGAGGAGATCAGTCTCCGAGCCAAACACTCCGGATTCGAAGTCGAGCAGGCGAATCCCGTGGAGCAGCAACGGAGGCGGTGTGGCCTGGTGTAGTGTCAGGCGGACAGGGATCTCTTGGGCCGCGCTGCCATCAATCGGTTGCCGCCACACACGGTTGCCGACGGCATAGGCCACCGCCGTACCGTCACCTGACAGGGAGAAGTCTCCCTCGCCCTCCGCGGTCAACCGGCTGATGACCGTCTCGTTGACAGGCTCGGAGCCGAGCCGCGAGACCCAAATACCGAGGTCGCGGCCAAATACCAACCACCTGCCGTTCGGAGACACGATCCCCTCGGTTACCGATCCCGTGAGTTGTGTCAGCGGTTCCGGTTGACTGTCTCCTTCGAGCAGCAGGCGGTAGACGACGTCACCTTCGGTGCCGTACAGGTATCGGCCGTCGCCCGAGAAGTGCGGCCTGGCCAGGAACATATCGGTCAGCTGCTCTGTTCCGCCGTCGTGGAGGCGCACGGCCGTTACACCTGCGGGTCCGCTGAAGATCACGCGTCGTCCGTCCGGGCTCCATGCGGGGTACACGAACTCACCACCCGACAGGAGCGTCTGAACCTCGCCGGTCTCGCGGTCGAACGCCATTAGGCTCAGTAGTCCGTGTACGTCCTGGACGAACGCCACCCACCGGCCGTCTGAAGAGAACGAGGCCAACCACTCGAGGCCGGGACCTTCGAGCAGTCGGCGAGCCGGTCCCGCCTCGTTGTCTTGGATCCAGAGGTCTCCAGTCGCCTCGAACACTAGACTGCTGCCATCCGGTGCCAGGATGGGATCGAGTACGGCGCGGGGCGGTCGTGAGACCTCGAGCAGTGGTGGTTCGAATGGCACAGGGACGGCGGGGTTCCGGACCGCCATCTGGATGGGGGAAGTGAACTCAACCGGCATCCGGGTGCCAGCAAAGGCAGAGATCGCCCAGAGACGTCCCGCGTCGGCTAGAAAGACTCTGCCGGCCGCGCCGTCGACTGCAAACCTGGGACGCCCGAACCAGTAGAAGCGGCTGGTCTCGGACAAGGGTAGAATCGACCGGACTTCCCCTTCCGGCAGGGGCACGAAAGCAAGATGGGCGGGTTGCGTAACCGCCAGCATGTCCGGATATACTTCCTGGACCTGGTGGCAATAGAGCCCCTCACCATCCGGAGCCGGCACAACCCGATCCACCAATCCTTCGACTGTTCGGAGCACCGACACCGTGCCGTCTGAATGCAGGGATTCGATGCGTGAGCTTCTTCGCCCGGACGCGGGGTCTTGTTCGACCACCGACCATCCAATGCTGCCGTACGACAGAAAGAACGTAGATCGAAACTGGCGTGCGGGACCGTCGAGGGTTCGGGCGCCACCATCTTCCAGTCCGACCCATCGCACTTGGGTGGGGATGACGGCGGGCCAGTCACCACCGGTCGAATCAGGCAGGACCTGAAGGTATGCTATCGTTCGGGCGTCTGGTGACCAACTCGGACGCGCCGCCCAGCGGTCACGCGAGATCTGATTGATCTCCCGCGTTTCGATGGCGAAGACAAAGACGTTTCCATCGCTGCCGTCGCGATCGGAGACGAAAGCGACCATCCGCCCATCCGGTGAGAAGACCGGGTCCGCGTCGAAGTAGGGACCGAACGTGAGCTGCTCGGCGGTCCCACCCTCCACAGGTAGTCGATACAGATGGCCAAGAACCGAAAACACGAGCCAACGGCCGTCGGGAGAGACGGTCACGTCTGACTCGGTCACCTGCGAAGTCTCGAACTCTATCGTGCGCCGGTCACCCTCTTGAGCTTCTGCAGTGGAGACCGGCAAGACGAGGAAGGCAATAGCTGTGACCGCAAGTATCGAGACGCGCATGTGCTCCCCCGGGCTGGGTGCTGCATTGCCGAACATCCTCTGGGTCTCGTCGTCGGGCGGCGTCTACTGCGGCGTCACACTGCGGCGTCTACTACGGCGTCGGTCGGGCGGCGGAGGCTGAGAGGCCACCGGCCAACTTCACTCATGAATGGCGAGAACATGCTCTGGCAGCTCGGGTGCCGCAAGGGGACAGAGGACCATGAATCCTCAGTTCGCATCGGAAGCACCGTCGGAAGGGGCGGGCTAGGGCGACGTGCCTTGAAGGTGCCTGGAGAACGAACATCCAACGCTCACCTGAACTACTTGGACATTTCTCATTGTGGAACAGGTACTTGGTACCAATGACCGGGCAGGGGTTCGAACCCTGGACCTACGGATTAAAAGCTCATCGATAGGGTTGTACGGGTGTACACGAACGTACACTCGTGACGGAGTAAGGGGCGTCTAAGACCGTCATCAAACACCGGTTTGTGTCATTGAGTGACATTGGTATACAGGGGTTCGGGGCACAGTGGGGGCACAGTGGCGTTGCTCACGGGACAGTTCTCTCCAATCTCTGGTAGCCGAGCACCTACTGATTCTCGGTCAGTGAGGCGCCTGGGGCAGCTGACGCGAGTTCGGCGCGACGAAGGCACGCATTGGGCGCACCGTTGCATCACACGCCTCGACACAAACCTGACCGCACTACTCGCACACGGCGGTGTAACCTGGCAACCAGGAGTTAGGAACCGTATCTTAGACCAGTTCCGGCCGAGGTCATCCCATGACCGATATTCTGGACCGCCTCAGGAAAGCGCTGGCCGACCGCTACACGGTCGAGCGTGAGCTCGGTCGCGGCGGAATGGCGACCGTCTACCTCGCGGAGGACCTCAAACACAAGCGGCAGGTGGCGATCAAGCTGCTCGATCCGGAGTTAGCTCGAGCGCTGGGCTCGGAGCGGTTCCTTCGCGAAGTCGAGGTCACCGCCAAACTAACGCACCCGCACATCCTCGCGCTCTACGATTCTGGAGAAGCTGACGGCTTCCTGTTCTACGTCATGCCCTATATCGAGGGCGAGACGCTCCGCGACCGAATGAGCCGTGACGGCCAGCTTCCACTTGACGATGCGTTGCAGATCACGCGAGAAATTGCTGCCGCGCTGAGCTACGCCCACAGCCAGGGCGTGATCCACCGCGACATCAAGCCGGAGAACGTGCTGCTCTCGGCAGGTGAAGCGGTGGTAGCGGACTTTGGGATTGCCCGAGCGATCACCGAGGCCGGCGGAGAGAATCTCACGGAGACGGGCATCAGCATCGGGACCCCCACGTACATGAGTCCCGAGCAGGCGGCGGGGGAGAAGCTCGACGGGCGGAGCGACGTGTACTCGTTGGGCTGCGTGCTGTACGAGATGCTCGCGGGCGAGCCGCCGTACACCGGTCCCTCGGCGCAGGCGATCGTGGCGAAGAAGCTGAGCGAGCCGGTGCCGCGGGTGTCGGTGGTGCGCGAGATGGTGCCGCGGTCGGTCGAGTCGACGCTGGAGCGTGCACTAGCCAAGGCTCCGGCCGATAGGTTCCCGACGGCGCTGGCTTTTTCTGAGGCGTTGAGCACGGACGCAGTCACACCACGTGTGCAGTTGCGTGGTTGGCGCCGTGCGGTTGCAGCGTTGGCAGCCGTAGTGGTTCTTGCGCTGGCGGCACGCGGGCTCGCTTCGATTCTCGCGGGTGAGCAAGTCGACACGCTCGCCGTGCTCCCCCTGACCGATCTCACGGCCGATCCGGAGCAAGCGTACCTGGCGGCTGGCGTGCACGAAGCGCTGATTACCGAGCTGGGGCAGTTGGGCCTCTCGGTAACGGCGCGGGCAACGATGGCGCAGTTCCGTGACACCGACAAGCCGATTCGGGAGATCGCCAGCGAAGTGGGCGCGGATGCGGTGATCGAGGGCTCCGTGTATCGGAGCGGCGACAGTCTCCAGATTGCCACCCGGCTCTATGACCGGGAGGAGCGCGAGATGTGGACGGCATCGTACGCCGGCGTGCTGTCAGACATTGTCGCGCTGTATCGCGGCTTCGCGCGAGCCATCGCCAACGAGATCGGGGTGCACCTCAATCCCACGAACGAAGCCCGCTTGAACGAGACGGCGGCGGTCAACCCCGAGGTGTACGAGGCCTACCTCCGGGGGATGCACGCACTTCAAAACGCCACGACCCAGGAGCAGTACGACAGCGCCTTCGTCTACTTCCAGGAGGCCGTGGATCAGAACCCGGCGGACGCCCTGGCCTGGGCCGCGCTGGCGTATGGCTACGTGACCCTGTTGCACGATTTCGGGGCGGGGAGCCCCGAGCTGTGGTTGAATGCCCGGGCAGCCGCGGAGAGGGCGATTCGCCTAGACTCGACATCGGCTGAAGGGTGGGCAGCTCTGGCGGATTACCAGACGTATTATGGGCGAGATTGGGAAGCCGCCGAGTATGCTTTCCGGAAGGCGAACGAGCTGAACCCGAGCCTGCCCTGGAACCACTACCACTACGCCTGGTACCTTGCCCTCTTCGGGAGAGTGGACGAGGCAGTGGCGGAGCACGAGAGGGCAAAGGCGCTCGATCCCCTGACCCCCGCCCACACGGTCTGGCTCCCGGCCCTCTACTGGTGGTCCGAAGAGCCCGAGCGGGCCTACGACGAAGCCAGGGCGGTGCTGGAGGACTATCCCGATGACCTCACCGCCCTCGGGGTGTTCCAAGTTGGCGCTGCCATAGTTGGGAATTATGATGAGGCCATCGAGGCGTGGGGGAAGGCGGCCGCCATATCCCCACCGCCGGTATCGGGGCCCGGTGCGATCTATGCTGTGGCAGGTCGAAGGGAGGATGCCCTCCGCGTCGCGCGGGAGATGGAAGCGGTGGGGAACTACGGGGGGTCCTGGAATATCTACGCCATGTTGGGGAACCGGGAGGAAGCCCTCCGCCGGTTCGAACATGAGCCATACGGTTTCGCAACGCCTTGGTCCTGGAACGGTCCGGCGGGCGACTCCCTCCGAGACGAGCCTCGCTTCCAGGAGGTATTCCGGCGCATGAACCTGCGGTTCGAGCCGGGACGCAGGGCGCCGGTTCCGGTTCCCGTCGTCCCACCCGAGCTACCGGCGGTAACGGACAGCAGTCAACGCTGACTCTGGCCGACCACGGTCCTTGCCCGCAGCTTGCGCTAGAGCCACCGCGGAGGCGTCATCGTTTCCGGCGCCCTCGACCGGCTCAAATCCGCCCACGCCGACCGCTAACCCCACAGAGGGCAAAAGCCTCACGGATTCTTAATCCGTTGTACCCCTGGGGGCGCCGTCGGACGGGGCCTTTCGGGCCACTGTGCCCCGACTGTGCCCCTTGCCACTGAGCTGCTGACTTGCCATCCCCGTGTCTTGCACCGTCACGTAGCTATCTGAACACTCCCTGAAGTGCTCAAGGCCACGGGAAGGCGACGGGCAGCCAAGGAGACCCATTCTCGCGGTCCTCTTGGGGCCAAGGAGGTGCTCAGCTGCCCAACGAAGGACCCGCTCCGAAAGCGGCGGGAGTACCTACCGCCCCCCGCCCGGGCCTCCGGCACGGCCATGGTCGGAATTGTTGCGCAGCGGACGCGCGTGGGGTGGATGCGGGGAGAGGGCGACAACCACCGACACGAGGATTTTCAGCCCTCGAATGTGGTCCCCGAAATCGGAACGCACGTACACGAAACGACATCAAATGACATCGTGACGCGGCTCGACGCTGCCCAGTTGTGTCACTGAGTGACACCAGGGTACCCCAGTCCGCGCACATTCGAGGCACATCAGGCAATTGCCTTAGCGGTTCGCCTGGCTCAGCCCCGGGTCGGAGCTTAGTTTAGAATCCCACCAACACCAGGGATCGCCCCACATGGGCAACGATGTCCTTACCCGTCTGAAGGCCGCCCTCGCCGACCGCTACGCTATCGAGCGGGAGATCGGCAGTGGTGGGATGGCAACCGTCTACCTTGCCGAGGACCTGAAGCTGCACCGCAAGGTGGCGGTGAAGGTGCTGAAGCCGGATCTCGCCGCCGCGCTCGGCCCCGAGCGGTTTCTGCAAGAGATCGAGATCGCGGCGCAGCTGCATCATCCCCACATCTTGCCACTACACGATTCCGGTGACGCCGACGGGTTCCTCTACTACGTGATGCCCTACGAGGAAGGGCAGTCACTGCGCGAGAAGTTGGCGAGGGAAGGCGAGCTACCTATCGCAGAGGCCGTCCGGATCATTCGGGATGTCATCGATGCTCTGAGTCATGCTCACAAGCGCAACGTAGTTCACCGCGACATCAAG
>JBDGXD010000098.1:19973-30445 GCA_039584755.1 Gemmatimonadota bacterium
GTTGTCAGACCGCCATGCGCTGGTGACCGACTTTGGCGTCGCGAAGGCTGTGAGCGAAGCAACGGGCCGTCAGAAGTTGACCACGGAAGGAATCGCGCTGGGTACCCCCGCGTACATGGCTCCGGAGCAAGCGGCAGCTGATCCGCACGTCGATCATCGAGCTGACATCTATGCTGTCGGGGCCGTTGCCTACGAGTTGCTCACAGGAAGGCCTCCGTTCACTGGCACGACTCAGCAGGAAATACTGGCTGCGCATGTGACACAGGCTCCAGAGCCGGTAACCAAGTTCCGGGAGTCGGTGCCTCCCGCACTCGAGCAGTTGGTTATGAAGTGTCTGGAGAAGAAGGCTGCCGACCGGTGGCAGAGCGCCGACGAGTTGCTGCCCCAGTTGGAGGCGCTGGCCACGCCGAGTGGCGGGATGACGCCGACACAGACCCAACCGACTACCGCTACGGTCCCCGGTGTGGGGAGGCGTTGGCGCACCGCTGCCGCTGCAGTCCTAATAGTTGGGCTGTTGGGTTTTGGAGGATGGTGGGTCACTCGCGGCCGCGAGCCCGATGTCGACGCGGCCATCAATGCCACCCCTCGTTCATGGGTGATCCTCGCGGACTTCGACGGGCTCGACGAGGACCCCGGGATGCGGGAGATGGTTGAGGAGGTGGTGCGAGCCGGCATGGACCGGTCCAGCACGGTAGAAGTAGTGCCAGGCGGTGAGCTGGGCGACGCGCTGGTGCGGGCCGGCTACGAAGATTCGGCCCGTGTGACAGAGGAGATCGCTCGCGAACTCGCGTTAAGGAGCGGCGTCGGCACCGTCTTATCCGGGCGCGTCAGCCAGGTCGACAACTCGCTTTCCCTGTTGATCCGCGTCGTCGAGGCCGAGGGAGGGCGTCAGCTCGCCTCCACGCAGGGGACCGCGCGCATGGAGTCGTTCATCGACGACGTGGGCCGGATGACCGACGAGCTTCGCTCGCAGCTCGGTGATCTTCCGCCCGGCGTGCGCTCAGATCGTCCCCTGTCTAGCCACACGACGCCGTCCTTCGAAGCGTTCGAAGCGTACCGCGAAGGTACGCGGCTGTACCTCCGGGGCGAGCTACTGGAGGCGCGCGAGTGGTTCGATCGGGCGCTGGAACTCGACTCCCTGTTTGCTGACGCGTACTACAGAAAGGGATACACGTACTGGAACTCCAACCCCGATTCTGTAGACGTCTACATCCAACTTGCTCGCGCGACCGGCGATCGCATCAGCACGAGGATGAGTACGTACCTGTCGGCCATCGCCGCCTGGAACCGTAACGATCTCCAGACGGCAGTCAGCGAGTTTAAACGCATGATCGAGCAGGGTGCGCGTGAGCATTACAATCTCGCCACACTGTACAGCCTCCTGGACCGCCCAGACCTTGCGGCGGACTGGTGGCAGCGCCTGAACGAGTTGAGCACCTTCGGACACGTTCCTAATGCGGTGAGTCGCTGGCAATCCAACCTCTTCAGAGCGGGCAGGACGGAAGCAGCACGTGAGCTGGTGCCGCTGCTCGACAGCATCTTCCCAGAGAGCACCCGGCTGCGCGTGCTTGACTTCGCTGCCCTCGACCGGGACTGGGACCAACTCATCGCGTTGGGCCGTGAAGTCGCCGAGGATCCCGCGGCGCCCAACGGGGTGCAGCGTCAGGGCCAGTATGCCGCAGTTTCGGGACACCTGGCCCGCGGAGAGATTGCGGCCGCCCGCATGATCATCGAGGACATACGCACGGAGGCGCGGGAGCTGGGCTTTTGGGGGTGGGAGTACGGTACCTATTGGAATGAGGTCTTTATCAGGTTGTTCTCCGGGGTCCACGATACGCCGCCCGATCCCCCCATGTGGAACGACGAGCCGCTAGGACTTTACGGCGCCGCCGTCTGGGCGTGGAGCATCGAGGACACCGCGGCTATCAGGCGCTCACTCCGCGTGCTGGAAGCCGTTCCCCAGCCGCCCAACTCCCGGTTCGGTGAAGTCCCCGCGTTTCTCGAAGCCATGATCGATTGGCACGCTGGGAATTGGGAGAGGATCGTTGATCGTCTTGGCACATCCGCGGAGCGGGGGCGGGATCTTGGGCGACTCCAGCTAGGCACTAACTGGCACCTGCGTCGCGCCATGGTCGCGGAGGCGCATCGGCAACTGGGACGTCCGGACTCGGCCGCCCATTATCTCGCACTGATCGTCGAGGAGCCACGGTCACGCAGCGATACTCGTGGTCTCGGCTGGACCTATTCGTTCATCCACTTCGATCTCGGCACACTTTACGCCGAGACGGGGCAGCGTGAGCGTGCGATGGAACACTTCAGCATGTTTCTCGAGGCGTTTACCCGCCCAGATTCGAGCGTCGCCTGGATGCGGGAGCAGGCTCAGCGCGAACTCCAGCGACTCACGGCCGAGCGTTAGCAGGCTCCACTCGAATCCTCAGGGGGTGTACCGAGGACTAGTAATCCTCTGTACGTCTCGAAAGGCCCGTCGGACGGGGCTCTCGGCCACATGTGCGTCGAATGTGCCTGGGGAGTTGCGGCTTCTCCGTTTCCCTCCGAGAGTCTTGCACCGCAGCATAGCTACTTCGGTATTCCTGGAATTGCTCGAGGTCGACGGAAGCCAAGGGAAAGACAAGGAGACGTACTCGCTCGGCCTCCTGGTGCTACCCGGCGTCTCGCACCCCAACGAAGGACCCATTTAGAAAGAGCAGGAGTCCCTGACTGTGCGGGTCCGCCGACGCCAGCGTCCGGTCTCCGCACCTCGCACAACCTCAACCACGATCTCGTACATCATCCGGGCTCCGCGCCGAATCTGCTCGGCCGAGACGCGCTCGTTGTTCCCGTGCACGCTCGATCGATCTTGCGCCGGTGTAATGGCCGGAGAGAATCCATAGCTCGCGATGCCCAGGTCGCGGAAGAAATGACTGTCTGTGAAGCCGGTCTGCACGATCGGGTTGACGCGAGCGGCAGGATAGTGTCGGCCGATGACGTGCTCGATGGCGCGATAGGTGTCGGTGTCGATTGACGACACCGCCGGAGAGAATCCCATGATCCGTTCGATCCGGATCGAGGGATCGTTGATGACGCCGGCCAACTCCTCTTCGAATTCATCCAGCGGTTGATCCGGCAGCAGGCGGCAGTCGATCTGTGCCGATGCATCGGGCGGCACGACGTTGATCTTGCTGCTGCCTTCCAGCATCGTGATCGAGCACGCGTTGCGGGTCAGGGCGTGAAGGGTTGGGTCTTCGATCTGCAGTCGTAACAGAACGTCCCGGTTCTGCACGGTCTCGCTCATGTTCTGGTAGTGTGGCCGCCAGAATTCGTTGGAGTGGGGTGCGATCGCCTTGAAGTGTGCATCGACGGCCGGGATGATCCGCGGCGCGAACTCGTAGTTCTGGATGTTGTACAATGCCCGGATCAAGCGGTTCACGGCCGATGCCACCTGCGGCCGGGAGCCGTGACCCGGTTCCCCCACTGCCACGAGCTTGAGCCAGAGTGGGACTTTCTGCGTAACCTCGACGCCGAATTGCGGCTTGCCGTCCAACAGCGTACCGCCGCCACCCTCGTTCAACAGCGCTCCCACGTTTTGAAACAGCTCCGCTCGATTGTCCACCAACCAGCCTGCTCCATAGAACCCACCGGCCTCCTCGTCGGCGGTGGCCATGAAGATCACGTCGCGATTGAGTGGAGCGCCCGAGCGGTGCAGCGCGAGGAACGACTGGAGGTGGATGATGCCCAGGCCCTTGGTGTCCAAAGCTCCGCGTCCGTAGATGGTGTCCGACCGCAGGAGTCCCGAGAGGGGATCCATGTCCCAGTGTTCCATGTCAGCCGGCACGACGTCGCTGTGGTGCAGCAGGAGCAGGGCCGGCTCGTTGCCGCCTTCCAGACGCGCCCAGATGTTCCCCCGTCCCGGCGCTGATTCCGCCGTCTCGTACTCGATGCCCTCGGCCGCGAAGATCCCGGCGAAGAACTCCACCGCCCGTGACTCGTTCCCCGGTGGATTGATCGTGTTCACCCGCAAGTACTCTTGGAGACGCTGCACAGCCTCCTCGCCCAGCGCGTCCAGATCGATTTGTTGCGCCTGTACCAGGGTGGGCACCCCGAGCAGCAACACGGCCACAAGTGTGAATTGGAAATGAGGCGTCCGGAAGGTCATGGTTGCCCGATGGTTGAAGGTGGGAGGGAAATTACGTTTGAAGCGGCAGGGACGGCAGGGGGCGGCAGACGACGAAGCCCCGCCAGAGCGGGGCTTCTACTGTGGCCAGGGGACGGAATCCGCCATCCTAGCTGAGGGGTTTGGTTTAGTCGAAGATCTCCTGCAGGATGTCCACAAACCAGGCCACTGGCCTCAAGCAACACGATGCGGTCCCCGAAGATCGTGATCTCAAATCCCTCTCTGACCGGAAGTTGGGAGGGGGCCGGCAAACTCGCCGTTTTGCACGGGGACGCACCTGATTCTAGGCACATTGACGCACATCAGAGGGTTCTCGAGGGGTGAGGCCTACGGTCACAAGCAAGAAGCCCCGTCACGACGGGGCTCTCAAATGGCCAGGGGCGGAATTGAACCACCGACACGAGGATTTTCAGTCCCCTGCTCTACCAACTGAGCTACCTGGCCCGGGGGAAGTAATGTAAATGAGGCAGTGGGAGGCGGAAAGTGGCCGCAGCACCGTCGAAATCCGACTTCAGCTAGCCCGCCTCACCCTCACGGGCTTTTCGAAAGCGCTTGAGTTTGGGTGCGTTGGGGTAGCGTTCCAGAACGATGTCAATCACCTTGCGCGCCCGCTCGGGATCCTTGCGCACTGTGCGATAGATCTCCTCCAGCCGGATCGCGGCGTTGATCTCGACTCTGGGCGACGCTCCGCGCTCCAGGTGACCCTCCAGAAACCTGACCGTATCCGCCAGAGTGGGGCGCGCACCCGGTGGCGGGGAATTCAACTCCCCCCCTGTTAGCACTGATAGGAACCAATCTCCCAACGGTGCGAATACGTACTCCACGAGCAGGTCCCAAGCCCACCAGACTATGCCGCAAGTGCCCGAGGCCACGAACCAGCGTGGATCATCTCTCGTGAGGATTCCCACGAGTAGAGTGACCACTGTAGCCGTGCCCAATATCCCACGCACGACCGTTGTCACTCTGATCTGGGAAGGCGGTCTATACATCTGCCATATCGACCCCGATGTCATCGGATTCCAGTTGGCCCACCGTCTCGCTCCTATTGCTATGTTCGTTGGACCAGCCGGGCAAGTACCAGCTGGACTACCTGCTGGCCCGCAACCTTGAGGTTATCCCTTCTTGTGGTATCGTACGCTCACCGAAGGACTTTGAGTGCGACTGCCGCCACCGGAGATCGAGACATGAAACAGTACCAGGTCGCCATCGCGAGACTGCAGCACAGGTCACAGGAAGACGAAGAGTCGCTCACCGATCTGCTCAACGAACGCACCCGCATGGGATGGCAATATCACTCCCTTGCCAAGATCGATCACGATCGAGTGGCGGCGATCTTTGAGCGCGATGCGTAGGAGGAGTTGGCCCCACATGAGCAATCTTTCCCCCACCAACCGTATCTCGACCGATCGCGTGTACGACGGCAGAATTGTCAGGGTTGACCTCGATGTCGTCGAAGCACCGGACGGATCTGAGATCCGCCTGGAGATCGTGCGGCATCCGGGCGCGGCAGCCATTGTACCGCTGTTATCCGCTATCGACGCAGCCGATCCGAGTATTCTGTTGATCAGACAATACCGCTACGCCACCAACGGGTACATCTGGGAGATCCCGGCCGGAGTGCTGGAGCCAGGGGAAACTCCCGCCGAGTGTGCGAGCCGAGAGCTGCTGGAAGAGGTTGGGGCCACCGCGGAGGAAATCCAGCATCTCACAACCATCTACACCACTCCAGGATTCACCGACGAGCAGATCCATCTTTTCCTGGCTACCGGCATCTCGGTCGGCGACACCCAACACGAGGGCGACGAGTTCATTGAAGTCGAGGCCCGACCCTTGTCACACATCCTAAGGATGATCCGGGATGGTGAGATCGTGGACAGCAAGTCGATATCGGCTCTGCTTTTCACCGCAGGCTTCAGCCTCAGGCTCTGATCGGCGTCCTCTCCCAAGGACACTGAACCCCTAATGAGGACACCCATTCCTCGGTCCGACGGTTGCACATAACCCCTTGATGGAATTGCAGTTAGATCAAGTGATGAGAGCCGAGAAGAGGTAGGTATACTTCCTGCTCCTGGGTGAATCACTCGTGGCACCACATGGAGGATGGTTTAGCGAACCTTGTCGTCAGAATCGATTTGAGGGTTCCCGAGGCTTGGCGGCGGAGAACCCTGGGAGCAGACAGATGACAGCAGTCCTCGAAAACCCGCGCGAAGCGGTCGAGAGAGCCCGACCTCTCCAGCGTCCCGATTTCAAGGAGTGGGACGACTCAAGGGTGGTGGCCGCCTATTTGGCGGGGAGCAGACGCGCATTCAACGAATTGGTCGCCCGATACCAGCGGCGACTACTCAACTTCGTCTACCGGACGATCGGGGACCGGGAGCGTGCCGAGGACCTGGTGCAGGAGGTCTTCATCCGGGTGCACCGCCACATTGCCCGCTTCGATCTGTCCAAGAAATTCTCTACCTGGATCTATACGATTGCGTCGAACCTTGCCAAGAACGAGCTGCGTAACAGAAGTCGCAGCCCTCTAGTACTGTTCCAGACGATAAAGAAGAACTGGGAGGCCGATCACAGACCACTTCAGTTCGAAGATCGACACCAGCGGCCGGATGATCTCTACCGCAAACGACACTTGAGAGAGCTGGTACAGTGGTCAGTACGCCAGCTTCCAGAACACCACAGGGTGGTATTCGTGCTCCGCGAACTCGAAGGCAAGACCTACGAGGAAATAGCGGAAATCACCAACTGCAACCTGGGGACCGTCAAGAGTCGGTTGAACAGGGCGCGTAACCGGTTCGCTCAGGTAATCGCGCCACTGCTCGACTAACACCGAGTCCGTTACTCCGGTAGCGGGCAGCATGAATCTCCGCAGCTCCACCTGATCCGATCTACCTTAGGATCGGGGATCCACGGCTGTGGACGGAACTTCCGCTCCACCAAATGGTACAATTGCCCAGTTACACGTTAACTCGGCTAAACTTCCGGTCCGATGCGCTGCTCTGATTTTCTGCAAATCTATTCTGACTACCGTGACGGTTTGATGGGCGATCCCGATCTGAAACTGCAGGTCGGCGACCATCTGGCCACTTGCCGCCGGTGCATGGACTACGATGCGTACATTTCCCGTGGGGTCATGCTACTCAAGGCCACCGCCGCAGGCGAGCCAACTGATGGCTTCAAGAGACGGCTCGAGCAGCGGCTCTCGGAGGGGCGTGCTGCCAGCAAGAGCAGCCCGAGAGTACGAAAGATCCACGCGGGGATCATGACCGTCCTGATGATGACGGCGGGAATCACAATGGCGGTGAAAACCGACCCTGCACCTGACGCGCAGATTCCATCCCCCCGTGAGGTCAGTGTGTCGGCCCCCCCGTTCGTAGCCAGGGCTTTGGACGGAGCCGTAGACTTGACGGACTGGAGTGTTCCTGCATTCAGTCGGGAGGTAGCCCAGCCCGAACCCCAGGTGTCGTTCGCCACCTGGGTCTCGCTGGGCCGTTGACCTAGAGTCACACTTTCTTAGGCAGATTCACCTCACTAACTTCCGCCCGTATGGCGGCTCCGCTCTCGTTCGACTCGGCCTATCGCGCTCTAAAAGGGAAGAAACCTGCGCCCGTCTACTACCTCACGGGCGACGAGGAGATGCTCAAGGAGGAGTTTGTCGAGCTGGTGCTGAATCAGGCTGTCGAACCGTCAAGCCGGGACTTCAACGTCGATGTGCGAAACGCGCCCGATGTCACCGGCGAGGGGTTTCACTCTCTAGTAGAGACGCCACCGATGCTCGCCGAGCGCAGAGCCGTTGTCATCAAGAACGTCGGGCAGTGGCGGCGCAACTCCAAAGTAAGGCAAGTCGTAGATCGTTACGTCGAGAACCCATCCCCCACAACAGTCCTCGTACTGGTTAGTGAAGCCGGGCGGCAAGGACAAAAGAAACAAGAACCTGACAAACTGCTGGCGCGAGCTGCGACGCACGTGGTGCTGAAACCGCTAGGTCCGAAACGCCTGCGCCGTTGGATCACAGTACGCGCTGAACGTGACGGGTTCAACATGACAGACGCCGCGACGGAACACTTGCTGCATGCGGTGGGGCCCGACCTGTCGCAATTGGCCATGGAGATCGGCAAGTTGGCTGTCATCGCGCCACAGGATACCCCGGTGGACTTCGACGAAGTTGCCCAGCTCGTTGGGGTCCGGAGGGGTGAAACCCTGCACGACTGGGTCGATGCCGTGCTGCTGCGTGAGATTCCCAAGGCGGTGGACATGCTTGATCCGGTATTGGCGGCCGCAGGCATCAACGCAGTGAAACTGATCACAGCACTGGGCACGGGTCTGGTGGGAGTGCGACTCGCTCGAGCATTCGCCGATGAGGGAGTGGCACCAGAAGATCTGGGGAAACGGCTAGTGAACGTGTGCAAAGAAACCCGTCCCCCTGCGGTCCGGAACTGGTCGGACGAAGCGAATTCTTGGGCACGCGCAGCAAGCAAATGGTCTGGTCCTGAGATCAACGAAGCACTCCGCCTGACTCACCGGTGTGATCTTTCACTCAAGTCGACCACTCTGAGCGATGATCGAGGGACCGTTCAGGACCTACTACTCAGTTTGAGTCTTCTCGGAGAGGTGGCAGTATGAGAAGCCCCGTACTTCTGGCTGCGCTCCTGACTTGTCTGGCACAACCGTTACGAGCGCAGGCTACCAATTGGACGCCCGGTGACTCGTTAGTCGGGGACTCATTGCTGATGGAAGCGATGCGTCTTGCCACTGAGGGGCTGGGGGATTCCGCCCGATTCCTGGTGAAGCGGCGAATCGCAGGCCTATCACCACAAGACCGACTGTACCCCGGTGCTTTGTTCATGGCCGGTGTTGTAGCCGACAACAGCGACAGTGCCCTGGCGTATTATCGCACCGTGAGCATTGAATATTCGCGTTCCGCATGGGCTGACCAAGCTCTACTCAGAATGGCGGAGCTGCGTTTCGCCAGCGGCGATCTCAGGTCAGCAGCCCGCTCGGCAGAGCGAGTATTGCTCGACTACCCGTTCAGCGACGCACTCCCCAGAGCCGCCTACTGGGCTGGTCGTGCCTATCTCGAGCTAGGCGAACCTGAGAATGGCTGTGACCTGCTCCGCAGAGCCGAGGAATCGGCCGTCGATGACGCCGAACTGTCCAACAGGTCACAGTATTACTTGCAGCGCTGTCCCGGCGCGGTAGCCGACTCCACCCCCCAAGAAACGCGTCCGAGATCCAGTGGGACGGGTGCCTTCTTCGCAGTGCAAGTTGCTGCCGTCAACAATGCCGCAGGCGCTGATGAGCTAATGCAGGCTCTGCACCGCGAGGGGTACCAACCGCACGTGGTGCGCGACCATTTGTGGTGGAGCAGCCGTGAGCAAGCGGCGGGTTAGCCAATCAAAGCCCGACACCCCGCTGATGCAACAGTATCGCGAGATAAAGGCGCAGCACCAAGACGCTATCGTCTTCTTCCGCATGGGCGATTTTTACGAAATGTTCTTTGACGACGCCAGGCTTGCAGCGCGTGATCTCGGTCTAACATTGACGAGTCGCAACAACGGCGCTGCTGCAGAAGTGCCGCTGGCTGGTGTACCTGTTAAGGCGGCTGGCGAGTACCTGCGCCGCCTCGTGGAACTCGGCCACCGAGTGGCGGTATGCGAGCAGGTCGAGGATCCCAAGCTCGCCAAGGGTCTAGTCCGCCGTGAGGTGGTGGAGACCCTCACGCCCGGGGCCGTGCTTGCACAAGACTGGCTCGACGGCAACCGCAACAACTTCTTGGTCGCATTGAAACCGGGCGAACCGGTGGGGTTGGCTGCCATCGATCTCTCTACCGGAGAGTTCGTATTGGAAACCTGCTCCGCCATGGATCTTGAAGCGGCACTGGCTCGGTACGCACCTCGCGAAGTAGTGATTCCCGAGAACCATGACTCGCCATTACCTACTGGCGGTGCAATGGTGACAGAACGCGAGGCGTGGGAATACGACTCTGCTCTGGCCGGCGAAGACATTCAGCGCCGTTTCAAGCTGCACAGTCTTGCGGGGTTGGGAATCGAGCAGAGTGATGAGCCAGCACTGGCGGCGGCCGCTGCTCTTCTCAAGTACGCGGCGGAGTTGCAACCGGGGGGCTTGCCACACATGGCTCGGCCCACAATGAGACGCGCCGGTAGCACCATCCCCTTGGATCAGATGACGAAGCGCAACCTGGAGCTAGAGGAGCCAATCCGCTCCGATACTCCCAGCGGAACTCTGCTCGATGTGATCGATCGCACGGTTACACCGATGGGTGCGAGGCTGATGCGACAGTGGT